>JBKPKU010000162.1:0-8878 GCA_046731295.1 Actinomycetota bacterium
CGGGACCTGGAGCGCCGTGAGACTCGTCGTCGCGATCGTCAAACCGCACCGGCTCGACGAGGTGAAGGAGGCGCTGCAGGACCTCGGGATCAACGGCCTGACGACGACCGACGTCGAGGGGTTCGGCCGTCAGCGCGGTCACACCGAGATCTACCGCGGTGCCGAGTACCAGGTCGACTTCGTCCCGAAGGTGAAGGTCGAGGTGCTCTGCGACGACGACCAGGTGGACCGGGTCGTAGACGCGCTCGCGGGCGCCGCCCGGACCGGCAAGATCGGGGACGGGAAGATCTGGGTCACCGGCGTCGAGCAGGTCGTGCGGATCCGGACCGGCGAGATGGGGCCCGACGCCCTGTAGCGTGCGCGAACCGACACCGCCGGCCGGCGCGGGCGAACCGCTCCCTCGTGTCGGCCGGCTGCTCGAGGACCTCCACGCGCTCGACCGCGCCTACGAGATCGGCCACCACGGCCGCTGGTCGGCCGCCCGCCGGGCCGAGATCGTCGACGGCTGCCTTCGGGACCTGTTCGGTGCCACGACACCCTCAGCGGGCGTGGCCCTGGTCGCGCTGGGCGGCTTCGGCCGCGGGGGACTCTCGCCGGGCTCGGACGTCGACCTGATGATCCTGCACGACGGCCCGAACCCCGACGAGATGGCGGCGCTGGCCGAACGCCTGCTCTACCCGCTGTGGGATGCCGGCCTTCGCGTCGGCCACGCCGTCCTTACGCCGGCCGAGTGCGCGGACGCCTCCCGGGATCTCGACGGGGCCACGGCCACGCTCGACGGCCGGCTCCTCGCGGGGGACGCCGCGCTGTGGGAGCGGGCGTTCGAAGGTGTCCTCGCGCCGGTCCGCCGCGACCCCCGCGCGTTCGCCGCGCGCCTGCTCGACGATCGCGACGCCCGGCGCGAGCGGTTCGGTTCCGTGTCGTCGTTACTCGAGCCCGACGTCAAGGAGGGGGTCGGCGGGCTGCGGGACGTGCAGGCGCTCGGATGGCTGCAGGCCGCGATCGGCCCGCCGTTCGAGGAGACCGGCATCGTCCGCGCGGCCGAACGCCGGGCCGTGGACGACGCCGAGGAGTTCCTCATCCGCGTTCGGAGTGCGCTGCACCTGGAGACCGGCCGCGGTTCGGACCGGCTGGTCCTCGAGCAGCAACCGGCGATCGCCGCCGGGATGGGGTTCGTGGATGAGCCCGGCCTCCCCGCCGTCGACGGGCTCATGCGCTCGGTGTTCGAGCATGCCCGTCAGGTCGAGCACGTGGTCTCGTCCGCATTCGACCGGTACCTGCGTGGGTCGTCGCCGCTGCCGCAGGTCGAGCCCACGCCCGCCGGCATCATGCGGGCGTTCGTCACGGTCGCGCGCGAGCGCGGGGTGATGCCGGCGGCCGCCCTGGACGCGATGACGCCCGAGACGATCCCGGACGGCGCGTGGCCGGAGGAGGTCCGGGACGCGTTCCTCGAGCTGCTCCGGAGCGGCCCGGAGGCGGCGGGCGCGCTCGAGACCCTCGACCGCATCGGGCTGCTCGAGCGCTACCTGCCCGCCTGGTCGGACGTCCGGTGCCGGCCCCAACGCGACCCGTACCACCGCTCGTCCGTCGACGTGCACCTGCTGGACGCGTTCGCGGCGGCCGCGTCCCTGCTGGACGACCCCGGCGACGATCCGCTCGCGGTCGAGGCCGCCGCGGTGGTGGACGATCGGGACGGGCTGGTGCTGGGCGCGCTGCTCCACGACATCGGGAAGACCGGACACGGCGAGCACGTGGCCGTCGGCGCGGACGTCGCGCGAGCGACGCTCGAGCACATGGGCGTCGCCGGCCCCACGGCCGACCTGGCCCGCTTCCTCGTGTCCGAGCACCTCCTCCTGTCCGATACCGCGACGCGGCGAGACCTGGAGGACGAGGAGCTGGTGCACGGTGTGGCCGCCACGATCGCCGAGGCGCCGCGTCTGGCGGCGCTGTCCCTGCTGACGATCGCGGACGCGCGCGCCACCGGGCCGCTGGCCTGGACGCCCTGGCGCGCAACGCTGGTTCGCGAGCTGGTCGCGAAGGTCGGGCGCGTCCTCGAGCGCGGCGAGATGCGGCCCGGCACCGCCGAACGCCTGTCCCGGCGCGCCGATGAGATCAGAGCGGCGCTTGCGGGCGAGGATACCGCCCAGATCGAGCGCTTCCTGATGCGCGTGCCACGCGGCTACGTCTCGACCGTTCCGGCAGAACGTGTCGCGGCGCACTTCGGACTGGTCGCGCGGCCGATGGGCACGCAGGAGGTGCGCACCGTCGCGACCGAGGGCTCGCGGCCGGGGACGTACGAGCTCGCCGTCGCGGCCGCGGACCGTGCCGGGCTGCTGTCGATGATCGCGGGGGCGCTGACGCTCGCGGGCCTGTCGATCCTGACGGCGCAGGTGTTCACCACCGACGACGGCGTCGCGGTCGACGTGTTCGAGGTCGAGGGGGCGTTCGAGGCCGAGGTCGGCGAAGACCGGTGGCGGGACGTCCGCGGGACGCTCCGTCGGGCGATCGAGGGCCGCCTGTCGCTGGACCACCGCGTGCACGCCAAGCGTGCGCACTACCCGGGCCCGCGACACGAGGTTCCGGTCAGGGTCACGGTCGACAACGACGCGTCGGACTTCTTCAGCGTCGTGGAGGTCGGGGCGCCGGACCGGCTGGGCCTGCTGTTCGACGTGACCCGTACGCTCGCCGAGCTCCAGCTCGATGTCCATCTCGCCAAGGTGGCGACGTACGGTGTTCGGGTGGTGGACGCCTTCTACGTCCGGGACGCGCTCGGGCGAAAGGTGGAGGACCCGAACCAGGTCGCCGAGATCGAACAGGCCCTGCGTTCGAGCATCGGTGTCCGCGCCCTTTCCTAGGAGGCCTCGACCATCTCGCGCAGGCGGTCGGCCATGCGCGTGCTCGCGCCCTCGTCCTCGTGCTTGAAGTACGCGTACACGTCGCGTCCCACCTCGAGCGCCGAGGCGATCCGCCCGGCCCACCCGCGGAGCTCCTCGTCCGTGTACTCGGTCTTGCGCAGTCGGAGGAACCCGAACGGCTCCCACGAAAGGTCCTCGGGCCCGGGGTCCTTCTCGTCGGTCTCGGCGACGCACCACGCGACGCCCTGCTCGAGCAGCAGGTCGCGGGCCTCCACCCACGACGGGTGGCGGAACTCCATCGCCGCCTTCGGGGCCGGGGGGAGGTATCCCACGAACGACTCGATCAGCGCCCGGTCGTACGGCAGGGTGGGCGGGCACTGGTACAGCACGGTCCCGAGGCGCTCGCCGAGGATCTTGCCGAGCTCGAGGAAGTCGCGCACGTCCTGGTCGGTGTCGGCCAGTCGCTTCCAATGCGTGATCCGCTGGTTGGCCTTGAGCGTGAACCGGAAGCTCGCGGGCGTCTCTACCTTCCACGTCTCGAGCGACTTCGGCGTGGGATAGCGACGGAACGTGTAGTTGATCTCGACCGACGGGAACCGGCTCGCGTAGTAGGAGAGCATCTCCCGGTTCTTCAGCCCCTCCGGGTAGAAGACGCCGTGCTTCCACTGGTCGTAGGAGAACCCGGAGGTGCCGAGGTAGAGCGTGCCCGCCATCTGACAGGATTCTGGCATGGTCACGTCGGACAGCAGTGGCCGGATCCCGATCCCGGGCGGCGAGGTCGGCTCCACCCGGATCGAGCCCAGGGGGGCCGTGGCGACCCTCGTCGTCGCGCACGGGGCGGGAGCGGGGATGGACCATCCCTTCCTAGTGGGGTTCTGCCGGGCGATGGGCGAGGCCGGGGTCGCCACGCTGCGGTTCAACTTCGCGTACATCGAGCGTGGGCGGCGTTCGCCCGACCCCGAACGCGTCCTGCGCGAGACCTGGCTGGCCGCGTTCGAGGACGCGACCGGACGCGCCGGGAAGCGCCCCGTGCTGGCGGGCGGCAAGTCGCTCGGCGGCCGCATCGCCTCGATGTGCGTGGCCGACGGCATGCCGGCCGCCGGGCTGGTGTTCCTCGGCTACCCCCTGCACCCGCCGGGCAAGACCGACCGGCTGCGCGCAGAGCACCTCGGCAGGATCGGGGTGCCGATGCTCTTCCTGCAGGGGACCCGGGACCCGTTCGCGAATCCGGACCTGCTCGCCGGCGTGCTGGCCGGGATCGGCGACCGCGCGACGCTGGTTCCGATCGAGGGCGGCGACCATTCCTTCCGCGTCAGGGGTGAGAAGGACGATCGAGCGATCGGCGCGGCACTCGCGGGCGAGGCGGCGCCGTTCGTCCGGCGCGTCGCGGGAGCCCGCTGATGCCGAGGCGGAACCGCCGCGCCGAGGAGGTCGCACCGCCGTCGCGGATGCCGCCATCGGCCGCGCCGGGTTGGGCACTGTTCCCGGGGTTCGACGTTCGCCGGGTGACCAGCGACAAACCGTACCGCTGTCCAGGATGCGACCTCGAGATCCGGCTCGGCACGTGGCACCTCGTCGTCGTGCCCCAGGACGATCCGGACACGCGCCGTCACTGGCACGAGCGCTGTTGGCAGCTCGAGCTCAATCGCTCGCGCGGCCGGCCGGCACGTTCGTAGCCGCCGGTATCATCGCCTTCGTGTCTGCGACACGCATCCGAGCCTCGATGCGCCATCAGCCGCCGGAGTGGATCGGCCGCGTCGGCGCCACGGAGATCCGGCGCCGATCGCGCGAGGGATGCCTGGCCGGGATCCGCCGCGCCGCGGGGGATGACGCGTTGCTGTGGATCGAGGTGATCCCCGATCTGGTCGGCGTGGCGGAGGCGTCCGAGATCCTGGGCTGGGACCGACGCCGCGTCTCGACCTACGTAAGCCGCGGCGCGTTCCCCGAGCCGGTCGCGTCGCTCGCGTCCGGCCGTGTCTGGCGGCGCGAGGACGTCGAGGCGTTCCGGCGCGACCGGGCGTCGCGCAAGGGACGCAGGATCGCACGATGAGCGAACGCATCCTCTACCTGGTGCGCCACGGTGAGTCGGACTTCGACTCCACCGACTTCGTGGAGGGGCCGCGCGGATCGCAATGGGACCCGCCGCTCAGCGAGCGTGGGCGCGAGCAGGCCCGGCTGCTCGCCGATCGGTTGCGTTCGATGCAGGTTCCGGGGGCCGTGCTCAGCTCGACGCTCCGGCGGGCACGGGAGACGGTCGCCGCGTACGCCGAACCCGACGGGATCCAGGTCACGTACGACGACGACCTGGCCGAGGCCTACCTGGGCGACTGGGAGGGAAAGCGCTTCGAGGAGATCCTCGGCGCCGACGAGGAGATGCTCCACCGGATCCGCAACCAGGAGCCGATCTGGCGTCACGCGCCGAGCGTCGAAGAGCTGCAGCCGTTCCGGGCGCGCGTTCGGGACGCGGTGGAGCGCGCGTTGGCGGCGCACCCCGAAGGCAGCGTGGTCATCGTGTGCCACGGCGCCGTGATCAACGCCTACGTGGCGCCGCTGGTCGGCGTCGACCACGAGATGTTCTTCGTGCCCGAGAATGCCTCGCTGAACTCGGTGGTGGTCGACGGCCACAGCCGGCGCGTCCGATTCCTCAACGACGCGCTGCACCTGACCGACCCGCACCTGTTCGCCGCGACCGAGCGGACCGGGTCCTAGATAGACTGCCGTCTCACGAACCCAGGAGGTATCCGCATGCCCGTCCGGTTCCTGTCACCCGATTGGACCGAGGAGCTCGAGAAGCGCCTGAACGCGAGCGACGCGTTCCGCGCGGCGGCGGCATCGGCCGATGTCACGATCCAGAACGTGATCAACACGTCGGACGGGCCCAAGCGCTACTGGATGAAGTTCGAGGGCGGGACCGTGGACCTTGAGGCGGGCGACGCCGACAAGCCGGACGCGACGATCGAGCAAGACTACGACACGGCGGTCGCACTCGCGAAGAGCGAGCTGAACCCCGTGACCGCGTTCATGACCGGCAAGATCCGGATCAACGGCAGCATGATGCTGCTGATGCAGCTCCAGGGCGCGCTCTCCGAGCTCGCCAAGGAGATGCAGGAGATCGACGTCGACTACTGATCCTGGTTCGTGGCGGCGGCCATCACGGTGAACGTCGCCCCGGCGCGCGCCAACAGCGTTCCGTCCGCGTCCACCACGTCGGCCTCCGCGTAGCCGAAGCGCGAACCGCGCTTGACCACCCGCCCCCTCGCGGTGACCACGCCGATCCCGCCCGGCCGCAGGAACGTCAACGACAGCGACGTCGTGACCGCGCTCGCGGCTTCGTTCAGGCCGGTGCGGTAGGCGAGGCCGGTCGCCGTGTCGGCGAGCGTCGCGATCATGCCGCCGTGGAGCGTTCCCGAAAGGTTCAGGTGGCGCGGTTCGACGTCCAGCGAGACGTCGACCTCGTCCGGGGCGACGCGGTCGAGCCGGGCCCCCAACAACGCCGAGTGGAACGGCGAACTGACGAACCGTTCGCGGATCTCGGAGAGTCGGTCCATGCGCCCTTGCTCCTTCCCGAACTGCGATCACGACATCGTGCGACGGCCCAGGGACCGTACCCCGGTTGGGCTACGAATCTCGTTTGACGGGCTCGTCCCGCCGAGCGGAGAATCTACGGCCGTGCCCCCGGTTCGGGGGCACCCATCGGAACGGGAGGGGGAAGTATGCGCTCATGGCGAGCGAAGGCGCTGGTCTTACTCGGCGTCTTGTCGGTCGTGGCCGCGGCGTGCGGCAACGACAATGGCGGCGAGACCGGTGCGGCGGGCGGGACCGCCACAGGAGGCACCGGCGGCGCGGAATGTGACGCCGACATGAAGGTCGGCGTGGCCTTCGACATCGGCGGCCTTGGCGACAAATCGTTCAACGACGCGGCCAACCGCGGTCTCCAGCAGGCGATCGCCGACGGCCTCGTGTGCAAGGACAACGCCATCGTAAACGAGGCCAACTCCACCGGATCGGACCGTGATCAAAACGTGCAGGCGCTCGCCGACGCGGGCATGAACCTGATCGTCGCGGTCGGGTTCGCGTTCTCGCCGGGCATCAACACGATCGCGCCGGACTACCCGGACGTGGACTTCATGATCGTGGACGGGTTCGCGACCTGCGGCACAGCGTGCGGCCTTACCAACGACGCCGAGGCGATCCCGAACGTGGCCGACTACACGTTCAAGGAGCAGGAGGGCTCGTTCCTGGTCGGCGCGGCGGCCGCGCTGAAGTGCCAGTGCGACACCATCGGGTTCCTGGGCGGCCAACAGGGCACCGGTCTGATCGAGAAGTTCGAGGCGGGCTACGAGGCCGGCGCGCACCAGATCGACCCGAACATCAAGGTGCTCGTCGAGTACATCGGCGACAGCACGGAGGCGTTCAACGATCCGGTCAAGGGCGAGCAGCTCTCGACGAAGATGTACGACGAGGGCGCGGAGATCATCTACCACGCCTCCGGCGCGTCCGGGGCGGGATTGTTCAACGCGGCGGTCGAGGCGCAGAAGTACGCCATCGGGGTCGACTCCGACCAGTACCTGACCGCGAGCCCCGAGCAGCAGCCGTGGATCCTGACCTCGATGCTCAAGCGAGTGGATGTGGCCGTGTACAACGCGATCCAGGCACAGGGCGAGGGGACGTTCGCCGATCAAGGCAGCCAGGTGTTCGGCATGGCGGAGGACGGGGTCGACTACGCGACCTCGAACCCAGAGGCCCTGACGTCCGACATCACGGAGCAGCTGGACAAGTTCAAGCAGCAGATCATCGACGGGACCATCGTCGTGCCCGACACGCCCGAGGGGGCGTAAGGCCGGGCGGGTCGAAGCGTGGCCGGCGGCGACGGGGCGGGGGGCAACGGGACCCCGCCCCTCGTCGTTCTCGAACGCATCACCAAGCGGTTCCCCGGCGTGCTCGCCAACGACGAGGTGGACCTCGAGCTGCGCGCCGGCGAGGTCCACGCACTGATCGGGGAGAACGGGGCGGGCAAGTCCACGCTGATGCGCGTGCTGTACGGGATATATCCGGCCGACGGCGGCAGGATCATCGTCCGCGGCCACGAGGTGAGGATCGGGTCGCCGCGCGACGCGATCGCCAACGGCATCGGGATGGTCCACCAGCACTTCGTCCTGGTCGATCCGTTCACCGTCACCGAGAACATCATCCTGGGTGAGGAGGGCGGCGAGCGCCTGGACATGGATGCGGCGCGGCAACGCGTCGCGGAACTCGCGGACTCGTACGCGTTCCGAGTGGACCCCGGGGCGGTCGTCGAGGACCTTTCGGTCGGCGAGGAGCAGCGGGTCGAGATCCTCAAGGCGCTGTACCGTGGCGTGGAGATCCTCATCCTGGACGAGCCGACGGCCGTGCTGACGCCGAGCGAGACCAAGGACCTGTTCGGCAACCTCCGCAAGCTGCGGGAGGCCGGCCGGACGATCGTGTTCATCAGCCACAAGCTCGACGAGGTGATGCAGATCGCCGATCGCATCACCGTGCTTCGCAGAGGTCGCGTCGTGGGCGAGACCCGTCCGTCAGAAACCTCCAAGGCCAAGTTGGCCGAGATGATGGTCGGCCGCCCGGTGCTGTTCCGGCTCGAGAAGCCCGAGGTCGAGATCGGCGAGCGCGTCCTGCGTGTTCGGGACCTGATCGGCGAGGGCAAACTGAACGGCGTGAGCATGGAGGTTCGGGCCGGCGAGATCCTGGGCGTGGCCGGTGTCGAGGGCAACGGTCAGCGCGAGCTGGCCGAGTCCCTGATCGGGCTTCGGACACCCGAGTCCGGCACGATCGAGCTCGAGGGCGTTGCGATAGCGGGCAAGGCCGTGTTCGACATCCGCAACGCCGGCGTCGGCTACATCCCCGAGGATCGGCACGAGCAGGGCCTCGTGCTCAACATGTCGCTGTGGGAGAACGCGGTGCTGGGCCGCCAGGATGATGCCGACTTCTCGGGGTCGCTCGGCGTCCTGTTCATCCGCAAGATCAAGGACCTGGCCGCGCGGCTG
>JBKPKU010000163.1:0-5900 GCA_046731295.1 Actinomycetota bacterium
CCGTGGTCTCGCCGTACCCCCTCGCGGCGAACAGGTCCTGCGCGAGCATGGCCAGCTCGGCGCGCACGGCGCGGCGGGTGCGCTCACGGACGGGAACGGGATCGACCTTCATGGCCCGGGACCATACCACTCTGAGACGAGTTTGACACTTAGTGTCAGCCTCGATATTCTGGCCGCAACTGACACCGAGTGCCACGACAGAAGGTGTGGTCATGGAGAGGAAGAGATGGACGGCCGCCGACGCCCCCGACCAGGCCGGGAGGACCGCGGTGGTCACCGGAGGGAACAGCGGGATCGGGTTCCACACGGCGGAGAGCCGAACAAGCACGAGGAGGTCATCTCGAATGTCGAAAACGGCGCGCGTGCTCGTCGTCGTCTCAGCTGCCGACCGGATGCCGCTTCGGGAGGGCGGTGAGGAGCCGACCGGCACCTACCTGGGAGAGCTGACCGAGCCGACCGACGCCATGCTCGAGGCCGGTTTCGAGCTCAGCTTCACGACCCCCGGCGGCAAGGTGCCAACGATCGACAAGACCTCCTACAGCCTGATGAACTGGAACCTGTCCCGAGCGAGGCTCGAGGCGGCCAAGCGCAGCTACCAGCGTCTGCTCGAGCTCGGGCTCGCGAACCCGATCCCGTTGGAGGAGATTGCCCACGACCGAGAGCAGCTCGCTGAGTTCGACGCCATGTTCGTTCCCGGCGGCCACGCGCCGATGGTCGACTTGCTTCACCGCGATCCCTTCGTCGACAACTCGCTCAACGAAGACTTCGGAGCGCTGGTCCAGTTCTTCCACGAAGCCGGTCGGACGACCGGGCTGATCTGCCATGCGCCCGGAGCGCTGGCGGCCGCGCCCCGGATCGACGGCCGCTGGGTCTACGACGGCTATCGGATGACGTGCGTCAAGACAGTGGCCGACCGCATGCTCGAGGACATGCCGCTGGTCAGGCGCTTCCAGGGGCACATCAAGGAGTACCCCACCGAGATTCTGGTCGCCGCCGGCGCGAAGATCGAGCAGACGAAGCTTCCCGCAGGGGAGAAAGTGGTGGTGGACCGCGAGCTGATCACCGGCCAGGATCCCTACTCCGCCAGGGCGATGGGCAAGGCGTTCGTCGACAAGGTGCTTCGTGCCGCGCGCGAACCCGCTCCCGCGCAGGCCAACTGATAGGCAACTTCGGACCGCTCGAGAACGATCCGCCTCTTCCAGAACGGTACGGAGGCCTCGAATAGCGAATCAGGCAGCGGGAGTCAGCGCCATGAGCGTTGGACCTTCCGATAGCCGGAGCGACGAAGCTTCGCGTGACGAGCACTCAGACCGAGCGCACGCCCTTCTACCTGCGGACATTTTTTCGATACTGTCCAGTTGGGTGCACCAACGCTCTGACCTGCGGAAACACAGGTATGTTGTTTACGGTGGTCGAAAAACATGCACGTGATTCTCCAACCCTACGTGTCAGACATGACGGGCGCCATCCGGCCGTCGGGAGAGCGTCTTTAGACGCTTCTTCGGTTGGCGGGCAACCTCCCTCCTGTCTGGACGGTACTGTTCGCCCTTCAGCCAGGAGTCCAGGAGCACAGCAAGAGTTTGAATCGCGATCTCCTGCTGCCGAACCGTCATCGGCACGAGCGTGGGCGGCAACAATCTGATCGGCGGAAGCCTTGGTCGTCCGCCACGACGCGTGCGTTCATCGTCCGAGGCACTCGCCATGCCCCGCCCGGAGGCCGGTCGCATCGTCGAGCCCGGCCTCCCTTCAGGAGCATCCGTTCTCGAACGGTGACGTCTTCGAGAAGCTCGGGATTCCCGTGGTGTCAGGGAAGCTGGATTCTGAGTCGTCCGTCGACGTGACGACGAGCCGGTCGCCTTCCAGGACCATCGTCGTCGAGTGGACCCGCCACGGTCCGCTGAGGCTGTCACCGACGTTCTCAGCGTGGATCGAGACGAGCATCCGTGTGCCGTCGTCGTTCACGCGACAGACGATGGGGCTCTGCAGAACGGAGTTGAAACCCCCGCCGAGAAGCGCCGGGCCCGGCTCCACGTACGGAGGGTCGCCCGGCTCCCCGATTGTGATTGGGTGAATCCGATCCGCATCGACCCGGTAGAAGTCCAAGAGGCCTGCATCGCCAGATCCGCTTACATCGACCGCGAGCATGTGACGGCCGCCGCCGCCCAGGGCCACAGCCTCGAACACGTACGCACACAGCCCGCCTTGACAGTCCGTGAACGCTCGCTGAAGCGTCTGCCCCGATCCGAATCGGATCACGAGCTCCTGAGATGAGAGGTTCTGGAACACCTGCCCAGGCCGGTCGCAGGAAACGCTGCCTGAGACGACCTCGATGAAGTCGGCTTCGTCCGTGGCTCCGTCACCGTCGAAGTCGCCCGACGTGGTCGCCTGAGTGCATCGAGTGATCGCGACTTCGGGTGAAGGGCTCCTCCCCGAGGGGACGACCGGCTGCCAGGCTGGGCAGCATGCTTCAGTCCCGTCTGTGAGCGTCGATGTTGTGCCGAGCTCCAGATTCAGAACATAGAGGCCGACCGGGCCCGCTCGATCGCTCTCGAACGCGATCGCTGCCCCATCCGGCGACCAAGCAGGGTTCCAGTCGTGGGCCGCATCCCGCGTCAGCCTGGTGACCGAGGACCCATCCACATCCATCACGTAGATCTCCGGATTGGCATCTCGATCGCTGGCAAAGGCGATCCTCGTCCCATCTGGTGACCACGCCGGGTCGAACTCGCCCGAGGTGGGCGTGTTCGTCAGGTTCGTGACGTGGCTGCCATCCGCGTTCATCACGTAGATGTCGTTGTTGCCGTCACGGTTCGATTGGAAGGCGATCTGGCTCCCATCGGGCGACCATGCTGGCGACAAGTCCTCGTTCGTATCGTGCGTTAGGCGCGTTTGGTTCGTCCCGTCGTCGTTCATAACGTAGATCTCATCGTTGCCATCCCTGCTGCTCACGAACGCAACCCGCGATCCGTCTGGGGACCACTGGGGAAGGTAGTCCGAGCCAGGACCGCTCGTGAGCCTCTGGAGGTTGCCGCCGGATGCGTCCATGACCCAGATCTTCATGTCACCGTCCCCACCCTGGGCGGTGAAGGCGATCCGCATCCCGTCGGTCGACCAAGCGGGATGGAACTGATCGCTTGAAAGATGCGTGAGCCGAGTGACGTCGCCTCCGCTCTCATTGACCGAAAAGATCTGCCAGTGGCCATTGGCGAATGAGGCGAAGGCGATCTTTCCGCTCTCCGGTAGGGCCGCCGGGCGTGGGCTCGGTCTCGGCGAGGAGCCGCCGAAAGCCCAGATCACGAGGCCGACGCCCGCCGCGCCAACCGCGAACGCCACAGCGGCGACCACCAGACGGTGACCACGGCGAAGGGGCGGCCTGATGCCCGGTTGGCGGCGCTCCGCCTCGGACCAGACATCGGGAGCGTCGAGCCGATCCAACGTTCGGAAGTGCTCCTCGAGGTCAGTCATCCGGCTCCTCCAAGATTCGGCGAAGGCGCTTCCGCCCCTGGCTGAGGTGCACGCGGACCGTCGCTGGGCTTGACCCGATGATGCCCGCGATCTCCTTGGTCGGATACCCCGCGTAGTAGTGGAGGACCAGTGCCGCTCGTTGCTTCGGCGAGAGCCGCGCGAGACCGGCAACCAGTGTTGCGGGTGGCTCCTCCATCTCGTAGCTTTGGTCTGCGATAGGTGCCCGGAAGCCCCTGCGATCCTTTAGCTCTCCGGCGCCGATCCGAAACGCCGCCCGCCAGACCCAACGTTGCGGGTCGCGGAGATGGCTCTCGCGGCCGATCGCCTGCGCGAAGGCCTCGGCCACGGCGTCGCTTGCCACCTCTCGATCTCCAGAGAACGCCACGAGCGCACGCCATAGCCGAGCACCGTCCTCCCGGTAGAGCCGCTCGAGCCTGCCGGCCGTCACGAGGGCATCCTGCACCACACTCCTACAGGACTCCCCTTGGGCGAGAAGGTGTAGAGGGACCCCCAGCTTTTCGGGAGCTTCGACGTCTGTCGGAGGCGCCGCCGGGGAGGATTCGTGGAGCGCGTCTCACCGCAATGTCCACTCGTGGAGAGTGGGGCTGAGTTGAGTCAGCGGGAAGCCGCGCTCCGGCTTCGGCTTAAACCGCGACGTGGTTCCCTCCGCGGACCTCGACTCGAGCCAGGCCAGGACTGATCAGGTGCCGTCGTCACCCCGACCATCCAGTGCGGTAGCCGGCCCGACGAAGCTTCGCGTGACGGCCGCTGAGGCGGACCACATGCCCCTCTACCTGCGGGCTTTTTTTCGACTTCTGTCCAGTTGGGTGCACTAACCTAACGCCTCAGGTCAAGGCTACTTTTCGGAACCCCTGAACGCTGATTCAAAGTGCCTCTTCAGGGCAGTGGCCCCGCATTGGCCCCGCGGCAGACGTGGATTCGACAAGATCGGCCGCCCGCTGCTCGGTTCGCCGACCAGGTCAACGACGACACGGCGAGGACGGGGGCTTCGGTCGTGATGACGAAGTTCATCCGTCCAACGAAGGTCTGGCGGGCGATCGAGCGGCTGTCTCGCATCCGCGCGAGTCGCGAAGTGTGCCAGGTCGAGCCACTGTTGCCCGTCGGGATGCGTTGCTGGACCGAATAGTACATCTGTAGATGGTCACAGATCCTAGAGCGCCGACACTAAGGCGAAGAGGAGGTGTTGATTCGCTCCGGCGTCGCTCATGGAAGAAATTCTAGGAGGGTCAGCACGACGCGTGACACCTTCAACTGGCTGAGACGCAGAGTGACCGTCCGACGCCGTAGTCTCCGAGCGTGGGACCCGACGATCTCGAACGTCGCCTACAGGTGCGCTTGGAGGCGCTTGGTCCGGCTCCCCGCGCCGAACTGCTCCACGTCCTGATGCTCCCCGACCTCGAACGCGCCGAGCGGATCGGCGATTTCCGGTCAGAGTCGCGCCTTCGCCGAGCTGCTGATGGACTGTGAAGAGGACCGGACTCTCCGGGCGGTCCTCGTCGGGATGGTGCGGGAGATGGAGCGATAGCGCTACCTGCGAGGGATCGGAGGCGGCGGTGGCGGCCGCAGGGAAGTCGAGGTTGAAGCCGAAGCGCCTTCCCCAGGGGGGAGTCCGTACTCATTCCAGACCCGATCCCCCTTACTTGCGAGGAGCACAATCAGGACAATCACCCCAAACGGGATGAAGATGATGAACCACCACCATCCCGATCTGTCTGTGTCGTGCAGCCGTCGGACCGTAGCCGACACGATGGGAAGCACAAGTCCTACATAAGAGGCGAGACCCACTACAAACGCCGCCACATTCTCAACGGCATTGTCGCTCGATGCCTGGTCGAGCGTTGACCCCCGCCCCATGACAACAAGGACAGGGAGGATCAGGAGGATGAACGCATAGTAGGCGAGCGCGAACCACCAAAATTCAGACCTCGAGGCTCTGCCCTCGAATACCGCGTACTTCCTAAGGCAAGTCTTGATCGCCTCAGGAAAGGACAACGTCCGATCACCTCACCTGGCAGCTGTTAGTACGCCCAAAGGCCCTCGACGGTACAAAGCCGCACGCTCCAGGCGGTGCTCGTCGGGATGCTGCGGGAGTCTCAGCGGTAAGCCGCGCCGAGCAAGGGGTTTCTCAGCTACTCGCTCCTGCCCTTCCGCGGGCTACCGCAAGAACGGTCCCGATGGACCACAACGCCGACGCTTAGGGCCTGGAGCCAGAAGCCCCACTCCAGCGTGATCCCGAGCCCGATCGTGGCCTGGCCGATCATGAGGCCTATCCACGTCAACGACCATGCCACGACCGCCGCGGCGAGCACGGTCGGTGCGGCGAGGGGTCCCCTTCGCGTCAGGCCCGCGATCGCGAGCACGGCGACCGTGGCGACCCCGCCGAACAGGAGCAGGAGCTGGGAGAGGACCGAAGC
>JBKPKU010000164.1:0-5804 GCA_046731295.1 Actinomycetota bacterium
CTCGGCGGCCGAAGCCTGCGGAGGGCTGCCCTTCTACGTGTACGAGTTCGCGGCGCGCTCCGGCTATCCGGTCCCGGTCGAGCTCGTCGAACGGCTCCACGAGGTCGCGCCCAACCTGGCCGGCATGAAGGTCTCGGACACTCCCTGGTCGGTGGTCGAGCCGTACCGGCTCGAAGGGTTGGATCTGTTCGTGGGCAGCGAGCCCCTCGTGCTCGAGGCGCTCGAGCACGGCGCGGACGGGACGGTCTCGGGCTTGGCCACCGCGTTCCCCGAGATCGTCGCGGCGCTCGTGCACGACCGGGACGCGCTCGCGGGCGAACGTGTGGGGTCGCTGCGGGCGGCCCTCGCCGCCGTCCCCTTCCACGCGGCGCTGAAGGAGATCCTCGTGGCGCGCGGCGTGCCGATCCGAACGGACGTGCGCGCCCCGCTCCGAACGCTCACGCCGGCCGAGCGCGAGCTCGCGCTCGAGGCGGCGCGGGCGATGGGCGCGCTCTAGGCCTTCGCCCCCGCGAGGAGCCCGGGGATCTGGCGCAGGTCCCCGATCGCCTCGCCGTCCCAGTCGTCGGGATCGGGCCGCAGCATCTCGGCCTCCTCGTCGGGATCCCGGATCAGGACCGGGCGCATCCCGACGGCCGCCGCCCCGGTGAGCTCACGGTACGCGCCGTCCCCCACGTACAGGCAGGCCTCGGGCCTCGATCCCCAGCCGCTCGGCCGCCAGCCGATAGATCGCCGGGTCGGGCTTTCGGAGCGACGCCTCGGAGGAAAACACCTCGGCGTCCACCGATCCCCGCAGCGGCGACGCGCGCCACATCGCCGGCGCGTCCGGTGCACACATGCTGACGAGCGCCAGCCCGTACCCGGCCGAGCGGAGTTCCGGCAGCACCTCCTGCGCGCCCGGTCGTTGGACGAACCACTCCCGATACATCGCGGACCGCGCCTCGAGCGCCTCGGCGATCTGCCAGTCCGTCGGCCAGGCGCCGGCGCGGGCTGCCACCGTCCGCAGGTTCTCCTCGATGTCGCCCAGGGCGCCCGTCTGGCGTTCGACCGCGGTGGCGGCCCACGCCGCGTGGAACGCCTCCGGGTCCGCCTCGACGATCGCCGCGGTCGTGTCGAGCCAGGCGTTCCAGTCCGCGCGCGGGAACTCGTACACGAGGGTCCCGAACAGGTCGAACACGACCGCCCGAAGGCCGGTCATGCAGTCGGCGGCCACTCGTCCTCGAGCATCGAGTACACGACCAGGTCGTGGTACCCGTGTGAGCCGCGGCCGGCGCCCCGCTCGACGCCCTCGCGCACGAACCCCAGGCGCTCGGGGATCGCGCGGCTCCTTCTGTTCTCGGTCCCGGCCTTGATCTCGATGCGGTGCAGGCCGATCTCGCGGAAGCCGATGTCGAGCAGGGCGCGGACGGCGCGCGTCACGAGGCCGCGGCCCTCGATCGCCTCCGACATCCAGTACCCGATCTCGCCCCGGATCTTGAACGGTTCCCACGTGAGTCCGACGCCGCCTACGTACCGCCCATCGACGAACAGGCCGCCGCCGTCCAGCGAGTGCTCGTCGTGGACGACGCTCTCGAGCCACCGCCGCTGGTCGTCGATCGTTCGGGTGCCGTCGATCCACGGCATCCACGGCTCGAGGCGCTCCCGGGACGCGTCGACGGTCGCCCAGACCTGAGCCAGGTCGGCCATCGTCAGGCGCCTGACGATCGCGCCGTCGCCGAGGTCCACGGGCAGCGGGCTCACGGGGTGGCGGCCGCGGTGGCCGCCTTCTGTCGCTCCTCCTCGGCGAGCACGCGGCGCAGGACCTTGCCGACCATGGTCTCGGGAAGGCTGTCCCGGATCTCGATCTGCTTGGGCGACCGATAGGCCGTCAGGCCATTGGCCGGGTCCCGGGCCCATGCGACGAGCTCGTCGACGGTCGCCCTCTCGCCCTCGCGCAGCACGACGAACGCCTTGACGGCTTCCCCGGTCTTGTCGTCCGGGACGCCGATCACGGCCACCTTCGAGACCTTCGGGTGGTGGTACAGCGCGTCCTCGACCTCGTTCGGATAGACGTTGAACCCGGAGACGATGATCATCTCCTTCAGGCGGTCGACGATCCGGAAGTAACCGTCCGGATCCATCACGGCCACGTCGCCCCCGTGCAACCACCCGTTGCGGAGTACGAGCGCGGTCTCCTCCGGGCGGTTCCAGTAGCCGAGCATCACCTGCGGGCCCTTGAAGCACAACTCGCCCCGCTCGCCCTGCTCGACGACCTTGTCCGCGTCCTCAAGGTCGACGATCTTGCAGTCGGTGTCGGGCAACGGCAGGCCGATCGAACCCTCCCTCGGCGCGTCCAGCGGATTGGCGTGGGTGACCGGCGAACATTCGGTCAGCCCGTAGCCCTCGACGAGCCGGGCACCGCCCGTGATCTCGGCGAACCGCTTGGCCACGGCCACGGGCAGCGGGGCCGCGCCGGAGATGCACGCCTTGACCGAACGCAGGTCGAACTTCTTCGTAAGCGGCGACTCGTTGAGCGCGTTGAACAGCCGCGGGACGCCGGGGACGAACGTCGGCTTCTCCTTCGCCATCTCGTCGAGCACCAGGTGCAGGTCGCGCGGGTTCGGGATCGGCACCATCTTGGCGGCGATCAGGATCGCGACGTTCATGGTCAACATCCCGAACGAGTGGAAGTACGGGAGCGGTCCGAGCAGCGCCTCGGCGCCGGGCTCGAGCTGGAGGTAGGCGGCGGCCTGCATCGCGTTCGCGACCATGTTGCGGTGCGAGAGCATCGCGCCCTTGCTGATCCCGGTCGTGCCGCCCGTATAGATCAGCCCGGCCACGTCGGTCCCGGGCTGGATCGGCGTCGCGACCGGCGCGGCACCCGCGGCCTCGAGCCAGGCCTCCCACCAGAGCACGCGGGCGTCCCTGGGGACCGGCGGCCACGGCTTTCCCTGCTCGAACTGGCGCTTGCGGAACTTCAGCAGCGGCGCGAGCTGCTTCTTGGGGAACGTCATGTAGTCGTTCAGCCGCGCGACCACGACGTGCGGCGTGCCCACGGTCTCGAACACCATGGCGAAGTCCGAGTGCAGGAGGTCGAGCACGATCACGACTTCCGGCTCGCTGTCGCGGAGCTGGTGCTCCATCTCACGCCGCGTGTACAACGGGTTGTTACCGACCACGATCGCGCCGAGCCTGGCCGTGGCGTAGAACGCGATCACGTACTGGGGGCAGTTCGGCATCACGAGCCCGACGCGGTCGCCCTTGCCGATGCCCAGCCCGGCCAGGGCCGCCGAGCAGCGTTCGACCTCGGCCAGCAGCTCCACGTAGGAGATCTTCCGCCCGAACCAGGCCAGCGCCGCCGCGTCCGGGTGCGCCCGCGCGGACGCCTCGAGCATGCCGAACACCGACAGGTCCGGGTACGGCTCGAGCGTGTGCGGGACCCCCGACGGATAGCTGGCGAACCACGGGCCGTGATCGGTCACCGCGGCATCATTCCAGACGGGCGCGGGCGCCCTCAAGCGAGGCCACGGCGGCGACCGAGTAGGCTGCGCGGCCGTGGCCGACCCGCTCGAGGAGATCCGCGAGGCCGCCCGGGCCGCGCTCGCGCAGGTCGAGGGCGAGGTCTCGGCGCCCGGCCTGGCCGAACCGGTCGAGGTCCTCCGCGACCGATGGGGCATCCCCTACCTGTCGGCTGCCTCGCTCGAGGACCTGTGGTTCGCCCAGGGCTACGTCCAGGCCTCCGAACGGCTCTTCCAGATCGAGCTTGCGCTGCGCGCGTCGGCCGGCCGGCTGTCCGAGTGGTTCTCGGATCTCGCGCTGCCCTCCGACCGGTTCGCGCGGACGGTCGGGTTCGCGCGGATCGGCGCCCAGGAGGCCGAACGCTGGAGCGACGTCTCGGTCGCGATGATGCGCAGGTTCGTCGAGGGGGCGCGCGCGTTCGTCGGCGCGGCCGCGGCGCCGCCGATCGAGTACGCGATGCTCGCCTCGGCCCCCGAGCTGCCGGAGGACCTCGAGGGGTGGGCGGCGGCGTTCGCGTACCTCGCCTGGGGCCTGTCGGGCAACTGGGACCGCGAGCTCCTGCGCCACCGCCTGGTCGAACGCAGGGGACCCGCCGCGGTCCAGACGTTCCTGCCGCCGCTGCCGGAGGACCCGCCCGAGCTCGCGGCCGCATCGCTCGCCGGCCGGTTGCTGGACGGGCTGCCGCGGTCCTCTGGACAGGGTTCGAACGGGTGGGTGGTCTCGGGTTCGCGCACCCGGAGCGGCGCACCGCTGCTCGCCAACGACCCGCACCTGCTGGTGCAGCAGCCGCAGCCGTGGTTCGAGATCCACCTCCGCGCGCCCGGGTACGAGGCGCGCGGCGTGGCGTTCGCGTTCGCGCCGGGCATCGTGGCCGGCACGACGGCCCATCATGCCTGGGGCATCACGAACGTGAGCGGCGACGTCCAGGACCTGTACGTCGAGCGCCTGAGCGAGGACGGCTCGGCGACCGAGTTCGACGGGACGTGGGAGCAGCTCTCGGTCCGAACGGAGCGCATCGAGGTGCGCGGCGGGGCACCCGTCGAGCTCGAGGTGCGGGAGACGCGTCACGGCCCGCTGCTCGACGCCGTGCCGGTCGGGATCCGGGGCAGCGAGTTCGTCCCCGTCGAGGGCACGTTCGCCCTGCGGTGGACCGCGACCGACGGGCTGCTCGAACCGGCCAGCCTGATCGACATCGTGCGCGCGGGATCGTTCGACGCGTTCCGGGAGGCCCTTCGCGGCGTGTCGTGTCCGGGCCAGAACGTCCTGTACGCGGACGCCGACGGGACGATCGGCCTGCAGTGCAGCGGGCTGTATCCGATCCGGAGGTCGGGCGACGGCTCGGCTCCCGTCGCGGGGTGGACCTCGGAGCACGAGTGGGACGGGTACGTCCCGTTCGACGAGCTCCCGTGGTCGAGAGACCCGGATCCGGGGTTCCTCGTGGCAGCGAACAACCGCGTCCACGACGAGGACTATCCGCACCTGATCGGCCTCGACGTGCACGTGCCGCTGCGGGCGAGGCGAATCGCCGAACGCCTGGAGGCCGTCGACACGGTCACCGACGACGAGTGCGCGGCGATCCAGGTCGACACGGTGTCACTGGCGGCGCAGCGGCTGCTCCCGTACCTGCTCCATGCGACGGCGAGCTCTGACCGTGCACGGGACGCGCTGGAACGGCTCGGAGCGTGGGACGGTGACCTGGCCGCCGGCTCGCGCGAGGCCGCCGTGTACGAGACGTGGCTCGGCACGATCGCCTCGGCGGTGATCGGCGACGACGAGGACCCGGAGACGTTCGCGGCCTACTTCGCGGCGCGGGAGGTGTTCGTCTGCTCGGCGCTGCCGGCGCTGCTCGAGGCCGACGAGCCGCCTCCGAGCGGCGGGACGTGGGCCGACCTGTTGGACTCGGCGCTGGAGGCCGCGCTCGACCGGCTCGAGGCCGACCTCGGCAGCGACCCGTCGGCGTGGCAGTGGGGCGCGCTTCACAGGGCACGGTTCGCCCATCCGCTCGCGCGGCTGCCGGGTCTCGGCGCGATGTTCGTGGCAGCCGAACACGAGGTCGGCGGGGACGAGCAGACCGTCCTGCAGTCCGGCGTGGACGGCCGGCTCGGTTTCGACGCCGTGGTCGTGCCCTCGTGGAGGCAGGTCGTGGACCTGTCGAACGTCGACGCGACCCTCGCGGTCCTTTCGACCGGGCAGTCGGGGAACCCGGCCTCCCCACACTGGAGCGACCAGTCGCCGCTGTGGGCCGCGGGCGAGCTCCGTCGATGCCCGTTCACCCGGCCCGCGGTCGAGGCGGCGGCCGAACACCGCCT
>JBKPKU010000165.1:0-11620 GCA_046731295.1 Actinomycetota bacterium
GGCGTCATCCCTCGATCGTCGCGCCGAGCGCGCGCAGGGCGGGCAGGAACCCGGGGAAGGACACCTCGGCGGCCTCGATGCCCTCGATCGCGACCGGCCCCCGAGCCACCAGTGCGCTCACGGCCGTTGCCATCGCCATCCGGTGGTCCCCCTGCGCGTCGACCATGCCGCCGCGCAACCCCTCGCCTCCGACCACCAGGTCGTCCCCCTCGACGCCGGCCGCGCCGCCGAGGGCACGGATCGATTCCTCGATGCCCGTGAGTCGGTCGCTCTCCTTGACCCGCAGCTCGGACCCGCCCACGAACCACGTTTCGCTCCGAGCGTGGGCCGCCACCAGAGCCAGTACCGGAACCTCGTCGACCACCAGGGGGAGCTCGTCGGCCTCGATCGTGGTTCCCGACAGACCCGAGCTCGGCTCGACCTCGAGGGTTCCGAGCGGCTCGCCGAGCTCCTCCCGCTCGACGCGGACGTGAACCAGCGCACCCATACGTTCGAGCACGGCCAGATAGTGAGTGCGCGTCGGGTTCAGCCCGACGTTCGTGATCCTGATCGAGACGCCCGTCAGGAGTCCGGCGGCGACCAGGAAGGCCGCCGATGAGACGTCGCCCGGAACAGACCCGGCGAACCCCTCGTGCTGGAAGGCCCGAACGCTCACTCGGCCCGGCTCGGCCTGGACGGGCGCGCCGAGGTGGGCCAGGGCGCGCTCGGTGTGATCGCGCGTGGGGGCGGGTTCGAGCACGGTGGTCTCGCCGTGCGCCGCGAGCCCCGCGAGCAACATCGCGCTCTTCACCTGGGCGCTGGGGACGGGCGTTCGGTGCACGATGCCCATCAGCGGGCCGCCTCGGACGACGATCGGCGGGCGACCGGCGTTCGTCCGAACCTCCGCCCCCATCGCGCGCAGGGGCTCGGCCACGCGCTCCATCGGCCGGCTCGAAAGGCTCTCGTCACCCTCGAGCACGCTCTCGAAGGCGCAGGGGGCCACGACGCCGGCCAGCAGGCGCATGGTCGTGCCCGAGTTCGAACAGTCGAGCGGTCCCGAGGGCGGCTCGAGCGCAGGTCGACCGTCGCCCTCGAGCACGACGTCTCTCACTCGAGGTCGAGAGTCGTTCGTCGTGGAACGGTCAGGGTCTGCCTGGGACACGGGATCCGAGGCCCAACCGTCGAGTGCAGCTCGAGCCTCGACGGGGGCGAGCGCGGCCAGACACTTGGCGGTGGCCCTCACGTCGAGACTCCGTGGCAGCCCCCGGAGCTCGGAGCGTCCCCTGGCCGTCGCGGCTAGGATCAGCCAGCGATGGGCGATCGACTTGTCGCCGGGCACGACGGCGACGCCGCCCCTGAAGCCTCCCGGGTGCACGATCGCGCGCACGGTCTCACGCCAGCCGGAGGGGCTCGAACCAGCGGTCGCGTAGCGCCTTCTCCGCCTCCGCGGCGGCGTCCCCGGCCACGGTGAGGTGCACGGTCCCTCGGCCGCCCTCGGGCGAGTGGACGATCTGCAGGTCCTCGATGTTGACTCCGGCTTCGCTCATCGCCGCGGTGACCTCGGCGAGCACCCCGGGGCGGTCCGGCACCGGGACCTGCATCACGGCCACCCCGGCCTTCACCTGGGGTTTGGCGGCGAGCGAGAGCCGCGCCTCCTTCGCCTGCTCGAACGCGCGCTCGACCTCCGCGGCGTCCCGCGAGCCGATCAGCGTTCTGAGCCGGGTCAGGCTCTCCACGTACAGGTCGATCGCCCGGACGATCGCGTCGCCGTTGGCGAGCAGGATGTCACTCCACAGGTGCGGGCTCGAGGCCGCGAGTCGCGTCAGGTCCCGAAACCCGCCGGCCGCGAGCAGCAGGATCTCGGGCTCACCGGCCTCCTCGGCAGCGGCCAGACCCATCAGCGACGTCGAGGCCACCTGTGGCAGGTGGCTGACCATGGCGACGAGCCGGTCGTGGCGCTCGGCCTCCATCGGCACCGGGCGCGCGCCCACCTTTTCGACCCAGCCCGACAGACGGGCCACGGACGCTTCGGGCACGTTCGGATCGGGGGTGAGCACCCAGACCACGCCGTCCAGCGCCGAGGCGGAAGCGTGGTCGGGACCCGAGCGCTCCGAACCGCCCATCGGATGCCCGCCCACGTACCGCGGGAGGTGGCTCGGGTCCGCCTCGGCGGCCACCCCAGCCATCACCTGTGACTTGACGCTCCCGACGTCGCTCACGATCGCGTCGGGCGACAGTCGCAGGGCCTCTGCAACGAGCCCCGGCAGGTCAGGGATCGGCGTGCACACGAACACGAGGGTGGCGCCGGCGACGCACTCCTGCAGGGTGGCGGCCGGGACGAGCCCCGAGCGCTCGGCTGCCACGCCCAGCACCGCGGGATCGATGTCGAACCCGCGCACGGGCCCGCCGGCCCTGATCGCGGCCATCGCGATCGACGTCCCGATCAGCCCGGTCCCGACGACCGCGACCCGCTCAGCCGAGGTCATCGCGGAGGCTCTCGGCGCCGTCGAGGTAGACGTGGCTAATCCCCTCGGACGCGAGCGCGGTGTGGAACTGCAACAGCACCCGGATAACCCCCGGCATCGAGCCCTCGACGGGGATCTCTTGCGCGCACAGCAGGGGTACGCGGCCCAGGCCCATGCGCCGGGCGGCCTCGGCCGGGAAGGCGGAACGCAGGTCGTCGGTGACCGTGAAGAACGCGCTCACGATGTCGTCGGCCTGCACCGCATTGCGTTCGAGCATGGCGGCGAGGAGGCGCTCGGTGGCTGCGAGCACCGATTCGGCCGTGTCCTCGTTCACGCGGATCGCGCCGCGCGCCGCCCGAACCCTGATCTCGCCCATCCGTCCTCCGCTGCACTGGTGTCGGCGAAAGGCTACAGGCAGTGGTCGCGCCGGGCGGCCTCCTGAACGCGCGCCAAGCGCTAGAGGCCGGCGGCCCGGTACAGCGCGCGCTCGTCATCGGGCTCGAGCTCGCGGAGTTCGCCGGCCCGCAGGCGCCCGAGTCGGATCGGTCCGACGCGGACGCGGACCAGCCGGCGCAATGGCAGGCCCACGGCGTCGAGCATCCGGCGGACCTCGCGCTTGCGGCCCTCGACCATCACGAGCCGCACGCCCCCGCGCCCCCCGGCCCCGCCCGCCGAACGCGCCTCGACGGCGCGTGCGATCCCGTCCTCCAGCTCGACCCCGCGCCGCAAGCGCGCGAGCTGGCGGTTCGAGGCCGGCCGGTCCACCTCGGCCAGATACTCCTTCTGGATCCCGTATCGAGGGTGCGTGAGCCGGTGCGCGAGCTCGCCGTCGTTGGTCAAAAGCAGCAGCCCCTCGGTGTCGCGGTCCAGCCGCCCGACCGGGAATACGCGGACGCCCCTTGGCAGCAGGGACATGAGATCGCGTTCGGCGTGGGCGTCGCGCAGGGTGGTCGTCACGCCCCGCGGCTTGTGCAGGGCGAACGTCCGCAGCGCCGGGTCGACGTTGACCTTGTCGCCGTCGACGCGAACCTCGTCCCGGGACGGATCCACGCGGTCGCCAAGCGTCGCGCGCCGACCGTTGACCTCGACCCGTCCGGCAACGATCAGCTCCTCGCAGGCTCGACGCGACCCCAACCCGGCCCGGGCGAGCGAACGCTGGAGCCGCTCGTCCGGCATCGGCTCACTCGGCGCCGGCGGCCTCGGCCTCCGATGCGCCGGCGCTCGGCTGCAGCAGCAGCGGCGCGAGCGAGGGCAGGGACGACAGGGAGGGCAGCCCAAGGCGCTCGAGGAACTGCGGCGTGGTCCCATACAGGACCGGCCTGCCCGGCGTCTCCTCGCGGCCGACCTCCGACACGAGGCCGCGGTCGACGAGCGCGCGCAGCACCCCCTCGGAGTTCACGCCTCGGACGCCCGAGATCTGGTGTCGCGTGACCGGCTGCTTGTACGCGACGATCGCGAGCGTCTCCAGCGCGGCTTTGGTGAGCCGGACGTGCCGCGACGCCAGCACGTACTGCTCGACCACCGGCGCCGCGTCCGGATGCGTGGTCAGGCGCCACCCGCCGGCGACGTTGCGCAGCGTGATGCCGGCGCCGCGCTCCTCGTAGGCGGCCGCGAGCCGTTCGCACAGGGCGTCGACCTCGCGGCGCTCGATACCGAGGGCCTGCGCCAGGACCACCGAGGTCACGGGCTCGTCCGACACGAACAGCAGCGCCTCGAGCGCCCGCAGGTATGCATCGCTCATGCCGCCTCACCCTCCCATCGAACGTCGATCTCCCCGAAGGTCTCGGCCTGGGTGAGGTCGACCGTCCCTTGGCGGTAGAGCTCGAGCAGCGCCAGGAAGCGCACGACGATCTGGATCCGCTCGTCGCAGTCGGCCACCAGATCGCGGAAGCTCGCCCGCCCGAGCCGATCCAGGTGCCCCCGAACCGCGGCCACGGCTTCGTCCATCGTGTAGCGGATCGGCGTGACGTGGGACAGGTCCACGAGCGGTGGCGGGCGGAGAACGTCGGCTGCGATCCGCGCGAGGTCGTCGGCGCCTACCCCCTGCAGCACATCCGGGTACAGGTGCGCGAACTCGGGCGGCGGCCCCGCCTCGCGTGTGAAGCGCAGGTTCTCGTCGTCCAGCAGCCGGCCGACCTCCACGGTGATCGTCCGGAACGCGGTCAGCTCGATCGAACGCGCGTAGGCGAGGTCCGGCGAGACGCCCAGCAGGTCCTCCTCGTCCACCACCTCGTGTCGTGGCATCAGGCGGCCGACCTTGAGCTCCAGCAGGATCGCGCACACCGCCAGGAACCACGTCGCCTCCTCGAGCGACCAGGCGTCCGCGCCCTTCGCGTGCGCGAGGAACGCGTCGGTGACCGTGGCGATCGACACGTCGCACACGTCGATCCTCTGCTCGAGGATCAGATCGGCCAGGACGCGGAACGGCCCGGTGAACACCGGGAGCTCGACCGCGAACGCCGCGACGCTCTCGGGTTCCGGCGCGGCCTGGGGGTCGACCGCCGGCGTCATCCCGAACCCGGGCCCGGGCCGAGCCCCATCCGGTCGGCCGCGGTCCCGACGGTCTTGGCCGCGATCGCCCGGGACCTGGCGGCGCCATCGGCAAGGATCGCCTCGAGGTGCGACGTGTCCGGACGGATCGCCTCGTACCTCTCGCGTATCGGCCGGAGGTAGTCGGCCACCGCCGCGCCCACGTCCTCCTTGAACCGTGCGTAGCCCCGTTCGTCCGCGTACTCGCGTTCGACGTCCTCGGGCCTGATGCCCTGCGCGACGGCCATGATCTCGATCAGGTTCGAGATGCCTCGCTTGTCGGGTGCCCGGAGGATGTCGCGTCCCGAATCGGTGACCGCGGACTTGAACTTGCGCGCGATCGCGTCCGGCTGATCCAGGATGTACACGGTCCCCTGTTCGGAGCCGCCGGTCGTCGACATCTTCTTGTCCGGGTCCTGCAGGTCAAGGATCCGCGCGCCGACCTCGGGGATGCGATGGCGGGGCACGGTGAACACCTCACCGAACCGTGTGTTGAAGCGCTCGGCGACGTTGCGCGCGAGCTCGATGTGCTGCTTCTGGTCCTCGCCAACCGGGACCTCGTCCGTCTGGTACGCGAGGATGTCGGCCGCCTGCAGCACGGGATAGAAGAACAGCCCGGCCGAAACGAAGGCCTTCTGCTGCTCCGACTTCTCCTTGAACTGGGTCATCCGGTTGAGCTCACCGTAGGAGGTCACGCTGGCCAGCAGCCAACACAGGGTGGCGTGCTCGGAGACGTCGCTCTGCCGGAACAGGATGATCCGCTGCGGGTCGAGCCCCGCGGCCAGCAGGATCGCCGTGGTGTCGCGGACGGCCCCGCGCAGCCCCTCCGGGTCGTGCTCCGCGGTGATGGCGTGCAGATCGACGATGCAGTAGATCGCGTCCCCGCGATCCTGGCCTTCGACGTAATGCCGGATGGCCCCGATCATGTTGCCGAGATGCTTGGCCCCCGTCGGCTGGATCCCGGAGAAGATCCGGACGTGCCCGCCCGCGCCGGTCGCCGCGTCACCCATGATGCGGCCGATGATAGCGCCCGCGCCCGCGCGCCCCGGGGAGCGCTCAGAAGCAGTCGATACCCGCCGCCAGGTTGCAGGCCAGGTTCGCGAACACGTTCACGATCGCGAACAGCGGCCCGGCGAGCAGAAAGAAGATGACCAGGATGAACAGCACCAGGTACTGGTCCAGGCTCACGTACACCCCGCGGGCTCGCGGCGGCAGGAACGGGGCCAGGAGCTTGGATCCGTCTAGCCCGGGCACCGGCATGAGCTGCAGGCCGAACATGAACGCGTTCACCAGCAGCCAGGCGATCGCGAAGGCGAACAGCTCGCCGGTCACGCCGGCCCTGATCAACAGACCGGCGGGGATCGCGAGCGCGAGGTTGGCGCCGAGGCCGGCGAGCACGACCAGCGCGTAGTCGCGCCGGGGGTTCTTGAGGGCCATCGGGTCGACCGGCATCGGCTTCGCGTACGCGAACACCGGGAGGAGAAGCTCGCCGCGCGCGGCCACCAGGATCAGCGCGAGCGCGGGCAGGATCAGCGAGCCGAAGGGGTCGATCGAGGGCCGCGGGTTCAGCGTGAGCCGGCCCCAGCGCTTCGGCGTGAGGTCGCCCAGCCGGACGGCGACGAACGCGTGCGCGTACTCGTGCAGCACGAACGCGGGCACCAGCGCGATGCCGAGGTAGGCCGCGAACTTCAGGTCCGCCACTAGCCGTGCCACCCGTACACGAGCGGCGGCGGCTCGACCGGGCGGTCCACCAGCGTGAGCGCCTCGGCGACGGCACCCAGGGCGTGCTCGGCATCCTCGTCCGACCGCGCGTGCACCGTGCCGATCTCCTGTCCGCCCTCGATGGCGTCCCCGACGTCCGGCAGGAACACGATGCCGACGGCGGGGTCGATCCGATCGCCCTTCTTCCTTCGGCCGGCTCCGAGGTGGCCGCTCGCGCGCCCGAGCGCCTCGGCGTCGATCGCCGCGATCGTGCCCGAGCGCTCGGCCGCGATCGGCCGCGCGACGGGGGCGACCGGCAGGATCTTCTCGGGATCGTCCACGACGCGCGGGTCGCCCCCTTGCGCCTCGACCATCCGGCGGAACGCCTCGAGCGCCCCGCCCGAGTCCAGGGCCGCGGCCGCGCCGGCCCTGCCCTCCCCCATCGACGCGCCCAGCAGGCGGGACGCCGCCTCGCCGGCGAACATCACGGCGGCGTCGCGCAGCCGGTCGCGGATCTCGCCGCGGAGCAGCCCGACCGCCTCGACCACGTCGAGCGCGTTGCCGATCGCCTGGCCGAGGGGCTGCGACATGTCGGTCACCGCCGCGCGCGTCGGCCGCCCCCATTCGCGGGCGAGGGTCGTGCACGCCACCGCGAGCTCGGTCGCGTCCTCGGGCGTCTTCATGAACGCGCCGCTGCCCGCCTTGACGTCGAGCAGGACCAGGTCGGTCCCGACCGCGAGCTTCTTCGACATCACGCTGGCCGCGATCAGCGGGAGCGACGGCACGGTCGCCGTCGCGTCGCGGAGGGCATACAGGGCGCCGTCGGCGGGGACGATGTCGGCGGTCTGGGCCGCGACCGCCGAGCCGACCTCCTCCACCTGGCGCTCGAACGCCTCGGGGTCCAGGTCGGTTCGGAGACCGGGGATCGACTCCAGCTTGTCGAGCGTGCCACCCGTGTGCCCGAGGCCCCGGCCGGAGAGCTTGGCGACGGCCATGCCCATCGCCGCCGCGATCGGCGCGAACACGAGCGTCACCCCGTCGGACACGCCGCCGGTCGAGTGCTTGTCGACCTTCGGTCGCGAGATGCCGTCGAGCGGCAGCGTCGTCCCCGAGTCCACCATCGCCCGCGTGAGCGCGAGGGTCTCCCCCTCGTCCAGCCCACGAACGTACGCCGCCATGAGCCACGCGGCCGCCTGGTAGTCGGGGACCTCGCCGCGCGCGTACCCGAGGACGAAGTCCCGGAGCTCGTCCGGCGCCATGCGCCGGCCGTCGCGCTTTGCGGCGATCACGTCCCTCGGGTCGGTCACCGGCCGATCTCCCCGACGAAGCTCGAGCCCTCCAGGCTCCACGCGATCCCGAGCAGCTCGGCCACGGTGGCGCCGAGATCCGCGTAGGTGTCGCGGGCTCCCACGTCGTACGGCCCGCCGTCGAGCCCGGCCACCAGCATCGGCGTGCGCTCCCTCGAGTGATCGGTCGACGGCGTCGTCGGGTCGCACCCGTGGTCGCCGGTCAGGAACAAGACGCCGCCCCCGAGCGCCTCGACGAGCTCGGGGATCCGGACGTCGAGTGCCTCGATCGCGTGCGCGTATCCCCTCGGGTCGTTGCGGTGCCCGTACTTGCTGTCGAAGTCCACGAGGTTCGAGAAGACCAGCGCCGGCCCGGGGCGGCGGAGGTAGTCCAGCGTGAGGTCGACCCCATGGTCGTTCGAGTCCGAGTACCGCGCCTCGGTGAGTCCCTGCTGCGCGAAGATGTCCTGGATCTTCCCGACCCCGTACACCGCCACGCCCTGCTCGACGCAGCGATCGAGCAGCGTCGGCCCGGGCGGCGGGACCGAGAAGTCCCGTCGTTCGGGGCGCCGGACGAAGGCGCCGGGTTCGCCGTCGAACGGCCGCGCGATCACGCGGCCCACGTTGTGGGGCTCGGTGAGCAACCGCCGGGCAGCGCGGCACCATTCGTAGAGCGTCGGCAGCGGGACCAGGTTCACGTGGGTCGCGATCTGGAAGACCGAGTCGGCGCTCGTGTAGACGATCGGGTTGCCGGTCTTCAGGTGCTCCTCACCGAGCCGGGCGATGATCTCGGTCCCCGAGGCCGGGACGTTGCCGAGCACCTCCCGGCCGATCTGGCGTTCGAACGGCTCGATGATCTCGGGCGGGAAGCCGTTGGGGTACAGAGGGAAGGGTTCGCTCAGGACGATCCCGGCCATCTCCCAGTGGCCGGTCGTGGTGTCCTTGCCGGGCGAGCGCTCGGTGAGGCGGCCGTGCGCCGTGCCGGGCCGGGCCGCCGGCTCGACGCCCTCGATCGTCGTGAGCATGCCGAGGCCGAGCCCTCCGAGGTTCGGCGCGCGGATGCCACCGACGGCCGAGGCCGTGTTGCCCAGCGTGTCCGAACCCGCGTCGCCGTAGGCCCCCGCGTCGGGCGCGTCGCCCACGCCGAACGAGTCGCACACCAGGATCAGGACGCGCGGGACCTTCGGTTCGGTCCGTTCGGCGACCGGCACGTCAGCGTCCCTCGCCGAGCTTGGCGCAGTCGATGCATAGGATCGCCCACGGCAGCGCCTCGAGCCGTTCGGTCGGGACGGGGTTGCCGCAGCGCTCGCACACGCCGTAGGTCCCGAGCTCCATCTTCTTCAGCGCGCGGTTCACCCACCGGAGGTTGGCGCGCAGCGCCTTCATGACCGAGAGCAGGCGCGCGCGTTCGGCCGTCGCATGGGCGCTGTCGGCGAACCCGCGCTCGACGTCGATGGCGGCGTCGTCCGAGTCCGGGTCGCCGCCCTGCTCGACGATCTCCTTGCGCAGGTTCTCGCGCTGCTCCTCGAGCGCCTCGCGGAGCTCGGCGAGCTTCGCCTCCTCGATCACACGGTCACCCTTCCACCTGCCTCCCGGGGGCTGCCGCTCGCGCGTGCGCGCTCGCTCCTCGGGCCCCCCGATCCCCCCGATCCCTCGCCCGCGCCCGCGGGTGGGACGTGAAGTAGACCTCCCGCAGGTGCTCCCGGGTCACCAGCGTATAGACCTGGGTCGTGGCGACGCTCGAGTGCCCGAGCAGCTCCTGGACGACCCGGACGTCGGCCCCGCCCTCGAGCAGGTGGGTCGCGAACGAGTGCCGGAGCGTGTGCGGGCTCACCTTCCTGGTGATCCCCGCCGAGGCCACGTGCTGCTGCAGGATCCAGGCGCACCCCTGCCGGGTCAGGCGGCCTCCGCCCCGCTGGTTCAGGAACAACGCCGAGCGCGAGCGCGCGGTGGCGAGCTGCGGCCGAACGCGCGTGAGGTACGCCGAGATCGCGTCCCGCGCGTATCGCCCGATCGGGACGTCGCGCTCCTTGCCCCCCTTACCGAGGACCCGAACGCTGCCCTCCTGCAGGTCCACGTCGTCCACGTCGAGCCCGACCAGCTCCGAGATCCGAAGGCCCGCCCCGTACAGCGTCTCCAGCACGGCGCGGTCCCGCACACCCCTGGCCGAACGGTCCGGGCTCGCGAGCAGCCGTGCGACATCGTCCACCGACAGCGGCTTGGGCAGCGACCTCGGGAGCTTGGGGCGGATCACGGCGGCGGTCGGGTCGCTCGAGGTCTCGCCCTCGCGGAGCAGGAACCGGTGGAACGCCCGCACCGACGAGAGCGCCCGGACCACCGAGGTCGCGCGATACCGTCGGCCGTCTGCGTGCGTCGACGCGGACACGGCCGCGACGTGGGCGGCGACCGCTGCCTCGTCCACCCGGCGGCCGTCCGTGATCTCGCGCTCGCGCACGAAGGCCGCGTACCGTTCGAGGTCGCGCCGGTACGCCGCGATCGTGTGCGCGGACAGGCCGCGTTCGACGGCGAGCTGGTCGAGGAAGCGCTGGATCTGCTTGGCGAGGGCGTCTGGGGTCGGCACCGGAGGCTCGCGGTGGGCCGGGCTCAGCCCAGCCCGTCGATCACGGTCCGAAGCGGCGCGAACGCGATCGCGTGGGCCTCGGCGACGCCGTTGTTGGTGACCTCGCCCGCGTACACGTTCACGCCGTGCGAGAGCGCCGGGTTCGCTCGCACGGCATCCTCGAGCCCACGGTTCGCGATCTCGAGCGCGTAGGGAAGCGTGACGTTGGTGAGCGCGTAGGTCGAGGTGTTCGGCACCGCGCCCGGCATGTTCCCGACGCAGTAGTGCACGACCCCGTCGACGACGTAGGTGGGGTCCGAGTGCGTGGTCATGTGCGAGGTCTCCATGCAGCCGCCCTGATCGATCGCGATGTCGATCGCCACCGCGCCGTCGCGCATGGATCGGATCATCTCGGCGGTGACGAGCTTGGGGGCCCTGGCGCCCGGCACGAGCACGGAACCGATCACGACGTCGGCCTCGCGCACGCGTTGCTGGAGCGTGAGGCGGTCCGACGCCAGCGTGATGATGCGCCCCTTGTGGATCTGGTCGATGAAGCGCAGCCGGTCCAGGTTGGTGTCGACGACGATGACCTCGGCCTCCATGCCGGCGGCGATCCACGCGGCGTTCGAGCCGGCCATCCCTGCGCCCAGGACGAAAACCTTGGCCGGGCGCACGCCCGAGACCCCGCCCATCAGGATCCCGCGGCCGCCGTACTCCTTCTCGAGCAGGCGCGCGGCAACGTGGGGCGCCATGCGGCCGGCGATCTCGCTCATCGGCGCGAGCAGCGGCAGGCGCCCGTCCGCCAGCTGGACGGTCTCGTACGCCACGGCCGACACCTTGCGGTCCATCAGGGCGTGCGTGAGCTCCTTGCTGGCCGCGAGGTGCAGGTACGTGAACAGCACCTGGCCCTCGCGCAGGTGCTCGAACTCGGACGGGATCGGCTCCTTCACCTTCATGACCACGTCGGAGCCGGACCAGACCTCCGCGGCCGAGGGGACGATCTCGGCGCCGGCGCGCTCGTAGCGCTGCTGCGGGATGTTCGACCCCGAGCCCGCGCCATCCTGGACCAGCACCTGGTGGCCGGCGGCGGTCAGCTCGTG
>JBKPKU010000166.1:0-3844 GCA_046731295.1 Actinomycetota bacterium
GGCGGCACGGGTCCGCTCGTCGGCCTTGGCGGCCTGGTCCTCGGCCAGCTGGATGAGCTCGTTGGCCTGCAGGGCCTGCTCGTCGGCGGCCTGGGTGAGCCGGGCGACCTCTTCCTCCTGGGCACGAAGCCGCTCGATGGCCAGCGAAGCCTCCGCCTGCGCGGCGTGGAGGCGCCCGGTGAGCTGTGAGACCTCGGCCTGAGCGGCCTGGGTCCGCTCCTCGGCCTTGGCGGCCTGGTCCTCGGCCAGCTGGATGAGCTCGTTGGCCTGCAGGGCCTGCTCGTCGGCGGCCTGGGTGAGCCGGGCGACCTCTTCCTCCTGGGCACGAAGCCGCTCGGTGAGCTGTGATACCTGCTCGTCCGAGGACCGGAGGCGCCCGGTGAGCTGTGAGACCTCGGCCTGAGCGGCCCGGGTCCGCTCCTCGGCCTTGGTGGCCTGGTCCTCGGCCAGCTGGATGAGCTCGTTGGCCTGCAGGGCCTGCTCGTCGGCGGCCTGGGTGAGCCGGGCGACCTCCTCCTCCTGGGCACGAAGCCGCTCGGTGACCCGCGATACCTCCGCCTGCGCGGCGTGAACGCGATCGGTGAGCTGTCCGATCTGCTCCTCGGCGGCCCGGGCCCGCTCGTCGGCCTGCTCCTCCGCCTGTGTCGCTCGGAGCTCTGTCTGCCTGAGTCGCTCCTCGGCTCGATTCGCGTCATCCTCGGCCGCCTCGAGAAGCGTGGCGACCTGCCTCGCCTGTTCTTCGGCGGCCTGCGCGCGCACCTCGGCCTGGCGCGACTGCTCATCGGCCGCGCGGGAGCGCCCGTCTGCCTTCCTGGCCTGGTCCTCGGCGGCCTGGACGAGCTCGGTGGCCTGCTGGGCCTGTTCCTCGGCCGCCTGGACGAGCTCGGTGGCCCGCTGGGCCTGTTCCTCGGCGGCCTGGACCCGATGAGCGAGCTGTTCCACCTGCTCCTCGGCGGCCTGGGCGCGCTCGTCGGCCGTCTTGGCCTGGTCCTCCGCGACATGGATGAGTTGGCTGGCCTGCAGCACCTGCTCGTCCAACTCCTTCGCGTGCAGCTCTGCCTGTCCAGCCCGGTCCTCGGCGGCCCGAACCCGGTTCTCGGCCTGGTTGACTTGCTCCGTCGCTCGTAGCTCGGCCTGCCTGAACTTCTCTGCCTGCTGTTGCGCTCCCTGTTCCGCAGCCTGCAGACGCTCGAGGGCCTCCCTTACCTGGTCCTCCGCGGTCTGCGCGCGGACCTCCGCCGTCCTGATCCGGTCCTGGGCCAGCCTGGCGTTCTCCTCCGCGGCCTGAATCAGCTTGGCGGACTCTCTGACCTGGTCCTCGGCGGCCACCGCACGGAGCTCGGCCTGCTTGGCCCGCTCCATCGCCTCCTGCGCGCGGAGCTCGGCCTTCTTGGTTTGCTCTTCCTCTCGAGCCAGGAGTCGCTCCGCCGCTCGCTTCAGCTCCCCGGCGGCGTGTGAAACTGCAGCCCCTGCGGGCACGGTGGGAGCGGCCGCCTGTTCGCCGGTCTCGATCTCGATCTTGTCGCCCATCGTCCCTCGCAATCAATCGGTGGTCGGCGGAGCCTCGTCGGGCTCGGCCTCCAGCTTCTTCACGCGGAGCGCGGCCGCCTCGGCCCTGGCCTTGAACTCCTCGCGCCGCTGCCGCATCAACTCTTGGGTCTTCAATTCCTCCTGGACCATGCCTTCGTATTTCTCGTCCCACTGCCGGATCGACTTCAGGGCCTCGGGATCGCCATCGAGTTGCTCAGGATCGCCATCGAGTTGTTCGGGGTCGGCATCGAGTTGTTCGGGGTCGGCATCGAGATGCTCCTGGTCGTCATCGAGTTCCCCGGGATCGCCATCGGGGGTCTCGAGGTCGGCCTCGAGGTCACCGTCGTGTTCGACGGTCTGGTCGAAGTCTTGTTGGAGACCGAAGACCTCTTCATAGGTCGGAGCCGATGTCGCGGTCGGCGATTTCTTCGGTTGTCCTTCGGCGTTCATCTGAGCGCCCACGTCGCCTTCGGGCCGCTCATCGTTCTCCGGCCGTTCCTCGTGCCGTCGGGCGCCCACGAGTCTGGGTCGAACGAACGCGAGGACGAGGAACAGCAGGGAGACAGCCAGTCCGACACCGAATCCCAGCCGGAGCATGCTCCACACGTTGCCGACCCGGGCCTCCACGACCGAGATGGGTTGGTCGATCTCCACGATGACGGGGCTACTGGTCGCCTTGGAGACCGGCGTGAACGTCTGCAGCTGTTCGTCGAGGACCCGCGACGAGCCCGATCCCTCGATCGCCATGATCAGCGAACGCATCTCCGGCGGGGTCTTCCCGACGAGCGACTCGTTCAACGAGAAGAGGATCCGGCCGTGTGAAGACCAGATGGTCACGCCCGCGACGGTCCCGTCCGATGAGACGGACCTCCAGAGCTTGGCGGCGAGCCTGTCGTAGCTCGAACCGGTGAGCGGATGGATGAGTTGCTTGTGGGTCAGGGCGGCCGTCGCAAGCTGCGCATCGTTGTGGGCCCGCTCGACCGCTGCGTCGAGTGCCCCGTTCCGCTCGGATCGCTCCATGATCGTGGACAGGGCGATGCCAAGGACGAACAGGATCGAAAGGATCGCCCACAGCCACCGTCCACGCGCCGCGGCAGACGGTGAGACGGCGGCACCACCGGCCGGACGAGCGCCGACCGTCTGACCGCCGATCTCCATCGTGACGGAGTCCCGCATCCTCCGCTCGCCTATCGCTCTTGATCCGAGACGGACGCGGCTTCCTGGAGCTCGGCTTCCCGCTGCTTGACGCGGAGCGCAGCCTCCTCGGCCCTAGCCCTGAACTCCTCGCGCATCCGCCGGAGTTGCTCCTGGGACCCGTCGGCGCCGAGGGCCCCGACCTGATCGACCTCTTCCTCGAGGTCGGCCTGCACCGGCTGAGCATCGTCTTCCGAGGTGGAAGCGGGTTCCCACGCCGGCAGCTGCTCCGCCGACAGTTGCCCTTCGGGCTCCATCTCCGTCCCGCTGTCGCTGTCGGTCGGCCATTCCCCGTCTTCAGGCGCCATCGGAAGATCTCGTTCGTCGAGGAGACCGAAGACCTCTTCATAGGTGCGGGGGCCTGTCTCGGCGGGCGGGTGCTCCTCCGACGGTTGCCCTTCGACCCCCGTCGCCGCCCCCTCGTCGCCCTCCGCCCGTCCAACGTCATCCTGCGCGCGCCGAAAGCGGCGGGACGAGATGGACCTGATGACGAGAACCAGCAGAGAGATACCCAATCCGACGGCCGATCCGATCCGGATGATGCTCCAGACGCCGCCGACCTGCGCGACGGCGAACGCGAAGGTCATCGCGAACAGGAAGGACAGGACCGCCCATGGCCACCTTCGCGGACGCCCCGCATTGTGTCCCGACATCGTTCCCTCCAAATGGTTGGGCTCGAAGGTCAACATCGGCGCGCGGATGGGACGCCCGTATCCGCCCTAAGGACTATTTATCGGTCGTGATACGTCCCTCGGACGGGACGCAGCAGTCACCTGGTCGGCCCACATCGACGACCGTCACAACGGTGAACCCGGACTCCTTGTGGCTGAGACGGATCCAGATCTTCGGGGACTCGAGATCGGCCGCGGTGTCGCCCATGGCGGGGTCACCGTCCGGCTACCAGGGAACGTGTGCCAAGCCCCCGCGGACGGACGGGAAAAGGGCCCTTCTCGTATCAGGTTGGACGGCCATCGCGCCGAGAGTAATGGGGGTCAGAGCAGAGACAGGAACAGGGAGGGAGCGCCGGGTGAGCCTGCGTTTGGACATCGCCACGATCGCCAAGATAGAGGCCGATCGGATCTACCACCTGATACCCGCGGAGATGGAGGACCAGGAGACC
>JBKPKU010000167.1:0-27936 GCA_046731295.1 Actinomycetota bacterium
CGGCCGGCCGAGGAGGCGGCCGCGGCGCGGATCGCCTCGATCACGCGGTCCGCGGCTCGATGGAGGACGCGCTCGTCCACGTCCTCGGCCTGCCACTCGCCCGACTCGAGGTACAGCGTCGCGACCCGGTACGGCGGCAGGCCGAACCGCAGCCCCAACAGGAGTGCGTAGAAGCGCATGTCCTCCGCGTGCTCGGGCCACGCCTTGCCGGTCTTCAGGTCGATCGCGAGCCTCGTGGCCCGCGCGGGGTCGGTGCTCCCCCACCCGAGGACCAGGTCGAGCTGCCCCGAAAGCACGAGCGCGCCGCCGAGGAGCTCCACGCGGACGTGCCACTCGGTCGAGGGCGTGAGCTCGCGACGCATCCGACGCAGCGGCGGCATCGTCGAGCGGAACAGCTCGAGCGTCTTGGCGGCGTCCATCAGATTCTCGTCGCGCCGCAGCGGGTCGATGCCGTCCCAGTAGGCGGCGAACGCCGCGTCCTCCCCCAGGCGTTCGGCGGCATGCTCGACCAGCCCGTGCGGCTCGCGGTCCTCCCGCCCGGCCACCTCGAGCTCGATCGCCTTGTGCGCGAGCCGCCCCGCGGCCGAGCGCGCCGAGAACGCGAACGGCGCGCGCTCCCCGGCGCGGACCGCGTCGAACAACCCGGGACACCGAGCGAGGTCGCCGAGGTTCGACTTGCCGAGCCACAGCGGCTCGCCGAGCTCGAACGCGCGCGCGGCCTCCTCGATGCGATCGCGCAGACGCGGCACGACGTCGGCGGGGAACGACACGCGGTCGGCCGAGCCGATCAGCCCGTCGAGCGTCCGGCGCTGCGAGGGCGTGAGCTCGGCGGTCGCCTGCATGCGCCGGATGGTAGGTGTAGCCACCGACATGGCCGAGACCCCCGACGACATCCTGCGGGCGCTCGCCGACCCCGATCGGCTCGCGATCGCCGGGCGCCTGGCCGGCTCGAACGCGGCCGCGTCTGACCTGGCCGACGAGCTCCACATGCCGCTGCCGCGTGTGCGCAAGCACCTGAACCGACTGGCGGCCGCCGGTGTCGCCCGGCTCGAAGACGACCGGCGGACGTACCGGCTCGATCCCGAGACCCTGCGCTGGGCCGCCGAGCAGGTCGGGCCCACGCGCGACGCGGGCCTCGCACTGGGCGCGGCGACCGAGGACGAGGAGTCGGTGCTTCGCGCGTTCTTCCGCGACGGCCGGCTGATCGAGATCCCCGCGAAGGAGTCGAAGCGCCGCATCGTCCTGGAACGGATCGCCCTCGAGTTCGAGCCCGGCGTGCGCTACGACGAGGGGACGGTCAACGCGATCGTCGGGCGCTTCTCGCTCGATCACGCGGCCCTCCGCCGATACCTGGTGGACGAGGGGTTCCTGGACCGCGAGCGTGGCACCTACTGGCGCAGCGGCGGACGCGTCGAGACGTAGGGGGCGGGCGCGGTAGGCGCTCGACTAGACTCGGGCTGATGGCCAAGATCGAAGACCGTCCTCAGCCTTCCGTACGCACGGTGCAAGACCGGATCGAGGAGCTCCGCAAGCGCCGCGCCGCGCTGCTGGACGGGACGCGGAAAGACGCCGTGCGCAGGCAGCACGAGAAGGGCAAGCTCACCGCGCGCGAGCGCGTCGAACTGCTGGTCGACCGCGACTCGTTCCAGGAGACGGACCCGTTCGCCGTGCATCGCTCGCACGACTTCGGGATCGACCGCAACCGGCCTGCAGGCGACGGCGTGATCACCGGGTACGGGACGGTGGACGGGCGCCGCGTCTTCGTCGCGTCGCAGGACTTCACGGTGTTCGGCGGCTCGCTCGGCGAGATCCACGCGCAGAAGATCTGCAAGGTTCAGGACCTGGCGATGTCGACGGGCGCACCCTTCGTCCAGATCAACGACTCCGGCGGCGCCCGGATCCAAGAGGGCGCGGCGAGCCTCGCGGGCTACGGCTACGTGTTCGAACGCAACGTGCGTGCCTCGGGCGTGATCCCGCAGATCAGCGTGATCATGGGCCCGTGCGCCGGCGGGGCCGTCTACTCCCCCGCGATCACCGACTTCACCTTCATGGTGCGCGAGACCTCCCACATGTTCATCACCGGTCCCGACGTGATCAAGGCGGTGACGGGCGAGGAGGTGACGTTCGAGGAGCTCGGCGGGGCGATGACGCACGCGAGCCGGTCGGGCGTGGCGTCGTTCGTGAGCCAGGACGAGGAGGAGTGCCTGGCGATGGTCCGCCACCTCCTGTCGTATCTGCCGTCCAACAACCTGGAGGACGCGCCGTCGTTCGCGTCGGTTGACGACCCCGACCGGCGCGACGAGGGCCTTGCGCACGTCGTGCCCGACTCGGCGCGGGAGCCGTACGACATGCACGAGGTGATCCGCCGCATCGTGGATGACGGCGACTTCTTCGAGGTCTTCCCCTTCTGGGCGATGAACGTCGTGACGGGGTTCGCGCGCCTGGACGGTCACGCGGTCGGCATCGTGGCCAACCAGCCGAAGGTGCTCGCGGGCACGCTCGACATCGATGCGTCCGAGAAGGCGGCGCGCTTCGTGCGGACCTGCGACGCGTTCAACATCCCGCTGGTCACGTTCGTCGACGTGCCGGGGTTCCTGCCAGGGACCGACCAGGAGTACCACGGGATCATCCGGCACGGCGCCAAACTGCTGTTCGCGTTCACCGAGGCCACCGTGCCGCGGCTGACGATCATCACGCGCAAGGCCTACGGCGGCGCGTACCTGGTCATGAACTCCAAGCACCTCCGCGCCGACGTGTCGTTCGCGTGGCCCACCGCCGAGATCGCGGTCATGGGGCCCGAGGGCGCGGTCAACGTCGTCTTCCGCAAGCAGATCGAAAAGGCCGAGGACCCGGCCGCGGCGCGCGCCGAGCTCATCCAGCAGTACCAGGACAAGTTCGCGACCCCCTACATCGCGGCCGAGCGCGGGTTCATCGACGACGTGATCGAGCCGGTCGAGACGCGCCCGCGTCTGATCAAGGCGCTACGGATGCTCGCCACCAAGCGCGAGACGGTGCCGGCGCGCAAGCACGGGAACATCCCCCTGTGAGCGACGATCGCCGCTTCGAGCTGCCCGAGGACATCGCGCCGGAGGAGGAGCGCGCGATCATCCGCGCGCTCGAACGCTACTTCGCACAGGAGAGCCCGCACCCGCACCCGTGGGTCCTGGCCGGCCGGATCGACGCGACCGCCGCGGGCGCGCTCCAGGCTCGGCACCACACCGACGACCCCTGGGGCCTCCGGGCGTGGGCGCCGTTCGCCCGTCGCGGCGTCCCGGCGCAGGCTGGCCGCGGCGACGCTGGCTAGGTGACCGCGACGAAGACGCCGTCCGCGGTGGGCGGACGCCCGGACGCGCTCGAGGCCTTCGCGAACGAGGGGTGCTCGAGCCCGAGACCCTGGAGCAACGCACCCGGCGACATATACGGGCGGCACGCGCATGGTCACCACAAGGTGCTGTTCTGCCTGGAGGGATCGATCACGTTCCACCTGGACGAGCGCGACGTGGCGCTCGAGGCGGGCGACCGGCTGGATCTCGAGCCCGGGACCGAGCACGGGGCCACCGTCGGCCCGTCGGGCTGCGCGTGCATCGAGGCGTGGCGGTGAAGATCGCGGCGCACGTCGACCCGGTCTTCTTCGACGTCCCGGGCGGCGTCGGCACGTATGTGCGCAACCTGATCCCCACGCTCACAGGACGCGACCCCTCGCTCGAGATCCGCCTGTTCCACGCCCGGTTCGAGCCGGCGCCCAAACCCGAACGGTGGATGACGGCCTTCCCGGTCGACGAGGTGCCGGCCTCGATCCGGAGCCTGTATCCGCGGTGGAACCTCCTCGGGCGCCCCGCGCTGCCCGCGTCGATCCGCTCGGCCGATCTGGTCCACGCGACCAGCGCCTCGGCGATCCCACCGGCGGGCGACGAGCAGCGGCTGGTGGTGACCGTGCACGACCTCGCATTCGAGCGCTACCCGGGGATGTTCCCGCGGACGTGGCGCGCCATGTACCGGACGGGGCTGCGCGCGGCCGTGCGCCGGGCGGACGCGATCCTCACGCCCTCGCGCCACACCGCCGAGGACGTCTTGTCGCGCACGAAGGTGGATCCGGCCAAGCTGCACGTGGTCCCGCTCGCCGCGGCCCCGCCCGCCCGCGAGGTCGAGGTCGCCGACGCGCTCGGCCGCCTCAAGGTTCGGGCCCCGTACGTGCTGTTCGTCGGCACGATCGAGCCGAGGAAGAACCTCGTCCGGCTCGTCCGCGCGTACAGGCGCGTCGCCGCCACCGGCCTCCCACACGCTCTGGTCCTCGCCGGGCCGCTCGGCTGGCAGCACGAGGCGCTGATGCGCGAGCTCGCGCTGGAGGGGCCGGGCGAGATCGTTCTGACCGGCGCCCTCGAACCCGGCGACCTGGACGCCGTGTTCCGCGCGGCGGACGCGTTCGTGTACCCGTCGCTGTACGAGGGGTTCGGCCTGCCGGTGCTCGAGGCCATGACGCGTGGGGTCCCGGCCATCGTCTCGAACACGTCGTCGCTGCCGGAGGTGACCGGCGACGCAGCGTTCGGCGTCAACCCCAGATCGATCCGCGAGATCGCCGCGGCGATCGAGACGCTCTGTACCGACGTCGCCCAAGCCGAACGCCTCGCGGCCGCCGGCAGCCTGCGCGCCGAGCGCTTCTCGTGGGACGAGACCGCGCGACGGACGCTCGAGGTCTACGAGCGCGCGCTCGAGACCAAGTGAGGCCGGACTACCCCTCGTAGTCGTAGAAGCCATGTCCGACCTTGCGGCCCAGGCGGCCGGCCTTGACCATCCGGCGGAGCAGGGGCGGCGGCGCGAAGGTCGGCTCTTTGAACTCCTCGAACAGCACGTCAGCGATGAACAGGTGCGTGTCGAGCCCGATCAGGTCGATCAGCCGCAGCGGCCCCATCGGGTGGTTCAGGCCGAGATGCACCGCGGTGTCGATGTCCTCGCGGGTCGCGAACCCCTCCTCGAGCATCCGCACCGCGCGGTTGAGGTACGGGATCAGCAGCGCGTTCACGATGAAGCCGGCCCGGTCTCGCGACTCGACCGTCGTCTTGCCGAGCAGCACGCCGTACGCGCGTCCGAACGCCATCGTGTCGTCCGACGTCGTGATCGCGCGGACCAGCTCGATCAGGCCCATCGCCGGGACCGGGTTGAAGAAGTGCATCCCCAGGACCTTGTCCGGACGAGAGGTCGACGCGCCGAGGTCGACGATCGGGATCGACGAGGTGTTGCTGGCCAGGATCACCTCGGGCTTGGTGACCTCGTCCAGGCGTCGGAACATCCCGACCTTCGTCGCGTGATCCTCGGTGGCCGCCTCGATCACGAGGTCGGCGACCGCGAGGTCCTCGACATCGGTGGTGCCGCGGATCCGTCCGAGGACGGCGTCGCGCTCGTCGGCGGCGAGGCCCCCCCGTTCGACCGCCTTGCCCGTGGACGATTCGATGCGCGCACGGCCGCGCCGGAGCAGCTCCTCGTTCGTTTCCAGTACGACCACGTCCTGACCCGCGCGCGCGGCCACCTCGGCGATGCCCGAACCCATCAGGCCGCAGCCGACGACCCCGACCGTTCGAACGTCCTCCGCGCGCATCCCCGCCCTCCGGCTGCGTTGTCGGAGGTCAAGCGTACAATCACGCAGGCTCCCGAACGGAAGGCGAACGCCGTGCGCGAAGGTCACAGGACGAGTGGGTTCCCGGTGTTCGGCCTCGCCCTCGGGGGACTCGTGCTCGGGCACCTCGCGACGTACGCGTGGCTGTATCCGGATCCCGATCACCGCGGGCTCGTGCTCTCGTCCACGGGCCACGCCTACCTCCCGGCGTTCGCCCATCTGGCGTGCGTGCTGGCCGCCGCGGCCGCCGCCGCTCTCGTCGGGCGGGCATGGGGCGGACGCGAGCGGGGAACGGCGGCCACGTTCGCGGGCCTGGCCGGCGCCCTCGTGGTCACGCAGGCATGCGCGTTCGTGGGCCTGGAGGTCCTCGAGCGCGTCCTCAGCGGCTCGTCTCTGCACGACCTGATCTCCGGACCCCTGCTCATGCTGGGCGTGGGCGCGCAGATGACGCTCGCGGTGGCCGGGGCGGCGATCGCGACCTGGCTGTGCCGGACGACCCAGCGTGTCGCGGCGGCGGCCCCTTCGGCGACCCGCGCCCGGATGTGGCGGCCCCGAGCACTCGTGCTCCTGGTTGTCTCCGGTCTCGGATCCGCGGCGCCGGCCTTCGTCGGCGTCCGCCCCGGACGGTCCCCGCCCTCGGTCTGATCGCCCGATCACATCGACCGACCTCGGAAGAGGTTCCGCATGGAGGATCCGAACATGGAATCGATACAGGAATCCCCTCGCTCACACGTGGCGTGGCCGATCCCCGCCGTATACGGGGCGCTGGCCGTCACATCGCTCGCGACCGCCGGCATCCACTTCGCCGTGATGGGCGAGCACTTCCGGGAGTACGTCGCGTTCGGCGTGTTCTTCTCGCTCGTGGCCTGGTTCCAGGCGCTGTGGGCGATCGGCGTCGTGGTGGCACCCACCCGCCCGATGCTCACGGTAGGCCTGGTCGTGAACGCGGCGGTCGTCGCGATCTGGATCGTCTCTCGGACGGCGGGACTGCCGATCGGGCCCGAGCCCGGGACGGCCGAACCAGCGGCCTTCCTCGACGTGCTCTCCACGGTCCTGGAGATCGGGATCGTGGCCGTGACCGCCACCCTGCTCGTCCGGGGTCACCCGGCCTCGTCACCGGACGGGACGCGAAACGGCCTCCTGGCCGTCGGCGGCCTCGCGCTGATCCTCGTGTTGCTCACGACGGCGGCGGTCGCGTCCGAGGGTGACGAGCACGCGCACGGCGAGGAGGGGCACGCCGAGCACACGGAGGAGGCGCAGGGCCCGGGGATCACGCACGTCGATCTCGGCGGCGGGCGGCAGCTGCAGACCCTGGTCGAGGGACCGGCGGGCGCCACGCAGGTGCACTTCACGTTCTTCGACGCCGACGGTGGCGCGCTCGCCGTCAACGCGGTCGAGGTCACCGGCGTCTCGCACGACGGCGAGGAGGTCCCGATCCCGGTGGAGCGGTTCGAGCCGGGCCACTGGGCGGCGACCGTGGACCTGGAGTCCGGCGACTGGGAGTTCCAGGTGCACGGGCATACCGCCGAAGGGCAGGAGATCTCGACCTACGTCGAGGCGACGGTCCCGTGAGATCGCCGAACCCCGGAGATGGGCCGTCGGCGGAGCGTTGACGTGCTCGCGCATGCCGGTGGCGCGCCAGAGTTCGCGTCGACGGTCCTCGTGGGTGCCGGGGTGGTGCTCGGGTGGGTGGGGCTCAGCCGGATCCGCGGTCGCGGCTTCTCTCATCTTCCGACATGGGGAGCGTTCGCGATGCTGACGGTCGCCCCCATGGCGCTCGTGGGCTCCGTGGTCGTCCCGGCGCTCGTCTGGCCGACGCCGGGCGGGGCTCGGCCCACCTCGGGAGCGACGATCGTGTTCGCCGAACCCTCCCCCGAGCAGGTCGTCACCGGAGGCATGCTGGACGTGCGGGTTCGGGTGGACAAAGGCAGGATCGTCGACGCGACGTCGACCGACGTCACGCCCGACACCGGCCACATCCATGTGTTCCTCGACGGCGCCCTGTTGTCGATGACGTCCGGACGCGAACAGGAGATCGACATCGCCGACCTGGCCCCCGGCGTCCATCGCTTGCAGGCCGAGTTCGTCGCCGTGGATCACGCGCCGTTCGACCCGCCCGTCGTCGCCGCGGTCACGTTCGTGAAGGAGGCGCCGTGAGAGCACCGCGAACCGTGTCCGTATCGATCGTGGTACTCGCCGGGCTCCTGATGGCTTCGTGCGGCGGCGCAGGGAACGACGGCTCGCCCGCGGAGACCGGCTCGACCGCGGCTCGCCCGAGCAGCACGGCGAACCTGTCGATCGTCGAGCCAAAGGTGGACCAGGTGGTCCACGGCTCCTCGGTCGACCTGCGGGTCAAACTGAAGGACGCGAAGCTCGTGCCGGCGACCACCACCGACATCGTCCCGGATGAGGGACACTTGCACGTCCTCCTGGACGACCAGCTGATCTCGATGACCGAAGGACTCGACCAGACGATCCCCGACGTCACGCCGGGGCCGCACCGGATCCAGGTCGAGTTCGTCGCGAGCGACCACGCACCGTTCGACCCGCGGGTGGTCGCGGTGGTGGCGTTCGAGGTGAAGCCGTGAGCGCGCGCGCGGCACACGTCGGAGGCGCCGGGACCGAACGCGACAACGCCGTGGCGGCGACGGTCGTCGTCGCTGTCGGTTCGATCCTGCTCGCGCTGCGACCACTGTCGGACGTGACTGAGGACACCCGGCTCGTGCTGTTCGGCGCCACCTACCTGACGATCGGGCTCGCATCGATCGTCCTTCCGGTCGGTCGCGACCGTCCGCGGCTGTCGCCGGTCATCGCGCTCGCGTTCGGGGCGGTGGCCGTGGTGGCGACGGCGCGGGTGGTCGGCACCTCTGCGCCGTCGCCGTGGAGCGCGGCGGCGCTGCCGCTGTCCCTGCTCGCGTCCGTGGCCGAGGAGGCGCTTTTTCGCAGGGTCGCCTACGCGCGGCTCGAACGCTTCGGCGCCTTCGCCGCTATCGTGGGCTCGGCGCTGCTGTTCGGCCTGGTGCACGTGCCGGCGTACGGCCTGGCGGCCGTGCCGGTCGACGTCGGGGCCGGCTTGGTGTTCGGCTGGCAGCGATGGGCGTCCGGGACGTGGACCGTCCCGGCCGCGACGCACGCGTTCGCCAACGCGATGGTGGTGCTGAGATGAGGCGCGCGTCGGCGGTCCTGCTGGCGCTGGCGACCCTCGCCGTGGGTTCCTGCACGTCCTCCTCGCCGGAGCCGATCCGGGTCGGCGCCGTGTACCCCCTGTCGGGATCGCAGGGGCCGGGCGGCGTGGACGAGTTCGACGGCGCGCGGCTGGCCGTCCAGCTCGTGAACGCCGACGGCGGGGTGGGCGGACGTCCGATCGAGCTCGTGCCGATCGACACGCCGGGCGCCGACGCCGCGCCGGGGGCGATCGCCCAGTTGCACGAGGACGGCGTGCGGCTGGTGCTCGGCAGCTACGGCAGCACGATCTCGGAGCCGGCGGCGGAGGCAGCGGCCAGGCGCGACATGCTGTTCTGGGAGACAGGTGCGGTCGGCGAGATGACCGGTCGCGGCGCCGGCGACCTCGTGTTCCGCGTGGCTCCCTCGGGCGCCATCCTCGGACGCAACGCGATGACGTTCGTGGCCGACGAGTACGCGCAGGTACTCCACGTGGACCCGGCCCACCTGCGCTACGCCGTGACGCTGGTGGACGACGCCTACGGCCGCGCCGTCGCGCATGGCGCGCTGGACGAGCTGCACGCGCGCGGCTACGACGTGGTGGGGACCTTCGGCTACGACCCGCGCGCGGTGGACATGGAGGCGTTCGTGCACCGGCTTGCCGGCAGCCGCCCCGACGTCGTGTTCGCCTCCGCCTACCTGCACGACGCGATCGTCATGCGGCGCGAGATGGTGCGGCAGGGGCTCGACCTGATGGTGGGCATCGGCACGTCGTCCAGCTACTGCATGCCAGCGTTCGGCTCGACCCTGGGCAGGGACGCGGTGGGGCTGTTCGCCTCCGACAAGCCCGCGTCGAACGCGCTCAACGAGCGGGGCCTCACCTTGGACGGTCGGGCGCTGCTGGACCGCGCGTCGGTCGCGTACGCCGACCGGTTCGGCGGCCCGATGAGCGCGGCCGCGCTCGCCGGCTTCTCGGGCGCGTGGGCACTGCTGCACGACGTGCTCTCGGCCGCGGCACGGCCCACGCCGGCGGCCGTCGCGACCGCGGCGAACGCGATCGACCTCCCGCTCGGCTCGCTGCCCAACGGCAGCGGCCTGCGGTTCGGCCGGCCCGGCACGATCACGGCCGGCGCGAACGAGCTCGCGACCAGCGTCGTGTGGCAGTGGCAGGCGCCCGGCGAGTACGCGGTCGTGTGGCCGCCGCGCTACGCGACGAGCCCGATCGAGCGCCTCGACCCGCTGCCGTGAGCAGCCGGGTGCGCGCGCTCGGCGCCGGCATCGCGCTGGCGATCGTCTACGTGACGAGCGCCCTGCTGTCCGGTCACCTGTCGCCGCTCGCGAGGCAGCCGCTGCTCGACGGCCTCGCGCCCCCGACCGCCTATCGGTGGGTGGAGCCGCCGCCGGAGCTCGCGGCCACCAACCAGGCGCCCACGCCGCTCTCGCTGAAGGTCGACCTCAAGAACGGGGGCAGCGCGACCATCGTGCCGACCACCGACGACGCGCAGGTCACGCTGATCCTGCCGAAGGGCGCGTTCGACGCGGCCCGGGGACAGCGGAGCGTGGAGGTCACGATCGAGCCGGTCGGGCCGTCGACCGTGTCCCCGCCCGAGGTGCCGCTGAACATCGTCGGCAACGTCTATCGACTGGCCGCCACGTACGCGCCGTCCGGAAGGAAGGCCGCGCTCCAGGTGCTGTCGACGGTCGTCCTGGTCTATCCGCTGCTCGCCAACGACCACGGCGCCCACACGGTGGTCTGGTCGCGCAATGGCACGGTCTGGAAGCCGCTCAAGACCGACGACCTGCCGAGCATCCAGCAGGCGGGCGGCGATCTCACCGACCTCGGGTACGTGGCGGTCGCCGGCCGTCCGGCGTCGCCGACGGCCGGCGGGTCGTCCGGGGACGGGTCGTCCGTCGCGACGATCGCGCTCGTGGCCGGGGTGATCGTCCTCGCGGTGGTCGCCGGGTACCTGCTACGGAAGCGCCAGCGACGCTAGCAGACCTGGGACAGCAGCGGGAACGGGTTGATCGCCCCGTTGATAACGGCGACACCGTATGGACTTAGCGGCCACTCGCTCGGGATCACGTTCGGGTGCCACTCGAAGTGGTCGTGGGGCGTGTTCGTATCTCCGGTCGCCCCGACGTAGCCGATGACGTCGCCCGCCTGGACCGGTCCCGAGTAGCCGGGTGCCCGAAGGTGCGCGTTGTACGTATAGCCGAGGTCCCCGAAGACGTTCACCGAGTTGCCGCCCAGCGTGTTGTAGCCAGCCTGCGCGTATCCGTCGAAGGTTGCGAAGATCGGGGTTCCCTCCGGGGCGATGATGTCGTCGCCGGCGTGCGGGTGGTACCCGCCCGCAAACCTTGGCGCGCCGAACCCGTCGTACACGGCATGCGGCTGGCCGACGGGACACACCTTGAAGATCGCGCCCGCGTGGAACGTCACACCGGTGAGGGCCGCGAGCTCCCGCGCGTACTGCTTCTCGAGCTTCTTGACGAGCTCTTCGGCGCGCGCCTTCGCCGCGTTGAGCTCCTTCAATGCGGACTCCTGCTCGTCGAGCTTGGCCTTCAGCGCCGCCTCCTGCTCCCGAACGCGCTGGAGCGCTGCCGCCGCCTTCAACTGGAGCCGCTCCTGCTCTTGCTTCTTGGCCGCGAGCGCGTTCCGTAGGTTCTGCACCTCGGTCGCGAGGTCGGCGTCCTCCTGGCTGAGCGCGTTCACGTACTCCATCCGGGACGAAAGGTCGGCGATCGAGGTGGCGCCGAGCAGGAACTCCAGCCCCGACCCCGGACCGGTGATGTACGCTTGGCGCGCGCGGGCCTCGAGATCGGCCTGCAACCCCTGGTACTCGGCCTGCGCCTTGGCCAGGGCCTCCCGCGTCTGGTGCAGCCGGCCGGTGATGTCCTGCCACTCGCCGTAGGCCTGCTCGCGGCGCTCGGCGATCCGTTGCGCCTCGAGAAGGAGGTTGCTGACCACTTGCTGCCGCTGTGCGATCTGGTTCTTCAGCCGTTCGAACTGGGCCTTCGCCGCCTCCAGCTTGTCCTTGGTGGGCTCGGCCGAGGCCACCTGCGCCGACGCCGTCAGGAGCGCCATCGCCGCGAGCACGGCGAGCGCGCGGCGGAGCACGCCGGGGACATCTCTGGATTTCTCGGCCATTGGGGAAGGCCCTTTCCTATCGGACGGCGGAACGGCGTGTCAACCGTGCCCGCTCGGGAGGACCGTTGCAACCATCCTCCGGCGCGGTCGTCGAGGCGTTCAGGCGGCGCGGCTGTTCCCCTGCGGCGCACCCCTAATCGTGCGTGTCCCCCAGGTCTGCGGGCAGTCCGAGCGAACGGGCGATCAACAGCCGCTGGATCTCGCTGGTCCCCTCGCCGATCTCGAGCACCTTGGCGTCGCGGTAGAAGCGGGCAACAGGAAACTCCTCAACGAACCCGTAGCCGCCGTGCACCTGGACGGCCTCTCGGGCGGCCGAGACCGCGACCTCGCTCGCGTACAGCTTGGCGATCGAGGCCTCCGTCGCGAACGGGCGTCCGCGATCGCGCAGCCATGCTGCGCGCTGGTACGCGAGGCGCGCCGTGTCGGCGCCGACCCGCATGTCCGCGATCTTGAACTGCAGCGCCTCGAACGACCCGATCGGCTCGCCGAACGCCTCGCGCTCCAAGGCGTACCGAACGCTCTCCTCCAGACACCCGCGCGCGAGCCCCACCGACAGGGCGGCGATCGCCACGCGCCCGTCGGCGAGCGTCTCCAGGAACTGCGCGTAGCCGCGTCCTCGCTCGCCGAGCAGCTGGTCGGCCGGGACGCGACACCCATCGAACGAGACCTCGTGGGTGTCGCTCGCGCGCCATCCGACCTTACGGTACGGCGGTCCGACGGTCACGCCCGCCGAACCGGCCGGCACGACGATCGTCGTCAGGTCGCCTTCGTCGGCCTCCTCGTCGAGCGCAGCGACGACGATCGCCGACGTGAGCGGCGTCCCCGAGTTGGTGATGAACGCCTTCGAGCCGTCGATCACCCAATCGTCGCCGTCGAGCCGCGCCGTGGTCCGGACCGCGCGCGCGTCGGTGCCGCCCCCGGGTTCGGTGAGCGCAAACGCGCCGATCGCCTCGCCCCGCGCCATCGGCACGAGCCACCGCCGCTTCTGCTCGTCGGTGCCGAAGCGGAACAACGCGTTCGCGGCCAGGCCGACCGTGGCCTCGAGCGTGATCGCGAGCGACGAGTCGTAGCGAGCGATCTCCTCCAGGCACAGGCAGAACGACAGCAGGTCGCCGCCCTGCCCGCCGACCTCCTCGGGGAACGGGATGCCGAACAGCCCGATCTCGGCCATCCGCTTGACGGTCTCGGTGGGGAATTCCTCGCGCTCGTCGGCCCCGGCGGCCGCCGGCGCGACCACCTCCTCGGCGAACGCCCGGACCGCGGCCTGCAGGTCCTGCTGCTCGGGCGTGAGCTCGAAGTCCACCGGGAGCAGCCTATCGGGTGGGCAACGAGATCCGAGAAACGGAGCTCAATCGGTCCTACGGAAGCCCTCGACGTCGAGGATCGAGCCGGTGCGCTCGCCCTCGGGCCTGACGACGATCTCGACGCGCTCGCCGATCTGGAGCGGTTCCCTTCCCGGCTCGAGCACCCGGTGGATCAGCACCGCGTCGGCCCCGTCGAGCCGAACCGCGCCGAGCGTTTCGGGGGGATCGAGCGGCTCGCCCTCGACGCCACGGAACACGATCGTGAACGACACGAGCTCGCCGCCGGGTCCGACCTCGGTGTCGGCCGACAGCTCCGAGAAGCAGCGTTCGCAGAACAGCCGAGCCGGCACGTAGGTGTAGCCGCAATGGGCGCACCGCGAGCCGAGCAGGACGCCGCGTTCGCGCAGCGCCGAGAAGCAGGCTTCCCCGGCCACGCCGGGCGTGTACCGGTGACGGACGGGCATGCCGCCCGGCCAGCGGCGAACCTCGTCCGGTCGGGCGATCTTCTCGAGCATCAGCCCGATCCCTCGCGCTCGCTCCTTGAGCCCCCCGACCCCCAGCTCGGCTTGAAGTACGCGATGTCGAGGATCGAGCCCGTGCGCTCGCCCACCGGCCTCCACACGGCCTCGACGGCCATGCCGACCCGGGCATCGTCGGGCTCCACCTCGCCGAGCATGTGCAGGAAGCCGCCATCCGAACCGTCGATCGCGACCACGGCCGGGAGCTGCGGCTCGTCGAGCGGCTGCATGTCCCACGAAACGTGGCAGATCGAGAACGTCTGCACGACGCCGGTGTGCTCGACCTGCACCCACGCGTCCGTGCCGCGGAAGCAGCGCTCGCAGAACATCCGGGGCGGCACCAGGACCCGGCCGCAGTTGCGGCACTCGCGGCCCATGATCCGGCCCTCGCGAAGCCCGTCCAGGAACCGGCCGACCGCCACGCCCGCGTCCCACTCGTACTCGGCGCCGATCGCGTCGTCCACGGCGCCGGTCGCCGAGCGGAACTCGGCATCCGAGAGCGACGTCGCGGGGGTCGCCACGGGGGGCGTCTCGAGCTGCGTCGCCGTCGTGGGAGGCCCGTCCCGGCCCATCACCACGACCGTGCCCACCTGCATCAGGTCGCCCCAGGCCTGCGCCACCCCGCGTTCGGGCGTGCCGGGGACCTGTCGGGCACCGGCCTCGCCGCGCAGCTGCCAGAAGAGCTCGGCGATCTTCATGAGCCCGGCGGCCGCGATCGGGTTCCCGACGCCGAGCAGCCCGCCACTGGGACACGACGGGAGGTCGCCCTTGCGGTCGAGCACGCCGTCGCGCGCGGCCTCGGGCGCCTTGCCCCTGTCGAACAGCAGCAGCCCCTCGAGGTGGTGCAGCTCCTTGTAGTCGAACGGGTCGTAGGGCTCGGCGACGTGGATCTGCTTGCGAGGTTCGGTCACCCCGGCCATGTCGTAGGCCATGCGGGCCGCGTTCGCGACGTACTCGGGGAACACGAGGTCGCGGTTGGTCCAGTACGCGGTGTCGAGGTTCCACCCGACGCCCTGGATCCACACGGGATCGGCGGAGATCTGCCTGGCCGCGTCCTCGCTCGCCACGACGATCGCGACCGCGCCGTCGCTGATCGGCGAGACGTCCAGGCGCTGCACCGGCCAGGCGAGCGTCTCGGACGCGAGGACGTCCTCCACCGTGATATCGGCCTGCCCGAGCAGTGCCGCCGGGTGGTCGGCTGCGTTCCGCTTGTTCTTGACTGCCACCGAGGCGATGTCGCGCTTGTCGAGCCCGTGCACGGTCATGTAGCGGTTCATCTCGAGCGCGAAGATCCACAGAAGGTTCGGGCCCAGCGGGCGCTCGAGCACGTTGTCGAAGATCGTGAGGAATGCGCCCTGCGGGTGCGGCTGCGTCGAGGACATCTTCTCCTCGGCGACCGCGAGGACGACGTCGGCCATCCCGCTCGCGACGGTGTAATAGGCCTGGATCGCGGTGAACACGCCGCTCCCGCCGCCGACGTACGTTCGCATGAACGGCCGCCCGAATGCGCCCGCCCCATCGGAGAGGTACTCCCCCTTCATGTGCACGCCGTCGAACGCATCCGGCGCGCTCGTGAGGCAGACGGCGTCGACGCGCTCGAGCGACAGCTCGCACGACGCGAGCGCCTCGCGCGAGGCCTCCCACGCGAGCTCCTTGCCGGTCTCCTTTGCGCGGCGGACGAACCGGGTCATCCCCGCGCCGACGACCGCGACCCGCTTCGGCATCTCAGGCGTCCTCCCCCGAGGCGACCGGCGGCGCGTACTCGATCAGCTGCATCGAGTTCCCGTCCGGGTCGTCGAACGAGGCGTAGCGCGCAATCCCCGGCACCTCGCCCAGGTGCTCCTCGAACACGACGCCGCGCTCCTCCAGCGCCGCCTTGGCCAGATCGAGGTCGGCGACGCGGAACACGGCCGTCCCGCCGTGGGGCGTGGCGTGCCCGTCGCGCGCGCCGTGCAGCCCGATCCTGATGGGACCGGCCTCGAGCTCGGCCCACTCGTCGCCGTGGCGGCTGCCGACGGACAGGCCGAGCCCGTCGCGGTAGAACTCGACCGCGCGGTCCATATCCGTGACCCAGAACCACACGTGGTCGAGGGCGTCGAGCCTCACCCGCCGGCCCCCTCGTCGTTGGCGAGCACGACGACCGCCGTCGAGGTCGACGGTGCGGCACGCGCCGACTGCGCCACCGCGACGTAGGCGTCATCGACCTGGCGCTCGCCGGCCTCACCGCGGAGCTGCTCGACGCACTCGAGCAGGCGGACCAGGCCGTTGGCCTCGAACAGGTTGCCCTGACCGAGGGACCCGCCGGAGACGTTGACCGGCAGGTGGCCGCCGGGATCGAGCTCGCCCTCGTCCAGCAGTTGCGCGAGCCCATCCGCGTCGCCCAGCCCGAGCGCCTCCAGGTGCTGCAGCTCCTTGTAGGCGAACGTGTCGTCGACCTCGGCCAAGTCGATCTCTTCCCGCGGGGCGGTGATCTCGGCGCGGCCGTAGGCGAGCCGGGCCGCCCTCGTCACCGGCTCGGTCTCCCCCCACGTCCGGCTCTCGAGCGTCGGCGTGCCGGACGCCCACCCGGCCCCGAGGAGCCACACGGGCGCCTCGGTCTTCTCGCGGGCGCGATCCTCCGCGGCGAGCACCACGATCACGCACCCGTCCGCGCGGGCCGCCACCTCGAGCTCCCGCAGCGGCCAGGCGACCGGCGCCGAGTCGTCGACGTCATCCACCGCGACCTGGGCCGGATACGCGGCGCGCGGGTTGTCGAGCGCGTTCGATCGGTTCTTGGCCGCCACCATCGCGCAGTGCTCCTCGGACAGGCCCGTGCGCTCGAGGAACGCGTTCATGTCGAGCCCGCCGATCGCCAGCGTCGGGAAGCGCAGCGGGCGGTTCAGCACCGGGTCCAGCGCGAACGCCTCGATCGTGCCGAGGGTCAGGACGTCCGAGGCCTTGCTGTGCGCCTCGATCGCGACCACCGACGCGAGCCCCGATCGGATGAGCATCATGCCGGTTGCGATCCCGAACAGCCCGTCGGCCGCAACCGTCTGCACGGGGCGCTGCACCGCGCCGAGCTGATCAGGCACGTACTCGTCGAAGATCGAGGTGCCCTCGAGCAGGTCCTCGGAGCAGCACACGAACGAGTCGACGTCGGTGCGCGGGTCCACGCCCGCGTCGTGGAATGACCGCTGCGCCGCCTCGAACATCAGCTCCTTGGTTGACAGCCCCGAGACGAGCGGCGCGAACCCCGCGTGCCCAACCCCCACCACGGCGACCCTGGGCTCCACGGTGTCGATTGTCCCATCCTGTCGTTCGACCCCGCGAGCCATCGTTCGCTAGGCTCGATGACGGTGGCGGTTTCCCGGGGTCGGGACCTGTGGCGGCGCATCCGCTGGCCGGCGCTGGGGCTCGCGCTCGCGCTCGTCTACGGCGTGGCCGGCTACATGCTGCTCGAGGGGTGGCGGTTCCTCGACGCGCTGTACATGACGGTCACGACGCTGACGACCGTCGGCTTCCGGGAGGTCCGGCCCCTCGACGACGGCGGGATGGTCTTCACGCTCACCGTGATCACCATCGGCGTCGGCCTGGTGCTCACCACGGTGACGGTGGTGGCGCAGTGGGTCCTCGAGGGCGACTGGGGAGAGCGAACGAGGAGGAATCGGATGCAACGCCGGATCGACGCCCTGACCGGGCACTTCATCGTGTGTGCGTACGGGCGCGTGGGGCGAGCCGTGGCGCGGGAGCTCGAGGCCCAGGGCGCCTCCTTCGTCGTGGTCGACCCGGACGAACGCCTCGTCGAGCGGATGCGGGACGACGGCGTCGCCCACATCATCGACGACCCGACGCACGAGCACGTGCTGCGGACCGCCGGCGCGGACCAGGCGCGCGGGCTCGTGTGCGCCGTGGACTCGGACGCCACCAACGTCTATATCGCGCTGGTCGCCCGCGCCCTCAACCCCGACCTGTTCATCGTCGCCCGGGCGTCCGAACCGGGGTCGGATCAGCGCCTGCTGCGCGCCGGCGTGAACCGCGTAGTCTCGCCATTCGTGTCGAGCGGGCGACACATGGCGCTGGTGGCCCTGCGTCCGAGCGCCGACGACGTGGTCGCGCTCGGGACCTCGGGCAGGGCCTCGATGGCGCTCGAGGAGGTGCGGGTCGACCCGGGGTCCGCCCTCGACGGCGCGTCCATCGGGCAGGCGCTCGGATCGACGCCGGTTCTGGCGATCCGGCACGTCGGGGGCCAGATCACGCCGAATCCGCCGGCGGATCTCCGCCTGCGGCAGGGCGACCTGGTCCTGCTGCTCGGCGAGTCCGAGCTGTCGTCGGTGCGTTCCTCCTCGGCGCCGTCGGAGGACTGATCCTCAGGGAGCGTTCGCCCCTGGCCGCCCTCCTGTCCACGAACCGCGCGGTGAGCGGCCCGCCGCTGGCGAGCAGGAGGACGTACACGGCCGCGAGCGGCCCGAGATCGGGCGCGGCGCCCTCGGCCACCGCGATCCCGGCATCACGATCGAGAACTCGCCGCGGGCGATCAGCGCCACCGCGGCCCGAGCACGGCTGCGTGAGCCGATCCCGGCCCGGCGCGCGACGGCCAACCCCGTTGCGACCTTCGTCGCGACGCCAACCGCCGCGAGCACCACCGCGGCCGGCAACGCGCCGGGGATCGTCCCCGGATCCACCTCGAACCCGAAGAACAGGAAGGGCCGAAAGCGGGAGGCGGTCGACGGCCAGCCCCTCCACGTCCTGCTCGAGCCCGGCAAGGTCCCGGGCGACCTGCGACGCCCCCAGGAGCTCGGCCAGCGTCCGGCTGTCCTCGGGCCCCAGGCGGAGCAGGTCGCGGGACGTGTCCGGGTCGTCGCCCTCGTACCGGACGAACTCGCGCACGCCCGAGCGGTGGTGCACCACACCGATCCGCCCTCCGTCCTGCGCGACGAACTCGTAGCGGATGCCGATCCCCGGCAGCGGGATCTCGGTCACGACGGCCACCGCGTCACCCCGTCCGTGCGCCGCGGTCACAGGGCATCGAGCTGGCGGCGGAACGCGGCCTCGTCGAGTCGGTCCCGCCGGCCCTCGCCCCAGAACAACGTCAGGCACCCGACCCACGTGACGGCGAGCCCGAGCACGACGTTGAACACGCCGCCGATCTCCAGGATGCCGAGCGTCATCGCGACGTATCCGGCCACGACGAGCCCGAACCCAACGAGCTCGAGCCGCACGCGCGGCCTCGTCCGGGCCGTCGGTCGATCCAGCGTTTCCATCTGTCATCGCCTCCGGGTTCAGGCAGGCAGGCGGACGAGCACCTCGTCGAGCAGCTCGATCGCGCGAGCCGTGCCGGGCTGCTCCGACTCGTCCGCGAGTGACGTCTCCATCTGTTGCCGCGCCCGCACGACGGCGACGCGGCGTCCGGCCGCCGACCGTTCGAGCTCGCGGACGGCCTCATCCCGATGCACGCCCGACGTCGCGAGCGCGAGCGCCTGCTCTCGGATCACCTCTGCGTTCGACATTGGGTCCGGTCCTCCCCTCGGGTTCGATCCGGATGCGGAGCACGCGCCGAACGCACGCGAGATGGACGAGCGCGCTCCGCTTCAGGCCGCGAGGGCGAGCGGCGGACCCCGTCCGGCCAGGTGCAGCGCGAGCGGCTCGGACCGTTCGATCCGCACCGCCGGCCAGGGGGCGTGCACCAGGCCCAGCGGGACGTGCGGGTTCGAGCGGCCGGCAGGCGTGGCCCAGAGCACGCGCGCGCCCTCGGTGCGTTTGAGCGCGACCCCGACCGCCGGTCGGTCGGCCGAGACGACGAGCAGCGTGGTGAACGACTCGATCGCCGCCGCGCTCTCGGGAACGGCGGGCGAGGCGCCGCGGCCGCCCGGGCCGCCCTGAGACGCGACCGCCCATGGCAGGATCGCGATCGCCAGAACCAGGACGCCTCGAACACGCCGAACGGCAGGCACCGTCATGGCATCGAGCTTATGCGCGCGCCTGCGACGGTCGCAATCGAGGCTCGGAGGCGACTACTGGCCGAGGATCTTCTTCTTCTGGATCTGGAACTCAGCCTCGGTCAGCACGCCCCGGTCGCGGAGCTCTGCCAGTCGCTCGAGCTCACCCGTCGTGCTCGGGGCCGCGGGCGGCGTCGCGGTGGCCGAAGACACCTGTGCCGGCTGCGGCGATCCCTCGTCGCGCCCCTGGTACATGCGCTGCTTGTTGAGCTCGCCCTGGTGGTAGATCGTGCGCTGGACCTCCTCGGGGTTGCGGATGTCCCCGAACACCTCGCGGCCGAACTCGCTCGCCGAGCTGATGATGAGGTCGCCGGCGCCGATCATGCGTTCGAACACGCCCTGGCGGAACCGCACGTCGTTGATCGCCTCGAGCGGGATCTCCATCGACCGCTTCGCGATCCACCCCTCGCGATGGATCACGCGGTCCGACGTCACGACGAACCAGGACGTGGCCCACGCGATGAACTTGCGGAGCGGGAAGAAGATCAACAGGAACAGCGCGACGGCGGTCGCGACCCACACCACCGCGGTGCGGCCCGACCCATCGTCGGGGGCGTACGAGATCGCGAAGCCGTACCCGACGACGATCAGGATCGTGACGATCGCCGGCATCACGACCGCGATCCAGTGAGGCCGGATCTCCAGGACCAGCTCCTCGTTCGGCACCAGGAGCTTGCGGGGGAACGGCATTGCCGCATCCTACTCCAGGTGCTCGACCGCCCCGAACCGCACGACCTCGTCGCCCGACGACGTCCTGACCACCAGCCCCCCGCGCTCGTCGAGGTCGACCGCCTCCCCCTCGATCACGCCGGCGCCGGTGGTGGCCCGCACGCGCGTCTCGAGCGTCGCGCACACGTCCCGGTAGGCCGCGACGACGCCGCCCGCGAACGCCGGATGCGCCGGCTGATAGGCGCGAACGAACGCGGACAGGAACGCCTCCAGGAGCTCGTCGTCGGCCGCGTCTACCGCGCCGGCGTCCGGGATCTCGGCCGGCGGGTCGCCGAGGTTGACACCCACCCCGAGGACCACGTGCGCGAACACACCGCCCTCGACCCGCGACTCCGCGATGATCCCCCCGGCCTTGCGTCCGGCCACCAGGATGTCGTTCGGCCACTTGCAGGCCGTCCGCTGGTCGGCGAGCTCGAGGCACGCCCGCGCCATCGCGGTCCCGGCCAGCAGGGTGAGCAAACCGCCGTCGTCCGGATCCAGCTCGGGGCGCAACACGAGGGAGAGCAGCAGCGCGCCGCCGGGCACGTCGACCCAGCTGCGCCCGAGACGGCCTCGGCCGCCCGTCTGATGCCCGGCCGCCACCAACGTCCACTCCGGCGAGCCCGCTTCGGCCATCTCGACGGCCGTGACCTGCGTGGACGCAGTAACCTCGTCGAATCGCACGGGGGCGCGCAGGCCGAGCCGTTCGAGCGCTCGGGCCAGGCCGTCCTGGGAAAGCACGAGACGTTGACTCCCGTTCGGGGGTACTCGATTGTTCCACGGGTACCGTGTCGACGGGTCCTCGGACGCACCGACGGGCCCGATGTTCGACCGCGAGAGCGAGGCGCGTGGCCAAACCTCGGATCCTGATCGCGAACCGCGGCGAGATCGCCGTGCGCATCATCCGCACCGTCCGCGAGCTCGGTTACACCTCGATCGCCGTCTACAGCGACGCCGACCGCGACGCGCTCCACGTCGAGATGGCGGACCAGGCGCACCGGATCGGGCCGCCGCTCGCCGCCGACTCCTACCTGTCGATCGGCGCGATCCTCGAGGCCGCGTCGAAGGCGCGCGCCACGATGGTCCACCCAGGCTACGGGTTCCTGTCCGAGCGAGCCCACTTCGCGCGCGCGGTCACCGATTCGGGGTTCGCGTTCATCGGCCCACCCGCCGAGGCGATCGAGATGATGGGCGACAAGGCGGCAGCGCGCCGCGCCGCCGATCGCGTCGGGGTCCCGATCGTGCCGGGCACGCCCGATCCCGTCATCGTGGACGCCGCCGCCGCCGAGGCCGAGCGCATCGGCTTCCCCGTCCTCGTCAAGGCGGCGTTCGGAGGGGGCGGCCGCGGGATGCATGTCGTGCGCAAGCCCGAGGAGCTGGAGGCGGCGCTCGCGCGCGCCACACGTGAGGCCCAGGCGTACTTCGGCCGCCCGGAGGTCTTCCTCGAGCGCTACGTGGATCGGGCGCACCACGTCGAGGCCCAGGTGTTCGCCGACACGCGCGGGAACGTGTTCTTCCTCGGCGAGCGCGACTGCTCGGTGCAGCGCCGGCACCAGAAGCTGATCGAGGAGACGCCTTCCCCCGTCGTGGACGCGGAGCTGCGCTCGAGGATCGGCGAGTCCGCGATGGCCCTGGCGAAGGAAGCGGGCTACGTCGGGGCCGGCACGGTCGAGGGCATCGTGGACGAGGACGGGAACTTCTTCTTCATCGAGATGAACACGCGGCTGCAGGTCGAGCACACCGTGACCGAGATGGTGACCGGCCTGGACCTCGTGGCCCTGCAGATCCGGGTAGCGCTCGGCGACAAGCTCGACCTGTCCGAGACCGGGACGTTCGGGCACGCGATCCAGTGCCGGATCAACGCCGAGGACCCCGCGCGCAACTTCCTGCCCGGCCCCGGACGCGTCACCGGGTACGAGGAGCCCTCGGGCCCGTTCACCCGGGTCGACTCCGCTATCCGCGAGGGCAAGGAGATCCCCGCCGACTACGACTCGATGTTCGCCAAGGTCGTCGTGTCGGCGGAGAGCCGCACGCGCGCGATCGCCCGCATGGAGCGCGCGCTGTCCGAGTTCCGGGTCGAGGGGGTGCCGACGACGATCGCCCTGCACCGGTGGATCCTGGGCACGCGGGCGTTCCACAAGGCGACGCACTCGACGACCTGGCTCGAGAAGGCCCTGCGCGACGCGGAGCTGCTCGAGAGCGACACGCCGGCGCCGCCCGTCACCGACGCGCGGGCGCCGGTGCCCGCCGAGCTGCTCCTGGAGGTCGACGGCCGGCGCGTCCCCGTTCGGATCTTCGACCAGCGGCGGGACACGGCCCCGAAGGTCCCCTCCCGCCTGTCGGCGCACGGGGGCGAGCACGTCCACAGCGTGATCGCGGCGCCGATGCAGGGGACGATCCTGCGCGTGCTCGTCGAACCCGGTCAGGAGATCCAGGCGGGCGACGTCGTGTGCATCCTGGAGGCGATGAAGATGGAGAACGCGATCCCCGCCCCTCGCGAGGGCGTCGTCTCCGAGATCCCGGTCGAGGCCGGTCAGAACGTGCAGGCGGGCGACACGCTGGTCGAGCTGGACTAGCCGCTAAGGGCCCGGAGCTCCCCAGGACTCCCGACCGACGATCCGAACGCCGGCGTCGCGGATCTTGTACGTCCGGTTGATCGAGATCAGCAAGGCGGTGAGCGGTTCGACGATCCGTGCCTGGGACAGGTCTCCGGCGTCCACCCATCGAAGGCTGGGGATGTCCTCGATCAGGCTACCCACCACGGACTTCGCCTCCCTGTCCGAGCCGCAAACGAGCACGTCGCCCTCCATGTCGTTGCCGAGATCCTGGAGCGAGTCCCCCGAGATCGTGTGGAAGGCGGCCACGAGCCGTACGGGATGCACCTGTTCGAGGATCGCCTTGGCCTGTTCGGCTGCCGAGCCGTGCCAGGGTCGGACGACCTGCCACGCTCGCCCGCCGACCGCCGTCGCGAGCGGGCTCGTGCAGTCGACCACGATCGCGTCGTCCTGGACGTGGTCCTTGATCGACCGGTAGATCTCCGCCTGCCCGTCGAACGGCACGGTGACGATGACGACGCCGCGCGTCGCGGCGTCCTGGTTCGTCGCGCCGTCGACATCCGCGTCGCCACCGAGGAGCTCGCGCGCGGTGTCGGCGACGGCCAACCCCTTCTCGGCGATCCGCGATCCGATCGTCACGTGATGGCCCGCCTTCGCGAGCCGGAGCGTGAGCCCGAACCCCTCGTCGCCCGTGCCGCCGATCACCGAGACGTCCATGGCGGCTGAGCCTACCCTGCAGCGCGATGGCGGATGCCGCGACCTACGTGGTCGAGCTGCTCGTCCGCCTCGGCTGCTTCTTCGGGGCCGCCGCGACGGTCCGGCAGCCCCGCCTTCGGTGGCTCGGAATGGCCCTGGCCGTCGCGGGGCTCGCCGCGATCGTGCACGCCGTCTGGGAACTCGCGACCTGAGCGACCGGCATTCGTCGGTGCGGCCTCTCGGTGCGGCCCCTCGGTGCGGCCCCTCGGTGCGGCCCCTCAGTGCGGGTGGTACTCGCCGAACACCGTCCGAAGCACGTCGGAGACCTCGCCGAGCGTCGCCCGCGCGCGCAGCGCCTCCTTCATCGAGGGCAGCAGGTTGCCGGTACCGCGGGCGGCGGCCTCGACGTCCTCGAGGGCTCGGTCGGCAGCCGCCTGGTCCCGGCTCGTCCGGAGCTCGCGGACCCGCGCGACCTGGCCGGCGACCTTCTCCTCGGAGATCCGCTGGATCTCGACGGGCAGCTCGTCGGGGTCCTCGAACCGGTTCACGCCCACGACCACGCGCTCGCCCGACTCGATCCCCTGCTGGATCCGGAACGCGGCCTCGGCGATCTCGTCCTGGTAGAAGCCGGCCTCGATCGCCTCGACCGCCCCGCCGAGACGATCGATGCGCTCGAGGTAGTCCGCGGCCCGGCGCTCGATCTCGTTCGTCAACGATTCGACGTAGTACGAGCCCCCCAGCGGGTCGACGGTATGGGTCACCCCCGTCTCCTGCCCGATCACCTGCTGGGTCCGGAGCGCGATCTTGGCCGCGTGCTCGGTCGGGAGGGCAAGTGCCTCGTCGAACGCGTTCGTGTGCAGCGACTGCGTCCCTCCCAGCACCGCGGACAGGGCCTCGAGCGCCGTCCGCACGATGTTGTTCCGCGGCTGCTGGGCCGTCAGCGTTGCGCCGCCGGTCTGCGTGTGGAACCGCAGCATCAGGCTCCTCGGGTCCGTGGCGCCGAACCGCTCGGCCATGATGCGAGCCCACATCCGCCGGGCGGCGCGGAACTTCGCGATCTCCTCGAACACGTTCATGTGGCACGCGAAGAAGAACGACAGGCGGGGCGCGAACGCGTCGACGGCCAGCCCGGCGTCCAGCGCGGCCTGCACGTAGGCGATGCCGTCGGCGAGCGTGAAGGCGACCTCCTGCACGGCCGTCGCGCCGGCCTCGCGCATGTGGTAGCCGCTCACCGAGATCGTGTTCCAGCGCGGGATGTGCTCGCCGCAGTAGGCGAACAGGTCCGTGATCAGCCGCATCGACGGCTTCGGCGGGTAGATGTAGGTCCCGCGCGCCGCGTACTCCTTCAGCAGATCGTTCTGGACCGTGCCGGAGAGGCTCGCCGCGTCGATCCCTCGCTCCTCGGCCACGAGGTCGTACAGCAGCAGCAGGATCGGGGCGGTCGCGTTGATCGTCATCGAGGTCGAGACGCGGTCGAGCGGGATCTCGGCCAGTAGCCATTCCATGTCCTCGATCGAATCGATCGCGACCCCGGTCCTGCCGACCTCGCCCTCGGCCCGGGGGTGGTCAGAGTCAAGCCCCATCTGCGTCGGCAGGTCGAACGCGACCGACAGCCCCGTCTGCCCGTGGTCGAGCAGGTACCGGAAGCGGCGGTTGGTCTCCTCGGCCGTCGCCATGCCCGCGTACTGGCGCATCGTCCACGGCCGAGCCCGATACATCGAGGGATGGACGCCGCGGGTGTACGGGGGGTGACCGGGCTGGCCCAGCTGCCGTTCGGGATCGAACCCCTCCAGATCGCCCGGCTCGTAAACGAGCTTCAGATCGATCTCGGAGTCCGTGGCCCGGGGCTCGGCATCCATTCGCGAACCAGCGTAGTAGGTTCGGCTGCAGCGGAGCCGGGAGGTCACGCGGCTATGGAGACCAAGCCACACGAGCACCTGGACGGGACGGGGCGCTCGAGCGATGTGCTCGACGATCGGGACGAAGGGCCGTGGGAGCACGTGCACGAGCGGCCGATCACGCCCGAACAGTGGGAGCGCTACCAGACGTGGATGGCCGAGATCTTCTCGGCGTTCGGCATGCACCTGGACACGCCGGGGACGCGCCGGACGCCCGAGCGCTTCCTGCAGGCCCTCATGGACGCCACCGTCGGCTACGAGGGCGATCCGAAGCTCGTGACGGCGTTCCCCACCGAGTGCCGGGGCGGCGCGGACTGCCGGCTCAGCCAGGTGATCGAGGGCCCGATCCCCTTCTACGCGCTCTGCGAGCACCACGCGTTCCCGTTCTTCGGCGTGGCGCACGTCGGCTACGTGGCGCACGAGCACATCATCGGCATCTCCAAGCTCACGAGGCTCGTCCGCGTCTACGCGCGACGGTTCACCGTGCAGGAGCGCCTCGGTCAGGAGATCGCCGATCACCTCGTGCACCTTCTCCAGCCCCACGGCGTCGCGGTCCACCTCGAGGCCGCGCACCTGTGCACGCAGATGCGTGGCGTCCGCGAGGAGCGCTCGCGGACATGGACCTCCTTCTGGCGCGGGACCTACGAGACAGAGCCCGAGATCCGTCGCGAGTTCCTCGACGTGGCCTCGCGCGGGGATGGCTGACCTGGAGCCGCCGCTCCTCGAGCCGCCGCTCCAGACGCTGCTCGGCGAGGTACCTGAAGACCTGCCCGCCGCGCTCCTGGAGCCGTACGGGGGCGGGCTCGGCCTGTCCGCCTCCTCGGTCTACTCGAACTTCGTGGCCTCCGTCGACGGGATCGTCGCGATCGGCGACGTCCCGGCCTCGTCGATGGTGATCGGCGGGCGCGACGAGGGCGACCGCTTCGTGATGGCTTTGCTGCGGGCCGCGGCCGACGTCGTCCTGGTGGGGGCCGAGACGTTCCGCGAGCATCGCGGTCCGTGGGCCGCGCGCGCGACGTCTGCCGGCGCCGCCGACGCGTTCGCCGAGCTCCGTCGTGACGAGGGCCGGGCGGAGGATCCCGTGCTCGCGGTCGTGACCGCGAGCGGGCGGATCGAACCCAAGTGGGGCAAGGCCCGCCAGGAGACGCTCGCGCTGACGACGCGAGGGGGAGCCAAGGCCCTGGAGCGTTCGTCCGGCGGTGTCTCGGACGTCGTCGTGGTCGGCGACGGCGAGATCCTGGACGGTGCCGAGATCGTCGGCGCCCTGCGTCAGCGCGGGTTCGAACGCATCCTCACCGAGGGCGGCCCGAGGCTGATGGCGCAGCTGCTGGAGGCGCGCGCCGTGGACGAGCTCTTCCTCTCCGTGAGCCCGGTGCTCGCCGGCGGCGGTCAGCCGCCAGGTGAGCGCTCGACGCTGAGCCCCCGCCTGGAGCTGCTGCCCGACCGCCGGGTGCCCGGGTCGCTCCGGAGCGTGAAGCGCCGGAACTCGTACCTGTTCCTTCGGTACGGGCTCGGCCCGGAGCGGCCGAAGTAAGGTTCGGTCGCGATGGACATCGTCGACCCGCGCGTCGAGGACTACATGCGCTCGCTACTCGGCCGCTACGACGAGCCCGTGCTGCTCGAGATGGAGGCCGAAGGCAAGGAGCGCGGCTTCCCGATCATCGGCCGCCTCGTCGGCGTCACGGTCGAGCTGCTCGCCCGCTCGGTCGGCGCGAGACGTGTGTTCGAGCTCGGCTCGGGATTCGGGTACTCCGCGTACTGGTTCTCCAGGGCGGTCGGCAGCGGCGGCGAGGTCCACGGCACCGACGGCGACCCGGACAACGAGCCCAAAGCCCTCGGCTACCTGTCGCGCGCCGGTCTCGCCGAACCGATCCGCTGGCACGTGGGCGACGCGGTCACCAACCTGAACGCCGTCGCGGGCTCGTTCGACGTCGTCTACAACGACATCGACAAGGAGGGCTACCCGGAGGCCTGGCGCGCGGCGCGGGATCGCATCCGCGTCGGCGGACTGTACGTGTGCGACAACGTCCTGTGGTCCGGCCAGGTCGCGGATCCACAAGGCGACCACGGCCGGGACGAGAAGACCACCGCGGCGATCCTCGAGCACAACGGGCTCATCGCCGACGACGAGGCCTTCGTCTCCTCCATCGTGCCGACCCGCGACGGCGTGTTCGTGGCGCTCCGGGTCGCCTAGGCCGCATCCACCATTTCGCCCGAGGTCCGTCGAGTACACTCCGCGCGGCCCGGCCGAAGGCGTTCGCCGGGGCCGCGACTAGGCTTGAAGCCGAGGGCTTGATGGCGAAGCGGAAGTCCGACGTCGGGACCCTGTACAAGGGCAGCCCGGGACAGTGGTCCTGGCTG
>JBKPKU010000168.1:0-16284 GCA_046731295.1 Actinomycetota bacterium
CGCCCGGCGTGGTCTCGCCCTTGCCGGCGGTGTAGCCGGACAGGAGCTGGATCACCGTCTGGCGAACGCGGTTCAGGTCGGCGCCGAGCTTCTGCAGGACCTGCGCGGCGACGCCCTCGCCCTCGCGGATCAGGCCGAGCAGGATGTGCTCGGTCCCGATGTAGTTGTGTCCGAGCTGCAGCGCCTCGCGGAGCGAGAGCTCGAGGACCTTCTTGGCACGCGGCGTGAACGGGATGTGTCCCGTCGGCGCGGCCTGCCCCTGACCGATGATCTCCTCGACCTGCTGGCGGACCGCCTCCAGCGAGATGTTCAGCGACTCCAGCGCCTTGGCGGCGACCCCTTCACCTTCGTGGATGAGGCCGAGCAGGATGTGCTCGGTCCCGATGTAGTTGTGGTTGAGCATCCTCGCCTCTTCCTGGGCGAGGACGACGACGCGGCGGGCTCGGTCGGTGAATCGCTCGAACATCTCACTCCCCCGGGGCCGAGGCCCCACCTATCGAACGGCCCCGGGGATCTGCGGACCCCGTCCTACCCCCGAGGCAGGTCGGGCGCTTCGGAGTGGCACGGACCCGTGCGCTCGCCGAAGCGCCCCACGCACGGGAGTATACCCCCGACCCCGGATGCAACCGGTCGCCGAAGGCCACCGGCGCCGTTCCCTGCGGTGTTCCCATCACCACTCCCAACACCGGAGCCATACCCGTTATTCGGTCATTCCGGGCGCCGAGATGAGCCTGGCACGAACATGGGCGGAACCTCAGGAAGAAGGCGCAGGTCACGGGGATCTTGGCCCCGGCATGCGCGGGAAGCAGTAGGCCCGGTGACCGGGGGATGGCCCGAATGGGCCATGGAAGTTTCAGCCATTTGGGGCGTTGTCCTCGAGTTCGGGGCCGGGGAGGATTGCGTGACGGGACATCGAACCCGGTGTCTTGCGCCATTCCTTCCCGGTCAGGAGAGGACGACGTTGCGAATCTTGGTTGTCGACGATCATCCGGCTTTCCGCCGGGCTCTCACCTCGGCCCTGCGGATGGTCAAGGGCATCGAGGTCGCGGGCGAGGCCGGCGGTGGCAAAGAGGCCACGGATCGCGCACGCGACGACGACCCCGACCTCGTGCTCATGGACCTGTCGATGCCCGACGTCGACGGCATCGAGGCGATGCGCCGGATCCACGAGGACAGGCCCGGCCTCCCGGTCGTGATCCTGACCGCGCACGCGGATCCCGGCGTCGAGAGAGAGGCGCGCGAGGCCGGTGCCTCTGGGTTCCTGGCCAAGGGGACGGCGCTCGAGGACATCGTAATCGTCCTCAACGAGGCTTCCGCCGCGGCCTCGAGGTAAGCCGGCCTCTCCGAGGTCAGTCCTGCGGGCGGTGCAACGGGAACAGGATGACCTCCCGGATGCTCGACACGTCCGTCAGGAGCATCAGCAGGCGATCGACGCCGAGCCCGAGCCCGCCGGCCGGCGGCATCCCGTGTTCGAGCGCCGTCAGGAAGTCCTCGTCGAACGGATGCGTCTCCTCCTCGCCGGCCTCACGCGCCTCCTGCTGAAGCAGGAACTTCGCCCGCTGCTCGTCCGGGTCGGTGAGCTCCGAATAGCCGGTCCCGAGCTCCATCCCGCCGATCACCGGATCGACGTGCTCCGTCAGCCGCGGGTCCTCGCGGTGCGGCCTGGCGAGCGGTGAGACCTCGCGCGGGAAGTCGCAGACGAAGGTCGGCTCTATCAGGTTCGGCTCGACGAGCTTCTCGAACAGCTCGAGCGCGATCTTGCCGTTCGGCCAGGACGGGTCGACCGGGACGTCGTGGCGCTCGGCAAGCGTCGCGAGGTCCGAACGCTCGAGCGTGACCTCCTCGCGCACGGCCTCGGAGACGCTGCCGAGCACGGTGACGCGTCTCCACTGGCCGCCAAGGTCGATGTCCCGACCCCGGAACGAGACCTGCAGCGACCCGCGGACCGCCTGCGCGCTCGTCTGCACGAGCTCGCGGCTGACGTCCATCATCGTCTCGTAGTCGGCGTAGGCCTCGTACAGCTCGAGCATCGTGAACTCGGGGTTGTACTTCCATCCGACGCCCTCGTTGCGGAAGTTCCGGCCGATCTCGTAGACGCGCTCGAGACCGCCAACCAGCAGGCGCTTGAGGTACAGCTCGAGGGAGATCCGGAGGTACAGGTCCATGTCGAGATCGCGGTGATGGGTGACGAAGGGCCGGGCCATGGCCCCGCCGGCGATCGCCTGCAGGACGGGGGTCTCGACCTCGGTGAAGCCCCGCTCGTCCAGGTACCCGCGGATCGCGCGCAGGGTCTCGGCCCGCGCCTCGACGATCCCCCTGGCCTCCGGGGCCGTCGCCAGGTGCAGGTAGCGCTGCCGCTGCTGGAGCTCGGGGTCCTTGAGGCCGTGGTGCTTCTCGGGGAGGGGGCGAAGGGCTTTGGTGAGCATCGCGAGGCGCTCGGCGAAGACCGACAGCTCGCCCTTGCGCGTCGTGCCGACGGGTCCGGTGGCCCCGATCACGTCGCCGAGGTCGACGTCGCCCAGGAGATCGAGGCTCTCGGGTTCGGTGTCCTGGTTCACCACGACCTGCAGGTCGCCGGTCCGGTCCCGAAGGACGAGAAAGGCGAGCTTGCCCATGTCTCGTTTCAGGAGCACGCGGCCCGCGACCGTGCGGCGCGCGCCGGACAGGACGTCGGGGCCGAGTGTCCCGAACTCGTCCCGGATCGCCGAGACCGGATCGGGCTCGACAGAGCCGAGCGCCTGCTCGAGGTTCAGCGCGAAGGCGCGGTCGCCCAGCCGCTCGCGGCTCGAGCGCCGGGCCTTCAGGACCTCGCGCTCGCGGCCGGTCGCGGCGTCCGGGTCCGTCGCGTCGTCCCCGGCCTCCTCGTCGACCACGTCACTCATCAGCCGGTCCGACGTTGCGTTCGAACACCAGGCGCAGGCCCTCGAGCGTGAGCCACGGGTCGACCTCGTCGACGAACTGGCAGTTCGGGACGATCTGCGCGGCGAGGCCGCCGGTGGCCACGACCGTGGCCGAGCCGCCGAGCTCCTTGCGGATGCGTTCGATCATCCCGTCGGTCTCGGCCGCGGTGCCGAAGATCAGGCCGGACTGGATCGCCTCCACGGTGTTGCGGCCGATCGGCGTCCTTGGCGCATGCAGCTCCACCTGCGGGAGGCGGGCGGTCTCGCGCGACAGGGACGCGTTCGAGGTCTGCACGCCCGGGGCGATCGCCCCGCCGAGGAACTCGCCTTTGTCCGAGACGACGTCGTACGTGGTCGCCGTCCCGAAATCGATCACGATGCACGGCCCGCCATAGCGGTTGAACGCGGCGAGCGCGTTCACGATGCGGTCGGCGCCCACCTCGCGCGGGTTGTCGGTCTGGATCGACAAGCCGGTGCGCGTCCCGGGTTCGACCACGACGGGCGGGAAGGCGAAGTAGCGAGTCACCATCTCGCGCAGCGCCGTCGTCGAGGTCGGGACGACGGAGGCGATGACGACCCCGGTGATCTCGTTCGAGAACGAGAGGTCCGCCTGCTCGAGGAGCCCGGCGAACAAGACGGCGAGCTCGTCCGCGGTGCGTTCGAGCTCGGTGGACAGGCGCCACTGCTGCCGGAGCTCGGGGCCGCGGAACACGCCGAGCACGGTGTTGGTATTCCCGACGTTCACCGCGAGCAGCATCGGCCGTCACCTCCCTGACCGGTCATCCTTTCACGCCGATGAAGCGCCCGACACGCCGGATACGCGTGCGACAAGGCCGTCGATCACGGCGTCGGCAGCAGGAGCGTGTCGATCAGCCGGACGTCCCCGAACCGCGCGGCCACCAGCGCGCGAGCGGGTCCCGCGATCGTTCCGACCTCCTCGAACGTCGCATCGTCCACGACCGCGACGTAGTCGATCCTCGCGCGCGGCGTCGCGCCGATCTCGCGCGCCATCGCGGCGACGAGCACGTCGGCGTCGCGCTCACCGCCGCGGGCGAGCTCGGCCGCCGACGACAGGGCGAGGAACAGGCAGGGCGCGGCCTCGCGCTGTTCCGCCGTGAGCAGCCGGTTCCGGCTGGAGAGCGCGAGCCCGTCGGGATCGCGGACGACGGGACCACACCGCACATCCACCGGCATCGAGAGGTCGCGCACCATGGCGCGAATCACGGCGAGCTGTTGCGCGTCCTTCTCGCCGAAGTACGCGGCGCACGGACCCACCGCCTCCAGGAGCTTCGCGACGACGGTGGCCACGCCGCGGAAATGGCCGGGCCGCGCGGCGCCCTCGAGGCGTGCGCCGAGCGGGCCCGGATCGACGGTGACCTCGGGCTCGCCGTTCGGGTACATCTCCTCGACGCCGGGCGCGAAACACAGGTCGGCGCGTTCGGCCTCGGCGACCTTCAGGTCGGTGGCCTCCTCGCGAGGGTAGCGCTCGAGGTCCCCGGGATCCCCGAACTGCAGCGGGTTCACGAAGATCGAGACCGCGACCAGGTCGCGTTCGGCGCGCGCGAGGCGCATCAGCGAGCGGTGGCCCCCATGGAACGCCCCCATCGTCGGCACGAGGCCGACGGTCCGGCCCTCGGCGCGCGCCGCCTCGCATGTCCGGAACGTGGCATCGACCGTCCGGGTCACCTCCAGCGGGCGAGCACCTCCTCGACGGGCGCGCGATCGGCCGGCGCGCGCCCCGCGCGTTCGGCCAGCGCCAGCGCGAGGTCGGACAGGACGACGTAGCTCCCGACCGCCTCCGGCGCGTACCGGTCGAGCGCCTCCAGGTTGCGCTGCAACGTGATCGCGTCGCCGCGGACCGCGGGCCCGGTCAGCGCCTCGGCCGGGCCCACGCGGGCGATGTTCGCGAGCGTCGCCTCCTGCAGCGGCGCGAACGCCGCGATCGGGTTCTCGATGCCGGCCGCGAGCCCGAGCTCCTCGGCCAGCGCCGTCACCGTCACGAGGTAGTTCGAGGCGAACACGGCGGCCGCGTGGTACAGCGGCTTGCGCTCGTCGTCGATCCGAACCGGATGCCCGCCCGCGTCCCGCGCGAGACCCTCGCCGAGCGCGTACCCCTCCTCGTCGCCTGCCGTGACGGCGAACGTCGAGCCCGGGATCCATTCGACGCCGGCCTCGACGGTCGGGCAGGTCTGCAGCGGATGCACGGACACCGTCGAGGCGCCCGTCGCCGCGGCCGGCGCCAGGGCGTCCAAGCCTGTCGCGCCGCTCGCGTGCACGACCGCGTTCGCCGCGTCGAGTGCGCCCGCCGTCGCCATCTCCTCACACAGTGGTCCGATCGCCGCATCCGGCGTGGCGATCACGACGACCTCCGCAGTCTTCGCGGCCCCGGTCGCGTCCAGCACGGGGACCTCCGGCAGGAACCGCGCTGCGCGCTCGGGCGTCGCGGCGCCGCCCGCGACCGCCACGATCCGATGGCCGGCGCGTCGCCAGAGCACGGCGAGCGACGTCCCGACACGTCCGGCCCCGACGACGGCGAGATCCATCCTCCGAGTATCCCCGGTCGCGACCTCAGGGGATCCAGACGATGGGGCCCGCCGGCTCGGGAGCGTCGGCGGGAAGCGGGGCGCGGGTGAGCACGCCGCCCCGTTCGACGAAGACATGGCCGTTCGCCGACAGGTACAGACCGCCGGAGGCGTCGAAGGTCGCGTCCATCGTTCGGCGGGCGGGCATCACGAAACGCGGGACGCGGGGACCGGTGCCCGCGGCGGCCGACAGCACGAACAGGCCCTCGCGTTCGCCGAGCGCCCCCACGAGGGCCACGTGGCTCCCGTCGCCCGACCAGGACAAGATCCGCTCGACGGTCAGGGCGTTCGTCCCGTCGCCGACCGTGATCGGTCCGCCGATCCCCTTCCACCCGAGCATCGTCCCGCCGCGGCTCGGCCGAAGGTCGAGCGTGTCCTGCGATGCGTGCGCATTCAGGAGGAACGCCGACGGCGGCGCGGCCGACAGGACCCCCAGCCCGTCGAACATCAGGTGCGGCACGCCGACGGCGCCGGTGAGGTACACGCTGAGGCGGTCCCCGGACGCTGCGGTGAAGTACGTCGCCGCCGTGCTCCGGCTGAGCGAGAGCACCGGGCCGCAGAAGCCCGGGTCGTCCAGCGCCCACTGCTCCTGCCTGGTGGCGACCGTCACGAGGTTGATCCGCACCGGCGCGCAGCCATCGCGATCGGCGTGGCCGTTGCGGGCGAACACGAGGCTGGTCCCCTCCGGCCCCCATGCCACGAGGTCGCCGTGGCCCAGCCCCACGACGTCCGCATCCTCATGGACGCCGCGGACCACGGCCGCCGACACCATCCGGCCCTCGCGCGCTCGTTCGATCCCGAGCCAGCCCGGCCCGGCCCCGGACAGGTCGACGAGCTCGCGCGTCCCGTCGGGGACGTTCGGGCCCGGGCCGGCTCCCCCCGCCTGGAGATCCACGATCCACAGGTCGTCCGAAGCCGTGAGGTAGACGAGCGAGCCCGCCCCCACGGCCGTGGCGGAGACCGCCCGGTCGTGGCTCGCTGCCGACGATCGCCGGGAAGGGACGGCCCCTGGGAAGAGCTCGATCGCGACGACCACCGCGACGGCAACGACGAGCGCGACGCCGATCGACACACCCGGTGGCGGCGAGCGGCGGGGTCGATCGTCGCGTTCGGGCTCGGCTTCGTCCGCGAGGAACGGCGCCGGTGCGCGGGGCCGACGGTAGAGCGGGGCCCCACACGATGGGCAGTCGCGGTCTCGCGTGGCGCCCTGCCAGTCGCAGCGGAAGCAGGCGGCTGGGCTCATCCCACCGGCAGCGGCGGCGCGAACGGCCGGACACCGAGCACCGCGTCCGGCGGGATCCGCACGGAGGACAGCGTCCGGCCGCCCGGCAGCATCGGATCGTCGTCCAGCTCGCCGAGCGGGACGAGGACGAACCCGCGCTCGTGCATGCGCGGGTGTGGGATCTGCAGGTCGGGTTCGTCGACGGCCTGCTCGTCGAACGTCAGGACGTCCACGTCGATCGTGCGCGGGCCCCAGCGTTCGGCCCGGACGCGGCCGAGCGCGTCCTCCACGGCGCGGCACGCCTCCAGCAGCTCCCGTGCGGACCGTATGGTCTCCACCTCGATCACCGCGTTCAGGTACGCTGGCTGCGGCGGCCCGACGGGGTCGGTCTCGTAGATCCGTGACGAGCGGACCACGTCCACGCCGTCGGTCTCGTCGAGCAGGCGGACCGCCTCGCGCAGGTGTTCGAGCCGGTCGCCGAGGTTCGAGCCGAGCGCGAGGTAGGCCTTCGTGCTCACGTCAGCGCTCGACGGTCGCGCCCGCCGAGACCCCCTGCACGTCGTTCGAGCGCGCGGCCGCGGGCTTGTGCACGATCGCGGCCACCTTGCGCACGCCGTCGAGCGCGAGCACGGCGGCCGCCACGGCGTTCGCGAGCGTCTCGAGCAGGTCGAACGACTGGTCCTCGACGGTCGCGCGCGCGGTCGCGATCACCGTGCGATAGTCCGCCGTCTGTTCGAGCTCGTCGCCGCCCGTCTCCACCTCGACGTCCAGGTCCACGACGAAGTCCTGGGGCTCGTCCTTCTCCCCCCGGCTGGCGCCGTGCCGCCCCGAACACGTGATGCCGGTCAGGAACAGCCGCGAGGTCACCAGCGGCCGTCCTCGGGCGGGCGACGGCCGAGCGTGACCGTGACCGGACCCTCCTCGTGCGCGTGCGCGATCCCCAGGTACTCGCGCCTGAGCCATTGGAACAGCAGCGGCGCAACGGTTTCGGGGGCGTCTTCTAGCAGGAAGTGACCGCACCCGGGCAGGAGCGCCACCGCGGCTCGCGGCAGGGTTTCGCCAAGGCGTTCGGCGAGCTCGGCGGGCAGGAACGCGTCGTCCTCCCCCCACAGCACCAGCGCCGGGATCTCGAGCTCGGCCAGGCGCGGCTCGATCCCCACCAGCCCCCGGCCGTCGAGGTCCGTGGCGACGCGCACGAATCGTTCGAGCCCGTCCGGCCCCTCGAAGGGCCGGCGGAACTCGTCCAGGTCCGCGTCGGACAGCCGTTCGCGGTGGCCCATCCCCCGCTCGAACAGCGTCTCGAACCACGAGCGCACGAACGCGTCGTCCACGTCGCCGAGGCGTTCGCGCATGTCCAGGATCGTCCTCGACGGCCACGCGTCGAACGCGACCGAGTCGATCAGGACGAGAGCGGCCACATCGTCCTCGACGGCGGCCAGCTGTGCGACCCCGCCCCCGCGCCCGTGACCCGCGACCGCGAACCGCTCGACCCCGAGCTCGCCCAGGAGCGCCCGGACGCTGTCGGCGTGCGCCGCGAGTCCGAGGTCGGCGCCGGCCGGCGACTCGGACTCGCCCGCCCCAAGCAGGTCGGGAGCGATCACGCGCATCCACGGGGACAGCAGCGGCACGAGCTGCCGCCACACGTACGAGGACGTCAGCCCGCCGGAGAGCAGGACGACCGGCGGCGCTTCGGGATCGCCGGCATCGACGACCGCGATCTCGCCGGCGGGCACCCGCACGCGGCGCTTCTCGGCCCAGGTCACGCGCCGGCCTTGGCGATCGCGTCGATCACCCGGACGGCCCGGACGATCTCCTTCACGTCGTGCACCCGCACCGCGTGCACCCCCCGGGCGACCGCCCACGCGACGGCACCCGCGGTGCCCTCGACCCGCTTGCCCTCGGGCAGGTCCAGGATCGCGCCGATGAAGCGTTTCCTCGACGGACCGATAAGGACCGGCCGTCCGAGATCGAGGAGCGCGTCGATGCGGCGCAGGAGCTCCAGGTTGTGCTCGAGGTCCTTGCCGAACCCGATCCCGGGGTCGACGACGATGCGCTCGGGATCGACGCCCGCGAACTCGGCCGCCTCGACCCGCTCACGCAGGTACTCCTTCACCTCGGCCACGACGTCCTCGTACGTCGGCGCCTCCTGCATCGTCCTCGGGTCACCTCGCATGTGCATGAGGACCATCGACGCGTCGTGTTCGCGCACGGTGTCGAACATCGCCGGGTCCCGCGCGCCCGAGACGTCGTTCACGATCGTCGCGCCCGCCATGAGCGCCGCCCCGGCCACCACGGCCTTCCGGGTGTCGATCGAGATCGGGTGCGCCGGATGCCGCTCGACGAGGCCCTCGATCACCGGACGGACGCGCCGGAGCTCCTCCTCGGCCGAGACCGGCTCCGAACCCGGACGCGTGGACTCGCCGCCCACATCCACGACGTCGGCGCCGTCGTCGATCAGACGCGAGCCGTGCTCGATGGCCGCACTCGGATCCTCGAAGCGGCCGCCGTCGGAGAACGAGTCCGGCGTGACGTTGAGGATGCCCATGACGAGCGTGCGTTCGGAGGCATCGAACGCGCGATCGCCGACCCGCCAGATTGGACCGCCCACAGACCCATGGTATCCGTGGCTCACTCAGTGGAGTTCGACGTGCGTGAGCGTGTCGCTCGCCACCTCCGGGTCGCCCGCGAACGTCAGGATCGCGCGCCAGATCCGGTCGCCCCGCTCCCGGTACAGGCGCTCGACCTCCTCAGAGCGCGAGGTGCCCGCCGGCGCGTGCTCCACCCTCGACCTCACAGGGTGGATGACCGTCCGAAACGTGAACGCGGTTCCTTAGGAAACGGGAACCGATCAGCCCTTGCCGATGTGGTGCAGCGCTTCCTGGCGGGTCCGGGCGTCGTTTCGGAACAGCCCCCGGACCGCCGAGGTCACCGTGATCGAACCCGGCTTCTTGACCCCACGCATCGTCATGCACAGGTGCTCGGCCTCGATCATGACGAACACGCCGCGCGGCTCCAGCGCCTCCTCGATCGTGTCGGCGATCTCCGTGGTGAGGCGCTCCTGCACCTGCGGGCGCTTCGCCAAGATGTCGACCACGCGGGCCACCTTCGACAGGCCGGTGATGCGACCATCCTTGTTGGGGATGTAGGCGACGTGCGCGCGCCCGTTGAACGGCAGGAGGTGGTGCTCGCACAGCGACTGCAGCGGGATGTCCTTGACCATGATCATCTCGTCGAAGTTCGCTCCGGGGACCACCTGCGGGATCGGTGTGGGGTCCACGCCCACGCCGGCGAAGATCTCCTCGTACATGTCCGCGACGCGCCGCGGCGTGTCGGCCACGCCCTCGCGTTCGGGGTCGTCGCCGATCCCCTGCAGGATCATGCGGACGGCCTCCTCGATCTTCGAGCGGTCTATCTCGCCCATCAGTCGCCCACCAGGTCGTCCAGGGTCTCGGGAAGCTTCGACAGGTCCGGGAGCTCGGCCGCCCTCGGCAGGTCCGAGGTCTCGTGCATCCGGTTGATCCACACCGCCCGCAAACCGAGCTCGTTCGCGGGCGCGACGTCGTGGAACAGCGACGCGGCGACGTGGACGTGCCGGTCGCGTTCGGCGCCCGTGCGCTCGAAGAACGTCGTCCAGTGCGCATGCGCCGGCTTGTAGGAGCCGATCTCGGAGGCCGTGATGCGTTCGTCGGTGGGCACGCCGATCAGCTCGAGCGACGCGTCGAGGTAGTCCGGGTCGGTGTTCGACAGGATGCCGAGCCTCCACCCTCGCCGCCGAACCTCGGCCAGCGCCACCGGAACCTCCTCGAACGGCGGCCAGGACGGCAGCGAGTCGGCGAGCGCGGTCCGGTCCTCGTCGGCGAGCACCAGCCCCGCGCGTTCGGCGAGCAGCGTCAGGCCCTCGGTCAGCACCTGCCGGTAGGCGACGCCGCGACCTTCCTGCAGTGAGGGCTCGATGTCGTGGTACCGGTACAGGAGCTCGGTCGCGTCGTGGTCGGGGAACAGGTCCTCCAGGACCGCCCGGATGCCGCCCATCCAGTCGATCAGCGTGCCGTAGCAGTCGAACGTCGCCCAGCGGTCCCCGGCCATCGTGCGCGAAGCCTAGACTGGCTTGGGCGGGATCGTCCCCGGGGTGTTCGGCCTTCCGCTCGTGCGGATCGCGCGCCGCGAGACGGCGAGGCCGGCGCCGCGCACCGACTTGTCGCGCTGCGGGCGCTTGGGGATCTCCGTCAGGAATGACTCGACCTCCTCGCGCTCGAGCGTCTCGCGCTCGACCAGCAGGGTCGCGAGCTGGTCCAGCTTGGGCCGGTGGTCCTGCAGGATCTCGAGCGCCTCGTCGTGCGCCTCGTCGATCAGCCGGCGGACCTCGTTGTCGATCTCGAACGCCACCTGATCCGAGTAGTCCGGCTGCGTCTGGAAGTCACGGCCGAGGAACACCTCGTGCTGCTTCTGTCCGAGCGTGAGCGGCCCGATGATGTCCGACATCCCGTACTCGGTCACCATCTGCCGGGCCACCTTGGTGGCGCGCTCGATGTCGTTCGCCGCGCCGGTGGTGATGTCGCCGACGATCAGCTCCTCGGCCACGCGGCCGCCGAGCAGCATCGCGAGCTCGTCGACCAGCTCCTCGCGGGTCATGAGGAACTTGTCCTCCTCCGGCAGCGTGAGCGTGTAGCCGAGCGCCCGGCCGCGCGGGATCACGCTGATCTTGTGGACCGGGTCGGTGTTCGGCAGGATGTGCGCGACCAGCGCGTGCCCGCCCTCGTGGTACGCGATCACGCGCTTCTCGCGATCGCTCATCACGCGAGTCTTGCGTTCGGGGCCGGCCATCACGCGGTCGATCGCCTCCTCGACCTCCTTCATCGTGATGGCCTTCTTGCCCCAGCGGGCGGCGAGCAGCGCGGACTCGTTGATGACGTTCGACAGGTCGGCGCCCGTGAAGCCCGGTGTGCGGCGGGCGATCGTGGCCAGGTCCACGGTCTCGTCGAACGGCTTGCCGCGCGCGTGGACCCTCAGGATCGCCTTGCGGCCCTCGAGGTCCGGTCGGTCGACCGTGATGTGCCGGTCGAAGCGGCCCGGCCGCAGCAGCGCCGGGTCCAGGATGTCGGGGCGGTTGGTCGCCGCCATCAGGATCACCGCGGTGCGCTGGTCGAACCCGTCCATCTCGACCAGCAGCTGGTTCAGCGTCTGCTCCCGTTCGTCGTGGCCGCCGCCGAGGCCGGCGCCGCGGTGGCGCCCCACCGCGTCGATCTCGTCGATGAACACGATCGCCGGGGCGTTCTGCTTGGCCTGCTCGAACAGATCGCGCACGCGTGCCGCCCCCACGCCGACGAACATCTCGACGAAGTCAGAGCCTGAGATCGAGAAGAACGGGACACCCGCCTCACCGGCGACCGCCCGCGCGAGCAGCGTCTTGCCCGAACCAGGAGGCCCGAACAGCAATACCCCGCGAGGGATCTTGGCGCCCATCGCCTGGAACTTCGACGGGTTCGCGAGGTACTCCTTGACCTCCTGGAGCTCCTCGATGGCCTCGTCCACGCCGGCCACATCGGCGAAACTCGTCTTCGGCTGGTCCTTGGTGACGAGCTTGGCGCGCGCCTTGCCGAACTGCATCACGCGACCGCCGCCGCCCTGGGACTGGTTCATGATGAAGATGAACGCCCCGACGATCAGGATCACCGGGATCAGCTGGAACAGGAACCCGACCAGTGCCGAGCCCTTCTGCGGATCCGCCGAGACCTGGACCCCGTGGTCCTCGAGGTCCTTGGTCAGGCTCTCCTCGGTGTTCTCGACGTAGGCGACCCGGTACTGGCTGCCGTCGGACTTCTCACCTTCGATCACGCCGTCGCCGAGCAGGAACTTGGCCGTCTGGATCTGACCCTGGTCGACCGCGGTCTGGAACTCGGAGAAGGTCATCTCCTGCGAGGTGGCGCCGCGATTGGCGAACAGCAGGAAGAGCCAGATGGCCGCCAGGACGACCAGGACGTAGATCGCGGGGCCACGGACGAGGCGCCGGTACGGCGACCCGGGGTCGGATGCCAGGGGATGGACTCCTTTCGGACGACCTCGAAAGACGGTTCGGGGCCCGCGCGTCTATCGACGGCCCGAGCCCGTGCGCGATGGTAGCACCTGGGTTGGTCCTTGCCGATACCTCGATCAGCGGATACCGCTGTCCACCAGCACGTTTGCATGTGAGACCGTGCCGGCGACCACCCGGACGCGCGTCGGGATAACCGATCGCGCCGGGTCCTGCTCGATCGAAGCCGTCAGGAGGAAGGAGCCGGACCGGACCTCGATCTCGAACCTTCCGCCGTCGGTGCTCGTGGTGGAGGCCAGGACCTTGCCTTTCGCACCCACGACGCGGACGACGACATCCGACAGGGGTCGCGGCGGGCATGGGCTCGAGACCTGCTCGACGGGGCAGGTCGGGGCGAGCAGGACCCGGCCCCGGATCGTGCCGAGCTCCGTACCCGAGGTCTGGTCTGTCCCGCACGCAGCCAGGAGCAGGGCGAAGAGCAGAACGGCGAAGGCGCGCCTCACGAGCCTTGGACGCGAGCGGCCGGTCGCGCGTTCCGGTTCAGATGTCGGCGTACGCCTCGGACTTCAACAGGCCGACGTAGGGCAGGTTCCGGAACCGCTCGGCGAAGTCGAGCCCGTAGCCGACGACGAAGTCGGGCGGGATCTCGAAGCCGACGTACTTCACGTCGAGGTGCACCCGCTGGATCCCGGTCTTCTTCAGGAGCGCGCAGACCTCCAGGCTCGCCGGGCGGCGGCCCCGCAGGTTCTTCAAGAGGTAGTTGAGGGTCAGCCCCGAGTCCACGATGTCCTCGATCAGCAGGACGTCGCGGCCCTCGAGGTCGTGGTCGAGGTCCTTCAGGATCCGGACCACGCCCGAGGTCTTGGTCGCGGCGCCGTACGAGGCCACGGCCATGAAGTCCACCTCGAGCGGCAGGCGGATGTGCCTCGACAGGTCGGCCATCAGGACGAACGCGCCCTTCAGGACCCCGATCAGCAGGAGCTCGCGGCCCTCGTAGTCGTGCGTGATCTGCTCGCCGAGCTCGCGAAGCTTGTCCTGGATCTCCTGCTCGCCGATCAGGATGCGCTCGATGTCCCGTTCCCGCGCGTCCGTGGCCGCCTCGACAGACGGCATGTGGACGGCGCCCTCGATCTCGGACAGTCCGATCCGGCCTTCCATCTCGCCCCCCTTCACACCCGGCTCTCGGGGGAAGTGCGAGAGACGGAAACATACCCCCGCTCGCGCCGAGCCTTCAATCCAGCGGGGAGGTCGCGCCCGCGGCCGGGTCGCCCCTCGGCGAGGTCGAGGACCGCCTCGACGGCCTCGCGCGTCCAGGCGGGCCCATCGCCGAGCGACAGGATCCGGAACAGGACGAGGCGAACGACGCGTGAGGCGACCGGTCTCGGGAGCGATCGGAGCGCCTCGACATCGAGCCGCTGCTCGCCGTGGGCATCGACGACGGCGCGGTCCATGGCCTGCACCGCCGCGCCGTACAGCTCCATCCGATCCTCGCGCAGAAGGTCGGCGGTCCGCGCGATCGGTCGCATCACCTCTCGCCCGGTCTCCCGCTCCAGGGCGGGCAGCACCTTCAGCCGGATCGCGTTGCGCAGAAGGCGCGCGTCACGGTTCGTGGGGTCGAGCCGCGGTCGAAGGTGGGAGGCCCTGCAGAACGCCTCGACCTCGGCCCGCTCGACATCGAGCAGCGGCTGGACGATCGCGACGTCGCGGCTCCCCGGCCAGATCCCGCTCATGCCCTCGAGGCCGGTGCCCCGGATCAGGTTCAGCAACACCGTCTCGGCCTGGTCGTCGAGCGTGTGCCCCTCGGCGATCTGCTGTGCGCCGATCTCCTCGCGGACCGCCTTGGCCGCGTTCATGCGGGCGACGGTCGCCCACGCCTCGACGGATTCCCCTTTCGCCGGCGTGCTCTCGGCCACCCGGAGATGGATAGGAAGCCTCAGTCGCTCCGCGAGCCGGCGAACGTACTCGCCGTCCTTGGCCGAGTCCGATCGGAGCCGATGGTCGAAGTGGAAGACCTCGAGCTGGACCTTGAACAGACGCCGGAGGTGCCACAGGGAGTAGAGGAGACACACCGAGTCCGGACCCCCGGATAAGCTGACGAGAACGCGATCGCCGGGAGCGAACATCTCGTGTTCCCTCGCCGTCCTGGTCACCCGTTCAAGGACACGGGCGACGGCCGGCGGTCGGCGCATCAGGTCCCCGCGACCCTCCCGACCCACCGGCTCGGCTCCTCGATCTCCTCCGGGCGCGGCAGGTTGGCCTCTTCGAACCAGACGCGGTTGAACGCCTCCATCCCGGCGTCGGTGACGACCTGACGGACGAAGCGCTCGCCCGAGGCATACTGCTTGACCTTGGTCTCGAAGCCGATCGCCTGCTGGAACACCTTCTCCACGCCGCCCGAGCGCCTCCGCTGCTGGAGCGCGCCGCGCATCCGGTCAAGGTTCTCGACCCGATCCTCGCCGACCGCGTTCATCACGTACGAGGCATGCCCCTCGAGCAGCGTCATGACGGACTGCATGCGCGCGAACAGCGCCCGCTGCTCGTCGTTCATCAACAGGAGAACGCCGTTCACACCGCGCCAGTCGGCACCCGCGCGGATCGCATCGGCGGCGCGCCGGACCTGCGCGAGCACCTCGCGCGAGTCGACCTGCACGGTCTCGAGGTAACGGCCGATCAGGGACTCGAGATAGCCGCGCAACCACGGCGTGGCGCCGAACTGCACCCGGTGCGTCACCTCGTGGATCGAGACCCACAGCCGGAAGTCGCGGCGTGGCAGCTCGAACCGGCGCTCGACCTCGATCAGGTTCGGCCCCACGAAGTACAGGAGCCCGTCGTCGTCCGGCGGCAGGAACGCGTCGTACTGCCCCAGCACCTTCCGGGAGACGTAGCCGAGGAGGCCCCCGACCTGCGCACCGAGCGCCTTGCGCCGGAGGTCGGACCGCGGGGTGCCCTCGGGCAGGATGCGAGCGGCCAGGGGTTCGAGCAGGCGCTGGAGCCCGTTCACGTTGGCGCCGATCCATTCGGAGCGCGACATCAGCCAGGGGCGGGAGCGGAAGCCGCCTTCGGCCGAGAGCCCCGTGAACTCCTGGATCAACGTCTCGGCGTATGGGACGATCTCGGCCAGGTCCTCGCGCATGCGGGCGCGTTCGACCGCGGCCGTCTGCGGGCCGCTGCCGCCCACGCGGCGACCGGCCTGCACGGCCGTGCCCCAGTCGATGAGCGCGGCGGCGCGGGAACCCATGGACCAGTCGATGGCGGCCTCCATGGCCGGCGAGGGCCTAGCCCTCGGCCTTCTTGCGGGCAGCGATCATGGCGGCGCGCCGGGCCTGTCCCTCGGCGACGCGCCGATCCGTCCCTTTCGCGAGCAGCTCGGCCAGGACGCGGTCGAACGTCTCTTGGTCGAGGGCGACGTCCTTGTGCTCGGCCGCCGGTGCCGGCGCGGCGGCGGGAGCGGCTGCCGGAGCCTCCGCTGAGGCGGCCGGGGTGGGAGCGGCAGCCGGAGCTTCCGTCGGAGCGGGTGTGGTCGCGGCCGGAGCCGGAGCGGGCGCGGGT
>JBKPKU010000169.1:0-4954 GCA_046731295.1 Actinomycetota bacterium
GGAGCCTGGCGCCGATCACGGCAACATCTGGCAACGTTCGGGCGATCTCCTCTACGGTCTCCGGACCATCTTTGGTCTCGCCCACGACCTTGAGATCCGATTCCCCCTCGAGCACGATGCGGAGGGCCTCGCGAAACAACGCGCGCTCCTGGGCCACGAGGATGCGGATAGGGCCCGTCGCGTCTTCGCCCACCACCCCTCCAATCGGCCTGAAAGCCGAAGCGTAGCCCGCGGCAACGTACGGTTTCGCCCGGTCTATGACGCAGCCTGACTACGACGAACGGACGACCCCCGACGCCAGTCGTCGTCCGTCACGACATCGTTGCGTATGGCGAACGAGGCAGCCTCGAGCCGGGAATGAACCTGGAGCTTCGTGAGCACGCTTTGGACGTGCGTGCGCAGCGTGTTCGGACTGATATCTAGGCGTCGGGCCATTTCCACGCTGCTGGTTCCTTGCGCGAGAAGAGCAAGGACCTCCCTCTCGCGCTGCGTGAGTTGGTCCGCGAGCAGCGCTACCCCTTCGCTCTTTGAGTCCCTGGATCGGCTGCCCCCCCGATGGCTCGCGAGGGCGATAACGACACCCCCGCCCATCGCTTCGGTGATAGCCTCCCGGAGTTGTGAGACCCGGCAGTCCTTGCTGACGTAGCCTCGAAAGCCCGCGCGGATCGTTTGCTTTGCGAGTTGTGGGTCGTCCAGTGCGTCGAGGGCAACAACGGCCGTGCCCGGCGACTGCTCCATGATCGCCTGGCCGACGGCGAGGCCGCTTCGGTCGGGCAGGGACAAGTCAAGTAACACGAGGTTGGGACGCTCGTCCTGGATCACCCTGAGGGCGTCGCCGCCGGTCCCGACGGAAGCGACAACCTCCATACCATCGGCCTCGAGGGTCTTGTGGATCACGTCGGCGAACAGCAGATGATCGTCAACGATCAGGACAGAGATCGGCGCACCCTGGCTCCCGCGCTCGATGCCGGCAGACGGAACGTGCTTCCGATTGCGTTTGCGTCCAGCCATGTCACTCCTCATTTGCGCGCCCAACATGGCCCTGTGCGCCTCGACCGGGCGGCACGCGAGGCGAGCGTCTGGTTGCGTGAGTGCGCATCCATCATCGAGCGTACCTCGTTTCCTAAGGCACATGGTTTACACGGAGAGTGCTCAGGATGTCAAGTTAGTCAACCGTCCGGGGGACCCCCGCTTAAGTCGTAGAACGTATGAAGCACCACAGAGGTTGCCATTCCGCGAAGATGCTTTTCCGCGAAGAAACAGATTCAAACAAGGCGGACTCACACAGTCGATTTCGTGCCGACCGCTACGCCCGATATCGGCTGCGTTGCTTGACCTTCGTCACGGCGGTGATACACCTGGGGCGCGGGAAGGGGATCGATGAGCCTCTATGGTCGCGATGCTCGTGGGGAGAGCATTCCGGTGACGGTCGCGAACGAGATCGGCATTGTCCTCCGTGTGGCTCGAAAGGCACGGGGACTGGCGCTCCGGAATGTCTCGATCCTGAGCTCGGGTAGATTCAAACCCTCCTCGCTCGCGAGCTATGAGAGGGGAGAACGCGCGCTGTCCGTCGAGAGATTCCTCCTGCTGGCTGATATCTACGACATCCCGCCGGCGCGACTGATGGCCCAGATCTCCCGACGGGTCGAGGGGCGGCCCCCGATCATGGTCGACATACGGAACGCACATTCGATCGGCGGTGTCGAGGGGGCCATCCTTGCCGGCTTCGTCCACGAGGTCATCGCACTCCGTCAGCAGCCCGCGACGGAGGCGATCTCCCTTCGAGACGGCGACCTCGAAGTGCTCGCAACGGCCGCCGGACGTCAGGTCGACGAGTTCATGGAGGCGATTGAGCCAGCGCTCCGCGAACCATGAGCAGGCTCATCATCTAGCCCTAACGAACGCAACCGTCTCCCCCAAACCATCCTCCAGGTGCGTCCACGGTCGCCAGCCGATGACCTCCTCCGCCAGGCTCGGGTCGAGCACACTTCGACGAAGATCCCCCTGCCGCTCAGGACCCCTGAGAGGCTCACCCTGGTAGCCGGTGATTTGGGCCAGCAGACGGAAGATGCCGTTGACCGAGGTCTCCAGACCCGTCCCGATGTTGATCAACCGGCCGTCCCCAGACTCGGCCGCCAGCGCGAACGCATGCACCACGTCGTCCACGAACACGTAGTCGCGCGTGTTATTGCCGTCCCCAAACACGGTAGGCGGCTCCCCCGCCAACATCTTCGCGGTGAAGATCGCGACGACGCCCGCCTCCCCGTGCGGATCCTGTCTCGGCCCGTACACGTTAGCGAGCGCGAGCGCCGTGAACCCGATCCCGCGGGCGCGCTCGTAGTACGCCAGGTAGTCGATCGCGACCTTCTTACTGATGCCGTACGGCGACACAGGACGGCCACTCGCCGTCTCCTTGACGGGGAGCCGACGCGGCTCGCCGTACAGCGTCCCGCCGGAGGCGGCGTATACGACCTTGCGCACGCCGGACCTGGCGCAGCACTCCATCAGGTTGAGCAGCCCCATGACGTTCACGCCCGCGTCGTGGACCGGGTCCTCGACGGAGCTCGCGACGGCGGCCTGCGCCGCGGCGTGCATCACGACCTCCGGCCGGTGACGCTCGAACAGGGAGAGCAGACCCTCGGCCCGGATATCCATGTTGAAGAACGTGAATCTGCTGCCGTATCCCCTCGCCTCGCCGAGGTTGCCGATCCGGCCGGTCGACAGGTTGTCCACGGCCACCACGTCGTGCCCCTCAGCGAGCAGGCGGTCGCACAGATGCGACCCGATGAAGCCCGCTCCCCCCGTGACGAGGAACGTCGTCACACGAGCTCCAACGACGGATCGGCGGCGATCCCGAGCCCCGAGCGATCGCCGCGCCGCAGGCGCCACGCGCCGGCGAGCGCGATCATCGCGCCGTTGTCCGTGCACAGGTCCATCGAGGGGATCAACACTCGAAGGCCCCCCTCCGCACCAGCCTTCTCGATGCGTTCGCGGAGCCGGGAGTTCGCCACCACGCCGCCGCCGAGCAGGATCGTCTCGACGGAGCGGTCCCTCGCCGCCCGGATCGTCTTCGACACCTGCACGTCGACGATCGCCTCCTGGAACGAGGCCGCCAGGTCCGCCGGGTCCACCGCGCGCCCGGCGTCGCGCTCGGCCTGGACGTGGCGGAGCACCGCCGTCTTGAGACCGGACAGCGAGAAGTCATAGTCGCCGGAGTCTGCCATCGCGCGGGGGAACCGTATCGCGTTCGGATCGCCTTGCCGCGCAAGATTGTCGACCGCGGGTCCGCCCGGGAACCCGAGGCCGAGGAAGCGCCCGACCTTGTCGAACGCCTCGCCCGCCGCGTCGTCGACCGTCTGGCCGAGGAGCTCGTAGTGGTGCGGCTCGGGCATGTGCACCAGCATCGTGTGCCCGCCCGAGACCACCAAGCAGACCGCCGGCGTCAAGTGGGTTCCATGCTCGACGGCGTTCGCGAGGATGTGGCCCTCGAGGTGGTTGACGCCGATGAGAGGCGCCGACGTCGCGAGCGCCACCGACTTCGCGGCCGCGATCCCAACCAGGAGCGCGCCCACCAGCCCGGGGCCCACCGTCACCGCCACCCCCTCCAGGTCGCCGAAGCCGCATCCCGCCTCATCGAGCGCCGCGTCCAACAGCGGGGTGAGGGCCTCGACGTGCGCCCGGCTCGCCAGCTCGGGCACGACGCCCCCGAACCGCTCGTGCAGCGGAACCTGGCTCGCGATGAGGTTGGCGAGCACCGCCTCGTCGTCAACGACGGCGACGCCCGTCTCGTCGCAGGACGTCTCGATACCCAGGACCCTCATCGTTCGCGCCCTCGCGGGTCCCAGCGGCGGCCGACGGGTGGGCCGTCGCTCACGCGGTCGCCGGGCGGATGCCCCCGGGCAGCTCGTCGGTCAGACGTTGGATGCGAGAGCGGAACTCCGCGCCCCGGATGCCGTCGAGCCACATGATGAGCGCGTCCTCGCCGATCTCCTGGTAGTAGTTCTTGCGGATCCCCACCGGCCGGAAGCCGAAGCGCGCATACAGGCGCTGCGCGCCCCAGTTCGTCACCCGGACCTCGAGCGAGACCGCCTCGGCGTTCATGTCGACGGCCGCCATCACCAGGTCGTGCAGCAGGCGGGTGCCGATCTTCTCCCGCTGACGTTCGGGATCGACGGCCACGTTGGTGACGTGCGCTTCCTCGCCGTAGCAGATCAGGCCGCCGTAGCCGACCACCTCGCGGTCGATGCGCGCCACGAGGTAGCACCGGTTCCGGGACTCGGACATCTCGGAGATGAACAGGTTCGGGCTCCACGGGCGGGGGTAGACCTGGCGCTCGATCGCCATGACGCCGCGCAGGTGGCGGCGCCGCATCCGGGTCACCTCAAGCCGAGGCGCCCCGAGCTCGTCGATCCCAACCGATCTCCGCATCCGTCTTCCTCAGGTACAGGGGTACCACGTCCGCCTGCCGGTCCGTCTCCTCGCGGATGAACCGCGCGGCCGAGAGCTCGACGAGCGCCGACGCCCACGGGTGGGCCAGCGCCGCCGGAGCGAACCCCACGTGCACGCCGGGCTCCTCGAAGACCCGCCGATACAGCATCGCACCGTTGCCGACGAGCAACACCTCTTCGGGGTCGGCCTCGAGCTCGGCCGCGAAGGCTTCGGGTCGATCCACGCGGTACCCTCCCTCGCGCACGACGCCGCCGTGGACGCTCCGGTAGAAGGCGAAGAACACCTCGCCGCGGCGGGCGTCGAGCACGGCCCCGATCCGCCGCCTCGTGGTCCGGACGGCGAACGCGAGCACGTCCAGCGACGGCACGCCCACGATGGGGACGCGCAAGACCTGGGCGAACGTCTTGGCGGCCTCGACCCCGACCCGCAGGCCCGTGTACAGCCCCGGGCCGATCCCGACCGCGACCCCGCCGACGTGGGCGAGCTCGATGCCCGTCCACTCCAG
>JBKPKU010000170.1:0-2147 GCA_046731295.1 Actinomycetota bacterium
TACGCATCGGCCTGTCGGTGGGCGCTGCTAGCGTTCGCGACGAAGGGTCAAGCAGAGGGAGGGCGCATGGTGACGGTCAACGTCGTCGTGCTCGCCGGCACCGTCGCGGCAGATCCGGTCGAACGCACGATGCCGTCGGGCGACGAGGTGACCGAGCTGCGGCTCTCCGTTCCCGAAGCGGGCAAGCGACTCCTCCCCCTCCCGGTCTCGGTCTGGCACAAGGACGTGGGCAAGCGGGCGCTGAAGCCCATCGCCAAGGGCGACGACGTCCTCGTGTACGGGCAGCTGGTCCGGCGCTTCTACCGGAGCGGGGCCGGGGCCCGGAGCCTCACGGAGGTCGTGGCGGCGGGCATCAAGAAGCTTGAGCCGGTTGCCGGTGCCGATTGAGGACGGCCGCTAGGCGGCGTCCAGGTCCAGCGGGCGCAGCACCAGGCCGGTTCGGGGCTTGGGCCAGAAGAACGTGGACTTCTCGGGCAGGCGTTCGCCGCGATCGATCACATCGCGGATCCGGGACGCGTCGGTGGGTGGCAGAAGGTAAGCGGCGACCGCCTCACCCCTGCGCACGGCCTCCTCCGCGTCCACCGCGTCCGGGGTGAATCGGAGCTCGACATCGTCGCCGGCCAGGCGCTGCGCGTGCAGCGCCGATACGGTGGGCGGCGGGCCGTCCAGCTCGGCCACCCGGTGCACCAGCACGCCGTCCTCCTCGAGCACCAGGCCGTAGACGAGCTTGTCGTCGTTCACGCTTTCGAGGACCTCGCCGAGGTCCAGGACGCGCCGGCCGGCGGGCTCGACCGCGCCGGCCGTCTGCACGCGGTGGAACGGCAGGACCGGCGGCTCCTGGATCGCGGCGTCGGCCAGGAACATCATCACGCGGTCCCAGGGGCCGGCGCCGTGCTCCGAACGCATCTCGTCGCGGTACCGCAGCGCCATCGAGTAGCGGTGGTGCCCGTCGGCGATCATCAGCGAGTCGGCGTCGAGCGCCGACGCCACCGCGGGATCGGGGGCGCCGACCCACAGGCGGTGCTCGACCCCGGCCTCGTCGGTGGCGAGCGCGGCCGGCTCGGCCGCCATCTGCTCGTGCAGGTAGGCGGCCACGGCGTCGTTCGGGCCGCGGTAGAGGGCATGGATGCTCGACAGATCGGTTCCGACGGCGCGCATCAGCCGCAGCCGATCCTCGATCGGGCCGGGCATCGTGCGTTCGTGCGGCACGATCGATCCCCCCCAGTCCTCGAGCTCGACCGCGCAGATCAGCCCGCGGATCGATCGCTCTCGGCCGTGGAGGGCGAAGCGCATCTCACAGGGGTACAGGCGGGGTCCGTCGGTCGGGACGAGCGCGCCGCGCTCGCGCCAGGAACGGAGCTCGGATGCGGCCCCCGTATACTTGGCCTGCGCCCGGGCGCCGTCCGCGTCGTTCGGTCCGAGGTCGAGCCGGATCACGTTGTACGGGCTCGACTCCAGGTAGTGGCGCCGCGCCGCTTCGGAGATCACGTCGTACGGTGGCGTGGTGACCAGATCGTGCGAGCCGACGACCGAGCGGTCAAACAGCAGGCCGACGAAGGGCGAGATGCGGGGCACGCACCATGTATAGCAGCAGCCCCCGGGCCGACCCGCCGCCCGAGAGTGCGTACGACCTGTTCGCGCGCGGCACCCGGTTCCTCCGGGATGGGCACCCGCATCAGGCCGCGATGCTGCTGGGCCGCGCCAAGTTGATCGAGCCCGAGAAGGCCTCGATCCGCGAGGCCCTGGGCCGCGCCCTGTTCATGTCGGGCCGGGCGCTGCGCGCGCGCCGAGAGTTCGCCAAGGCGGTGCAGATCGAGCCGGCGAGCGACTACGCGCACTTCGCGCTCGCGCTGGCGTGCGAGCGCACCGGGCAGCGGTCCCGCGCGATCGGACACCTGAAGCTCGCGATCGTCATGCGGCCGGGGACCGAGCACTACGAGCGGGCGTTGGCGCGGCTCTCCGGCTGATGCTCGCCGAGCGCTACGACTGTCTCCTGTTCGACCTCGACGGCGTGCTTTATCGCGGCGACCGGACGGTCGAGGCCGCGCCGCCCACGATGGCCGAACTGCGCAGGTGCGGGGTCCGGGTGGTGTTCCTGACCAACAACTCGTCCCGCACGCCCGAACAGGTGGCGGACAAGCTGCGGT
>JBKPKU010000171.1:0-11183 GCA_046731295.1 Actinomycetota bacterium
GCACCGTGACGACCGCCGATGGCCCACCGCCGAGCCCGGTCGGCGCGGCGCGCGCGCTCGGCGCCATGCCGCCGATGCTGCGCTCACAGGTGACGCGCGTCCGCGTGATGCTGGACGGCACGCTCGAGCTTCGGCTCAGGGGCGGGACGACGGTGCGGTTCGGGACGACAGACGACGCGGCTCGCAAGGTCGAGGCGATCCGGCGGGTGCTCGAGTGGGCCGAAGAAGAGGGGAGTGCGATCCGAACGCTGTCCGTGGTGGCGCCCTCGGCGCCGGCGGCAACGCTGGTGAGGTAGACGTTCACGTCGTTGCTATGTGCGCGGGACAATCGAGCTCGCGTCCGTATTGACGTACCTGGGGATTTGATAGTAGCGTGCGGTGATCAACGTCAACTAGATATAACAATCGACATCTAGTTGAGCTTTAGTCCACAGGGGACGAGTACGGCGTTTCCCCAGGTAGACCGGGGGGCTTTTGGCCGGGGAGCGGAGGTCTCGGTGATGGATTCTCCTCAGAACTACCTCGCCGTCATCAAGGTGGTCGGGATCGGCGGGGGAGGTGTGAACGCAGTCAACCGCATGATCGAAGGCGGTCTGCGGGGGGTGGAGTTCATCGCGGTCAACACGGACGCGCAGACGCTGTTGATGTCCGATGCCGAGGTGAAGCTCGACATCGGGCGCGAGACCACTCGTGGTCTCGGTGCAGGATCGGACCCGGAGGTCGGTCGCCGAGCCGTTGAGGAGCACCGCGACGAGATCGAGGAGATCCTCAAGGGCGCGGACATGGTGTTCGTTACCGCGGGCGAGGGCGGCGGCACCGGCACCGGTGGCGCGCCGATCGTCGCGGAGATCGCCCGCGGGCTCGACGCGTTGACCATCGGTGTGGTGACGCGCCCGTTTGGGTTTGAGGGCCGACTGCGCGCGACCCAGGCCGACCTCGGCATCACCGAGCTCAAGAAGGCCGTCGACACGCTCATCGTCGTTCCGAACGACCGGCTGCTGCAGGTCTCGGACCCGACGACGCCGATGATCGACGCGTTCCGCACCGCGGACCAGGTCCTGTATCAGGGCGTCGACGGCATCACGTCGCTCATCACGACGCCGGGTCTGATCAACCTGGACTTCGCCGACGTACGGTCGGTGATGACGGGCGCCGGGTCGGCGCTGATGGGCATCGGCCATGGCTCCGGCGACCAGCGCTCGGAGGAGGCGGCACGCGCCGCGGTCTCCTCGCCGCTGCTCGAATCCTCGATCGAGGGCGCGCGCGGGCTGCTGCTGTCGATCGCGGGGCCGACCGACCTCACCCTGCACGAGGTGAACACGGCCGCCGACGCGATCACGCGGGTCGCGCACCCCGACGCCAACATCATCTTCGGGGCCGTGGTCGACGACGTGCTGGGTGAGGAGGTGCGTGTCACCGTCATCGCGGCGGGCTTCGACAAGCTCGCGACGAAGCCGGCGACCACCGACGTCACCGCGTCGCGTTTCGGCGCGACGCGGTTGTCGGCTCTGCTGGAGGAGCCGGAGCTCGAGCCGGTCGCGGCCGCGGTGTCCGTACCCGAGGAGGAGGAAGCGGTCATGCCTATGCCCTCCATCCTGGTCGAGGAGGAGGACGAGATCTTCAAGCCCGCGGCCGAAGGCGGGGACTACGAGGAGGAAGCGAACCTCGATATCCCCGACTTCCTCAAGGGCTGAGGCGATCGATCCGCCCGCGATGTGGGGCGGGACCGTCGACGAACAGAGGCGCCCTTCCCCCGCCTCTGTCCGTGGTCCCGCCCCCTTTCCTGTCCGGAAGTCGGCCTCCAGTGTTCCTCCTGAGGACGACGATCATCGTCTGTTACGTTCCGTGACGTGGTCGATTGTGCTTCCCCGGTCGCGGCCAACGCCGCGAGGCTGCGCGAGGGCATCGCGCGCGCGTGCGAGCAGTCGGACCGCGACCCGGACGGAGTTCGGATCGTCGCGGCCGCCAAGACGTTCGGGCCCGAGGCGATCGCGCAGGCGCGCGACGCCGGCGTGTCGGACGTAGGGGAGAACTACGTGCGGGAGCTCCGCGCCAAACGCGCCGCGGTCGAAGGCGTGGTCTGGCACTTCATCGGGGCGCTCCAGACCGGCTCCGCTCACCACGTCGCTGAGATGGCCGACGTCGTGCACACCGTCACGCCCGGCCGCGCGACGGAGCGGCTCGCCCGCCGCGCGGCGTCGGCCGGGCGGACGATCCCTGTGCTCGTCGAAGTGGACTTCGCCGGCCGGGGGACCGGCGTCCCGCCCGGTAGGGTTCTCGAGGCTTCCGAGATCGTGGCGGGCATCGAGGGGATCGAGCTCGTGGGCCTGATGACGCTCCCGCCCCTGCCGTCGGTCCCGGAGGACTCCCGGCCCTTCTTCGTCCGGCTCCGGGAGCTCCTGCGGATCGTGGCCGAGCGTCGCCCGAAGATGAGGGAGCTCTCAATGGGAATGTCGCTGGATTACCAGGTTGCGGTGGAGGAAGGCGCTACGATGGTCCGGGTCGGCTCGGCCCTGTTCGGGGCACGGCCGGCGGTGGATACAGGGAGGACCTGATGCCTGGCGTGTTGAAGAAGACGCTCACGTATCTCGGCCTCGTTGAGGAGGACGAGTTCGAGGATCTCGACGAGGTCGGCGCCCCACCCGAGAACGCCGAGGTCCGTCGCTTCCAGCGGCCCCAAGCCGTGCGGGAGACCGAGCTCGAGGCCGAGCACGGGGGGATCGTGCGGACGATCCCGTCCAACCGGGCGGCGAGCGCCGGGTCGATCCACAAGTCCGAGCCGCGTCGCTTCAACGAGGCGCGAGACATCGCGGACCGGTTCAAGGACGGGATCCCGGTCATCATGAACCTGCAGAGCACCGACGACACCATCGCCCGACGACTCGTCGACTTCGCTTCCGGGCTGGTCTACGGGTTGGACGGCAAGATCGAGATGGTGGCCAACCGCGTCTATCTGCTCACGCCCGCCAACGTGGACGTGTCGGCAGAGGATCGCGAGCGGATCGCCGGCGGCGACCTGTACAACCAGTTCTGACGCCCGCCGGAACCGCGGCACGTTCACGATGACCCCCGCGCAGAGTGCCCTGATGGACATCGTGTGCGTGGTCTTGACCGTGTACACGATCATCCTGTTCATCCGCGTGCTGGTCTCGTGGGCCTTCCTGTTCGGATTCCGTCCGCCCTACTCCGGACCGCTCCGAACGATCCTGGACCTGCTCGACGACGTGACCGAACCGGTCCTTCGGCCGCTCCGGGCGCTGATCCCGCCGATCCGCGCCGGAGGCGTGGGGCTGGATCTTTCCATCATCATCGCGTTCGTTATCCTTGCGGTCCTGCGCACCGCGCTGAACTGCTGACGGGGGGGACCAATGCGGAGGAAGAAGGGGACCAAGCAGGACGCGCCGGCCGCCGCCGGGGCGCGGATCACGCCGGAGGACGTACAGCAGGTCGAGTTCCGGCTCGCGTTCCGCGGTTACAACGAGCGCGACGTTGACGCGTTCCTGGACCGCATCACCGAGGACCTGTCCGCCTACATCGCGGACGGCCAGGCGCCGAGTGAGAGGGGCATCGCCGGGGCCGCTGCGGCGAGCGCCGAGGCCGAGCAGATCCTCGCCGGCGCGCGGGCCGAGGCCGAGGGCATCCTCCGGCGGGCGCAACAGGACGCGGCACATATCCGCGCAACGGCGGGGCTCGAGGGCGACGTCTCGGGCACGTCGCGCGCCGCGGTGGCTCCGTTCCTGAACTCCGAGCGCGAGTTCCTGCAGAGCCTGGGAACGCTGGTGCAGACGCACGCCGAGGAGATCAGGGAGATGGTCGTGCAGCTTCGATCGCGGGCGGAGGCCGCGCCCGAGGAGCCCGCCGGGCCCCGGGCCGTTCCCGAGCCGCCGACCGCCCGGGAGGAGCCGAGCCCCACGGATCCGGCGTCACCGCCGGTGGAGGCCGCACCGGTCTCAGAGATCCGCGCCCGCCTCGAGGCCGCCGACCCCGCGCCCGAACTCCGGTTGTCGGACGCGGAGGCGCGGGGCGAGCCCGACGAGGGCCCCCCCGTCGAGGTGGAGGGCACCGAGCCCGTGTACTCGTCGGAGGGTTCGCCGGCCGGGGAACGGCGGGAGCGCTCGCTGCGCGAGCTGTTCTGGGGCGAGGACTGAGCCCTAGGCCCGCCGCAGGCTGACCCGCCCCCGAGCCTCGTCGAACGCGAACGGCTCGTCGTAGGTCGCGTTCGCAATGGCGCCGCCGACGAGTTCCACCGCCAGCGTCTCGGCCGCGATCCGGCCTCTGAACGCCTCGAGCGCGGCCGCCACATCGCCGTCGGCATCCAGTCCCAGCACGATGCGGTCGCTGACGTCCAGGCCGGCGGCCTTGCGCGCGTCCTGCACCACGCGCACGAGCTCGCGAGCCAGCCCCTCGCTTCGGAGCTCGGGGGACAGCTCCAGTTCGAGGGCGACGGTCAGGCCACCCTCGCCGGCGACGCCCCATCCCTCGAGCGTCTCCTGCGCGAGGTCGACGTCGTCGGGCGAGAGCTCGACCGCTCCGTCCGCAAGCCAGATCGTCACCGACTCGCCGCGGGCGAGCGAGGCGGCCAGTGAGCCGTCGTCCCCCGCGAGCTCGGAGGCGACCTGTTGCACGCGTGATCCCAGGCGGGGCCCGAGCGCCTTGAAGCTCGGCTTCGCGCGCCACCGCCCGAGCTGCTCGGCGGACTCGGCGAACACGACCTGCTTAACGTTCAGTTCCTCCGCAACGAGGTCGAACAGCCGGGCCAGCGCCTCGTGGTCGCCGGCGTAATGGACCGCCGCCTCGAGCAGCGGTTGCCGGACGCGGATCCGCGTCTCGGTCCGGATCCGCCGGCCGAGCTCCACGATCTGCCGGGCCGCGGCCATCGCCTCGTCGAGGCCGGGGTCGATGCGGCCCTCGTCGGCGGCGGGGTAGTCGGACAGATGCACGGAGTCCGGTGCGCCCTCGCGTCCGGCGGCGAGGTTGCGCCACAGGGTCTCGGCCACGAACGGCGTGAAGGGGGCCAGCATCCCGGCGAGCGACACCAGGCATTCGTGAAGCGTCAGGAAGGCCGCGCGGCCGTCGGCGCCCTGCTCGTCGCCCGGGTCCCAGAACCGGCGGCGTGCGCGGCGGACATACCAGTTCGACAGGTCTTCCACGAACGCGGCGATCCGGCGCCCGGCCGCCGTCGCGTCATACGCCTCGAGCCCCTCGCGGGCGGCCGCCTCGGTTCGGGCGAGCTGCGACAGCACCCACCGATCCAGGATGGGCCGGTCGGCGACCGCCACGTCCGGTCCGTCCGCGGGATCGAAGCCGCTCGCGTTCGCGTACGTGACGAAGAACGCGTACACGTTCCACAGCGGCAGGAGGAACCGGCGCACCGCGTCGTCGAACACCTCCATCCCGACGCGGCGGGGCGCCCACGGTGAGCCGCCCGTCAGCATGTACCAGCGCAACGCGTCGGCGCCCTGGCGGTCCATGACCTCGAACGCGTCGACGGTGTTGCCGAGCGACTTGGACATCTTCCGGCCCTGCGCGTCCACCAGGAGTCCGAGACACACGACGGTGCGATAGGCCGTCGAGTCGAACAGCAGGACGCCCTCGGCCATCAGCGTGTAGAACCATCCGCGCGTCTGGTCGATCGCCTCGGCGATGAAGTCGGCCGGGAAGCGCTCCTCGAACCGCTCGACGCCGCGGCCGAGCTCCGGGTGGTAGCCCCACTGCGCGTAGGGCATCGCGCCCGAGTCGTACCAGGTGTCGATCACCTCGGGGACGCGGCGAGCCTCATCCCCGCACTCGGCACACGCGAACGCGACCTCGTCGATCGCCGGCCGGTGCGGGTCGATGCCGGTCACGTCGCGGCCCGCCCGCTCCGAGAGCTCGGCCAGCGAGCCGATCGGGGTGTCGTGGGCGTTCGAGCATCGCCAGATCGGCAGCGGGGTGCCCCAGTAGCGCTCGCGCGACAGCGCCCAGTCCACGTTGTTCTCGAGCCAGTCGCCGTAGCGGCCGTGCTTGATGTGGTCGGGATACCAGTCGACGGACTCGTTCACGTCCAGCAGCCGATCCTTGACCGCGGTGGTCCTCACGTACCAGGAGGTCCGCGCCACGTACATCAGCGGGGTGTCGCACCGCCAGCACAGCGGGTAGACGTGTTCGATCGTCCCCGAGCGCAGGAGCAGCCCGCGCGAACGCAGGTCCTCGGTGATCGGCTCGTCGGCGTCCTTGAAGAACAGGCCGCGGACGAGGTCGGGAGCCTCGTCCGCGAAGCGCCCCTCGCCGTCGATCGGCTTGAAGGTGCGCCAGCCCTCGCGCGCGCCGATCTCGAGGTCCTCGGGACCGAACGCGGGGGCGAGGTGGACCACGCCGGTTCCGTCCCCGAGCGAGACGAAGTCGGCCGTGACGACTCGGTGAGCGTCCTCGACGTTCGGGTACAGGGGCTCGTACCTGCTGCCGGCCAGGGCCGAGCCGGGGAGGGGTCTGCCTGCCACCGGATCGTCCGGGAGGACGGCGTCCTTCAGCGCCTCGGCGAGGACGAGGCGCTCGCCGTCGTGCTCGACGACCACGTACGGGGCGTCGGCGGACACCGCGAGGCCCGTGTTGGAGATCAGCGTCCATGGCGTGGTGGTCCATCCGAGGAGGGCCGCGCCCTTGAGCGCGGGATCGGACGGCTCGGCGACGCGGAACAGGATGAAGACGCTCGGGTCCTCGACCTCCGTATAGCCGGTGGCGACCTCGGCGTCCGAGAGCGGCGTGCCGCACCGGGGGCAGTAGGCGGTGATGCGGTCGGCCTGGAAGAGCAGGCCGCGGCCGTGGAGCAGCTTGAGCGACCACCAGACGCTCTCGATGTACTCGGTGTCCATCGTCCAGTACGCGTCGTCGGTGTCGATCCAGAAGCCGAGGCGCTCGGTTTGCCGTTCGAACTCGTCCACGTAGCGCTGCACCGAGGCGCGGCAGAGCCGGTTGAACTCGGCGATCCCGAACGCCTCGATGTCGCGCTTGCTCTTGGTCCCGATCTCCTTCTCGACCTCGACCTCGACCGGCAGGCCGTGGCAGTCCCAGCCCGCCTTGCGCGGGACGAAATGTCCGGTCAGCGCGCGGAACCGCGGATAGACGTCCTTGAACGTTCGCGACTCGGTGTGGTGGATCCCCGGCTGGCCGTTCGCCGTCGGCGGGCCCTCGTAGAAGGTCCACAGCGGCCCGTCCCTGCGGAGGTCGAGCTGGCGGTGAAAGACGTCGGCGTCACGCCAGAAGTCCAGCACCCGCTTCTCGAGCTCGGGGAAGCTCGGCTTGGGGTCGACCGGCTCGAACATCTCGCCTCCTCACAAACCAAACGCCTCGTCCCTGAGGCAGGGACGAGGCGCGAGCCCCGCGGTACCACCCCGCGTTGCCGAACCCTCACGGCTCCGGCCGCTCACGGGCTGCGGACACAGCCCTCCGCTGTTACGGGCGGACCCGGCCGCGTCTACTGCGGGCGCGTGGCTCGAACCCGGTTCGGGCGGCGGCTCGGGGAGGATGCTCGCAGAGGCCTCGCCGCCGGGCTCACACCGTCCCCGGCTCGCTCGGGCTCGGGATCCCCGCGAACGCGTTCCCGTCCTCGCCTGTCTCCGGCGATGCTACAGGCCCCGATGGGATTGGTCACGGTCCTGGTGCACCCGCGGTCGAAGCGGACCGCCGTCGAGCTCGGCGAGCGCGGGATCCTCGCCCGCGTCCGGGCGGCTCCGGAGGGCGGTCGTGCGAACGAGGAGGCCCGGCTGGCCCTGGCGGAGGCGCTCGGCGTGCCTGGCTCGTCCGTGGCCTTGCGCCGGGGGGCGCGCTCGCGGACGAAGGTCTTCGACGTTGAAGGGGTCGATCAGTCGATCGCGGAGATGCGCATACGCGTAACGAAGCTCGACTGATTGTCGTGCCGAACGGCCGGTGCTAGGTTCCTCCGACCATGGCCGGGAAGATCACCCACACGAAGAAGGAGCTCGACGAGCTCAGGCATCGGCTGGAGGCCGAGCGCGCCGAGTTGCAGGAGCAACTGACCACGATCGAGGAGACCCAGTTCGCGACCTCGCAGTCCGACATCTCGGGCGAGGTGTCCTTCGACGAGGAGAACGCGGACGCCGGCACGTTCACGTTCGAGCGCGAGCGGGACCTGTCGATCGAGAACAACGTCCGGGACCTGCTGGGCAAGATCGAACGGGCGCTGAGCCGGATGGACGAGGGCACGTACGGGACCTGCTCCCGCTGCGGCCGGCCGATCGAGAAGGCGCGGCTGAAGGCCCTCCCCTACGCGGACCTCTGCATCAAGGACGCCCAGGCACAGTCGCGGCGGTAGCCGGGTGGGCGGCACGCGGCCCCGGCCCGCCGTCCTGTACGCGGTCGCGGCCGGGATCCTGATCCTCGACCGGCTGAGCAAGGCCTGGGTCGAGCACACGCTGGCGGGGCGGCCGCCCATCCGCGTGATCCCGGGCGTGCTCTCGCTCACCTACACCACGAACTCCGGAGGCGCTTTCGGCCTGGGCCGGAGCGCTCCCTGGCTGTTCGCGGGGGCGACGATCATCGTGACGGCGGTGATCGTCGTGTGCTCGTTCCGGCCGGTGCGGCCGACCGTGGCCGTGGCCCTCGGGCTGATCCTGGGGGGCGCGCTCGGCAACCTGGCGGATCGGGCGCTGAACGGTCCGGGGTTCGGCGGGCCCGTCACGGACTTCATCGACTTCCAGGTGTGGCCGATCTTCAACCTCGCGGACAGCGCCATCGTGATCGGCGCCCTGCTCCTTGCGTTCGCGAGCCTCGACGGCTCGGGCGAGCGGGCCGAGGCCCCGGAGACCTCCGCGCCCGCCCCGCCCGCCAGCACCGAGCCGTGACGGACTCCTTCGAGGCGGACCCGGGCCGCCTCGACGCCGTGGTGGCGGCGCGCCTTGGGATCCCCCGGGCCGACGCGCAGCGGGCCATCGCGGCGCGCGGCGTCACGGTCGACGGCGAGCCTCGGCCGAAGTCGCACCGGCTGGCGGGGGGCGAGCGGATCGAGGTCGACGCGGCCGGCTCGGCGGAGCTTCCACACGAGGGGCCCCCGCTCGAGATCGCCTGGCGCGACGAGCACCTCGTCGTGGTCCGAAAGCCCGCCGGCCTCCCGACGCATCCGACCGAGAGCCGCCGCGTCGGCACGGTCGTGAACCGCCTCCTGGGCATGGGCGTGCCGCTCGCGCCGCGTGGTGGACCGCTCCGCCCCGGCATCGTCCACCGCTTGGACGCGGGGACGAGCGGCCTGCTCGTGGTCGCGTGCGACGACCTCACGCACGAGGCGCTGGCGACGATGTTCAAGCGACACGACGCGGATCGCCGGTACCTGGCGCTCGTGCGCGGCGTCGTACCGAACGACCGCTTCGAGGTGGACGCGCCGCTCGGACGTGCCGGGGCGCGGGTGCGCGTCGACGCTACCGGTGGCCGGGCCGCGGCGACGGCGTTCGAGGTGCGCGAGCGGTTCGAACGCGCGACCCTGCTCGAGGCCCGGCCGCGGACCGGCCGGACGCACCAGATCCGGGTCCACCTGTCGGCGGTTGGACATCCGGTCCTCGGCGACCGGCGCTACGGCGGGGGAGGGGAGGACGCCAGGGCGCTCGGGCTGGACCGCCCGTTCCTGCACGCCTGGCGGATCGCGTTCGACCACCCGGTCACGGGGGAACGACTGGACCTCGAGGATGGGCTGCCGTCGGAGCTGCGAGAAGCGCTGGAGCGGGCCGGGGGGGAGGACCGACCCGCCTGAGCTAGCGCCTGGCGCCCTCGGCCTCGCGCAGGTACAGCGCGTGCTGGGTTCGGACCTCTTCGCGGGAGGCCAGCAGCGCGTCCTCGACGTCGGGCGAGAGCGTCCGGGACTCGATCAGCGCGTTGAGCTTTGCCGGGTCAACCGAGAGCACCTGCTCCCACAGGCCCAGGGGCTCGAGGATCTCGCGCACCTTCTCGTCGATCGGCGCGGTCACGTGCTGCGCTCGCCGGTCGATGGCCGCGCCGTCCGAGCCGAACAGCCGCCGGTACCCGTGCTCGTCGGCGAACGCGTTGATCAGCCCGGCGAGCTCGTCGATGCGCCGGTACACCTCGCGCCCCTTGCGCTTGAGGCCGATCCACTCGTCGACGATCTCGGTCATCCGCGGTGCGGGGTCGCCCTGCTCCCGTTCATACCGATGTCGGAAGAGCGGACACAGGGGCTGGTACTCGCACCAGTCGCACAGCGGGTTCTGCCGCGGTTCGAACATCCCCGCGTCGATCCGCTCGGCCACCACGCCGATCCGCCGTCGGAGCTCGTCCACGTCCCTGGCGGTTCGCACGGTCGTCATTCGTTGCCCCGGAAGGAGGTAGTAGAGGGTGAGGCGCTCGGGCTCGATGCCCCAGATCTCGCGAGCGGCCATGTGGTAGATCGACAGCTGCAGGTCCTGGTCGATGCGCGCCTGGGGTGGCAGCCGGCGGTTGGTCTTGTAGTCGACGATCTCGTAGCCCCCGCCGGGGATGCGATCCATCCGGTCGATCACGCCGGACAGCGCCACGCCCTCGACGTCGATCGTGAAGCGGAACTCGAGCGCGGCGGGGATCCGATAGGCCTCGGCGTTCTCACTGTGGTACTGCGACAGGACCTCCCGCCCGTGATCGACGTAGGTCCGCTCCTCCGAGGCGTCCACGAAGCCCTCCGAGACCCAGCACGCCTCGAGCATCTCCAGGAGCTCGTCCACCGAGGGCGCCACCGGCACCGGGCGGTTGTGGAACAGGTGCAGCGCCCGGTGCAGCGAGTCGCCGAACGACAGCGCGGCCGAACGCCCCTGGGGGACCCTGTCCTCGTACTGGAACTTGAACTTGGCGGGACAGGTCTCGTAGGTGTTCATGCTCGAGTACGACAGCCGCATCCGAACGAGTGTAGGGACGGGGCCTCGAGATTACAAGCGTGTAGTTACGCCAAGCGTATCCACATCGTGAGAGCCGCCGGTCCGCCGTGTGCAAAGCCTGTGCGTATCCTTGGGATAATCACACGCTTGTAAGTCAGCCCGGCTCCGGGTCTATACTCGTCGGACTTTGACCGGCCCGGATGCCTTCGTCCACCTCCACGTGCACTCTGAGTTCAGCCTGCTGGACGGGGCCGCGCGGATCGAGGCCATGTTCGAGCGGGCCGTCGAGATGCGGATGCCGGCCCTTGCCCTGACCGATCACGGCGCGATGTTCGG
>JBKPKU010000172.1:0-21728 GCA_046731295.1 Actinomycetota bacterium
GTCCCGATGCACTTCACGGCGTTCCACCCGGACTGGAAGATGCTCGACCGTCCCTCGACCCCGCCGGAGACGCTCCAGCGCGCCCGGCGGATCGCGCTGGACAACGGCCTTCGGTACGCCTACACGGGGAACGTGCAAGACTTGCAGGGTCAGACCACTTGGTGCCACGGGTGCGGGAACCTGCTCATCGAACGCGACTGGTACCAGCTCGGCCGGTGGGGCCTGGACGGGGAGGGCCGATGCCGCGTCTGCGGCGCCAGCTGTCCCGGCGTGTTCGAGATGAGGCCAGGCTCGTGGGGGCCGCGGAGGCTCCCGGTACGGCTCGCCTCGACGTGATTCGGCGCCCCGTCGCGGCCGGGACCTTCTACCCGCAAGATCCGGACGAGCTCGCGCGAACGGTCGATGAGCTCCTTGCCGGCGCCCGCCCAGACGCGGCCGCACCCACGCCGAAGGCCTTGGTGGCCCCGCACGCCGCGTACGCGTACTCGGGGCCGGTGGCCGCGTCGGCGTACGGCCTCCTCGGAGGTTCCCGGCACCTCCGGCGGATCGCCCTTGTCGGCCCGGCCCACTTCATGCCGCTCCAGGGCTCGGCCGTTCCGAGCGCCGTCGCGTGGCGGACTCCTTTGGGCAACGTCGAGGTCGACGCCGAGCTCCGAGACCTCGCGATCGGTTGCGGAGCGACGGCCGACGACCGGCCGCACGGCCACGACCACGCGCTCGAGGTCCAGCTGCCGTTGTTGATCCGAACGCTCGACCCCGGGTTCTCGATCCTGCCCGTTGCCGTCGGTTCACCCGCACCGGTGGCCGACCTGCTGGACCTCCTGTGGGAGCGAATGGACCTCGCGGTCGTCAGCACCGACCTCAGCCACTACCGGGACGATCGAACGACGAAGGTCCTCGACCGCCGAACCGCCGGCGCGGTTCTCGCTCGAGACCCGGACGCGATCTCCGACGACGCCGCGTGCGGGGCTCAAGCGCTGCGTGGCCTGGTAACCCTTTCGCGGCGCCGAACCCTCGACGTCCGCCTGCTCGACCTTCGGACCTCCGCGGACGCGGCCGGCGATCCCGAACGCGTCGTCGGCTACGGTGCGTTCGCGTTCGGGTAGTCGCTCCCGGTGGGGCCGCCCGCTGCCCGCGGTACAGTCGGACCGTGGCGTTCGCCCCGAACGATCTCGGCTTCATCGCGGACCCGTACCCGACCTACGCCGACCTTCGAGAGCGCGAGCCCGTCCGCCACGACGAGGCGACCGACCACTGGCTGATCTCGCGCTATGAGGACGTCAACGCGCTCCTGCGCGACCGGCGGTTCGGACGCACGTACCTGCACGCGGCCACCCACGCCGAGATGGGCCACCCGGAGCCGCCGGCCTGGCACGCGTCGTTCTGGGACCTGATCAACACCGGCATCCTCGACATGGAGCCGCCGAACCACACGCGGGTGCGCCGCCTGGTCTCGAAGGCGTTCACGCCGCGGTTCGTCGAGGGCCTTCGCGCGCGCGTGCAGGCGATCATGGACGAGCTCGTCGACGAGATCGACGGCGCGGGCGAGTTCGACCTGATACGGGTCGCCGAGCCGCTCCCCGTGACGGTGATCGCCGAGATGCTCGGCGTGCCGCCGTCGGACCAGCAACACCTGCGGCCGTGGTCGGCCGACATCTGCAAGATGTACGAGCTCAATCCCTCCGAGGACATGCAGCGCGACGCCGTCCGCGCGAGCACCGAGTTCTCCGAGTACCTGCGCGGGCTCGCGCGCGTCAGGAAACAGGACCCCGGCGAGGACCTGATCTCGCAGCTCGCGATCGTCGCCGACGGGGGCGAGACGCTGACGGAGGATGAACTGGTCGGCACGTGCGTCCTGCTGCTGAACGCCGGACACGAGGCGACGGTGAACTCGACGCTGCTCGGCTGGTGGTCGCTGTTCCGAAACCCAGACCGGCTGAAGGAGCTCCGGGAGGATCGCTCGCTCCTGCCGAACGCGATCGAGGAGCTCCTGCGGTTCGACACCCCGCTGCAGATGTTCGAGCGCTGGGTCCTCGAGCCGTTCGAGATCCACGGCGTCGAGATACCGCGCGGCGCCGAGCTCGGTCTACTGTTCGGTTCCGCCAACCGCGACCCCTCGGTGTTCGAGCGCCCGGACGAGCTCGACCTCGCGCGCGAGCCGAACCCGCACCTCACGTTCGGCGCCGGGATCCACTTCTGCCTGGGGGCGCCGCTCGGGCGCCAGGAGCTGCAGGTCTCGTTCTCGACGCTCATGGACCGCTTCCCCAACCTCGTGGCCGTCGAGGAGCCCCGCTGGAAGCCCAACTACATCATCCGCGGCCTCGAGGGCCTGCGCGTTCGCCCGTAACCGACCCCCGGCCAATACTTCGGTCGACGGCGTTCCCCACGCCGAACCCGCGCCCCGGCGCCCACGCCGCCGGCCAGAGCGGGCAAAGGGGCTCCGCCTCGGGGTGAATGGTCGGCCGTCCCTGGACCGGCGGTCCGGGAGCGTGGGTCTCGTGATCGTGCGGTCCGGAAAGGGATCGGCATGACCAAGCAGAAGGCACGCAAGCGCGACGTCCGCACGCGAATGACCAAGACCGGCGAGCGCTACACCGCCGCCCGGCGCAACGTCGTCAAGCCCGAGCCCCTGCCGCCGCGCGCGGCCGAGCCGTTGGTGTCGGACGCGGCGTTCGCCGGGCGACCGGCAAGCGGTGGGACGACTGGTTCCGCATCCTCGACGCCTGGGGTGCCACCGAGCACACGCACCGAGATTGCCCGCTACGTGAACGTGAGCTCGGCGTCGACGGGTGGTGGTCGCAGAACGTCACGGTCGGCTACGAGCGAGCCCGGGGCATGCGGGCGGCGCACCAGCGCCCCGACGGCTTCTCGGTGGGGGTGACCAAGACGTTTCCGGTCGGCGCCGAGCGCATCCACACGATGTTCGCGCAGGCGCGGCAGCGCAACCGATGGATCCGCAAGGGCACGCTCGCGCTCCGAACGGCGACGGCGCCCAGGACGGCACGGTTCGATTTCGGGAAGGACGGCTCGCGCGTGGTGTGGGCATCACGGCGAAGGGGCCGTCGAAGTCCTCGGCCGCGATCCAGCACGAGCGCCTGCCCGATGACGGAGCCGTCAAGGAGATGCGCGCGTTCTGGAAGGAGCGGCTCGCCGCGCTTGCCGAGCTCGTGAAGGGCTGATCGCTAGGAGGTCTCGCCGAACTCCTCCTGGAGCGCACGCAGCACGTGCAGCACGAGTCGGTCCTTCGTTCGACCGGCCGCCTCTTTCGAGCGGATGACGTCGTTGAGCGACGCGACGTCGACATCCACGCCGAGGATCGTGAGCCTGAGCGCGTCGCGGGCGAGATCGGCGTAGCCGGTCGTCCCGCTCGGCTCGAAGGTGATGTCGAGCCGCCCGTGGTCCGTGACGAGGTTCCAGGTGCGCGACTCGCCGAGCGACCGGCCGTCGTGACCGAACGGGATGCCCTCCGGCTCGGCGCTCGTCCACACGCGCGCATGGAGCTCGTCGAGCGCGTCCGACAATCGGGTCAGGTTGTCCTGTGAGCGCTCCGGGACGACGTCGATGTCCATCGTCACGTAGGGCGACCCGTGAACGATCGCCGCGTACCCACCGACCAAGACGAAGCGCACGCCGTGGGCATGCAGGACGCCCAGCATCTCCTGGGGCCGGAACTCAGCCTCGTCCACCAGCGGCGCTCCTGGCCGCCGCGGCGAAAGCGACCGCCCTCGCGTTCTGCCGCAGTCGCGCGTCGACGCTGAGCGCTCGGTTCGTCCGGGCGAGCGACAGGTCGGAATCGTCGATCGGGACGAGCTCGAACCGGAGGTCCAGCCCGCACGCGCGGATCAGCTCGCGTGTCCGCTCCAGGCTGGGTGAGGTCCGGCCGCGCTCGAGGCGGGCTATGGCCGACTGCGTGGTGCCCACGCGTTCCGCGAGCTCGGCCTGCGACAGGCCCGCTCGCCGGCGGGCCTCCCTGATCAGGTGTCCGGCGATCATAGCCGGAAGCATAGCAGAGTCGCTATATTCAGTATTCCGATTTGGCGATCAGTGCGGGAGTCACACGAACCAGACACCCTGGCTATCCTCGGAGCGATGCCCCTGTACACCCTGGCCGAACCCGCCGATCCCCTGAGCGAGCCGGTGATCGTCGCCGCCTTCGACGGGTGGATCGACGCGGCCGGGGCGTCAACGGCCGCCGCCGAGCGCGTCGCGGACGGCGCCGACCTCATCGCGGGCTTCGAAGCCGACGTCCTGTTCGACTTCCGCTCACGCCGGCCGGTCCTGGACGTCGTGGACGGCCGGCTCGAGCACCTGACCTGGCCCGAGCTCACGCTCCGCCGATCCCACCACGACCGGCGCGACGTCCTGGTGCTGACGGGGGCGGAGCCGGACTTCCGCTGGCAGGAGCTCGGTCGCGACCTGGTCGACCTGTCGAAGCGGCTCGGCGTCACGCAGTGGGTGAGCCTCGGGTCTATCCCGACCGCGGTCCCCCACACCCGGCCCGTCCCGGTCCTGGCCACCGCATCGGCCGTGGGGCTGCTCGCCGAGGACGAGCAGGTGGGGCCCGCGGGACTGCTGCGCGTGCCCTCGGCCGCGCTGTCGACCCTGGAGATGGCGGCCGCCGACGCGGGCATCCCGGCGGTCGGGTTCTACGCCCAGGTCCCGCACTACGTGGGAGGGCCGTACGCGGCGGCGTCGATCGCGATCCTAGAGCACCTCGGCCGGCACCTGGGCGTGGACCCACCGCTCGGCGATCTGCCCGACGACGCGATGGCACAGCGCGAGCGGCTGGATCAGATCGTCCAGGCCGACGACGACACGCGGACCTACGTCGAGCGACTCGAGTCGGTGGTCGACAACCAGGAGCTGCCGACGGGTGACGAGCTGGTCGGCGAGATCGAGCGCTTCCTGCAGGAGCGGGGTGACGGCGGGAGCGCTCCCCCCGGCATGCGATAGCCCCCGCGTAACCGGCGAAGCGGCGTCGCCGGACGATAGCATGCGGGCATGACCGACCGGATCGCCGAGCGGAGCCAGCGCGCGGGACCGCCCTCCGAACGCACGCGCGTCCGCCGCCTCCCGGAGCGCGGCGCCTACGACCGCGAGACGATCGACGCGATCCTGGACGAGGCGCTGATCTGCCACCTCGCGTGGGTGCAGGACGGCGAGCCGCGGGTGATCCCGACGATCCACGCGCGTTCGGGCGACACGCTCTACGTGCACGGCTCGAACGCGAGCCGCACGCTCCGCGGCACCAAGGGCGGCGCGTCGGTCGCGGCCGAGGTGACGCTGCTCGACGGGCTGGTGCTCGCGCGCAGCGCGTTCCACCACTCGATGAACTACCGCTCGGTGGTCGTCTACGGACACGCGCGAGAGGTGTCCGACCCCGACGAGAAGTTCGCGGCTCAGCGCGCGCTCGTCGAACACGTCGCACGGGGGCGCGCCCACGACGCGCGCCTGCCCAACCAGCGCGAGCTCGACCAGACCACGATCCTCGCGATCCCGATCGAGGAGGCCTCGGCCAAGATCCGCACGGGCCCACCCAAGGACGACGCCGAGGACATGGACCTGCCGGTGTGGGCCGGCGTGCTGCCGATCCGAACGGTCCCCGGCAAGCCCGAGCCCGACCCGGAGCTCCCCGACGGCCTCGAGCCGCCCGGCTACGTGACCGACTACCGCCGCTAACGGGACGTCAGAACCCGGCCGTAGGCTGAACCGGATGGGCGGCCCCCGACCCACTCTCCGCGAGAACCTGCGCGCGCTGCCTCCCGCGGCTTGGGTGTTGTTCGTGGGGACCTTCGTCAACCGGCTCGGCACGTTCGTCCTGCCGTTCATCACGCTGTACCTGACCTCGCGGGACTTCTCGGTGCCGCAGGCCGGGCTGGCCGTTGCGATGTACGGGGTCGGCGGGTTCGGCGCGCAGATCGTGGGTGGCCTGCTCACCGACCGGATCGGGCGGCGCAACGCGATCGGGTTCTCGATGCTCGGCGCCTCCGCGCTCACGCTCCTGCTCTGGCAGGCCACGACGCTGGTCGTGATCTACCCGGTCATGGCGATCCTCGCGTTCGTGGCCGAGCTGCACCGCCCGGCCGCGCAGGCGCTCATCACCGACATGGTGCCGAGCGACGGGCGGGTGTCCGCGTTCGCGACGTACCGGCTGGCGGTCAACATCGGGTGGGCGTGCGGGCTCGCGCTGGGCGGGCTGCTCGCCGACCGCTCCTTCAGCTACCTGTTCATCGGCGACGCCGCGACCTCGGCGGCGTTCGGGGTGATCTCGCTCGTCGCGCTGCCGCACGGCACGCGCACCTCGCGGCACGAGGAGCGTCACCTCGTAGGCGCGACGCGCACGATCCTGGCCGACCGGGGTTTCCTATTGTTCCTCGGCTCGGTCGTGATCGGCGCCGCGATCTACATGCAGAACGTCTCGACGTTCGCCCTGCACGTGCGCGACGCCGGGTATTCGAACGCGGTCTACGGCGCGCTGCAGGCCCTGAACGGCGCGATCGTGGTGTTCCTCGAGCTGCCGATCGCGGCATGGACCGGTCGCCGCTCGCGAACGCACATGGTTGCGCTCGGCTCGGTGCTGATCGGGGCGGCGTTCGCGTCGCTGTCCGTCGCGACGGCCGTCGCTGCGATGGTGGCGATGGTGTTCGTCTGGACGCTCGGGGAGATCGTCGCGTCGCCCCCTGCCAGCGCCTTCGTGGCGGATCGTTCCCCCGAGCACACGCGCGGGCGCTACCAGGCGTCGCTCGGGATGATGTTCGCGCTCGGCGGGGTGATCGGCCCGGTACTCGGCACGGTGGTGTACGCGCGAAGCCCGAACGCGCTCTGGATCGGGTGCGGCGTGGCCGGCCTGATCTCGGCAGGCCTGGCGTTGGCCGCAGGCAGGTACCCCGCGCCGGCCCTCCCGGCGAGGCTGAGCGACCGGGTTGACGCTCCCGGGACGTAGCGGGTAGATATATCGGAGCGATATACTTACCCGATATATCGGCCCTCGCCTTCACGGCCGAATGGACGGCCCACGGGGGCCCGAAAGGACACGGATGCTCGAGCTCGCGATCCTCGGGCTGCTCAAGGAGCGGTCCATGCACGGGTACCAGCTGTCGAAGCGGCTCACGGACTCGCTCGGCGGGTTCTGGCGCGTCTCGTACGGATCGCTGTACCCGTCGCTGAGGCGCCTCGAGCGCCAGGGCGCGGTCGAGCAGATCTTCGACAGCCAGGAGGTCGGGCGCCGGAAGAACGTCTACCGGATCACCGAGCACGGCGAGCAGCTGTTCCGCGAGCTCCTCGAGGAGACCGGACCCGAATCCTCGGGCGAGGACAACCGCTTCCGCGTCCGGATGTCGTTCTTCAAGTACCTGTCGCCGGAGACGCGGATCCGCCTGCTCGAACGCCGAAGGGCGTTCCTCGAGGAGCGCCTGTCCACGATCCGCGCCTCGCTCGCCGCGAGAACCAACGGCGACACCTACACCGTGTCCCTGATGCAGCACGGGCGCGAGAGCACGGAGCAGGACATCGCATGGCTGAACGGACTCATCGCGGCCGAGCGCAATGCGGCCGAACGTCGCACCACCGAACCCAGGAGGGGGGCTTCGAAGCGCCGGACCACCAACCGGTCGCTTCGCCGAAAGGAGCGCGCAACATGAGCAAGGTTCGACTCGCGATCGTCGGCGTGGGCAACTGCGCGTCGTCGCTCGTCCAGGGACTCGAGTACTACAAGGACGCCGACCCAACCGACCCCGTCCCGGGCCTGATGCACGTGGACCTGGGCGGCTACCACGTCCGCGACGTCGAGATCGTGGCCGCGTTCGACGTGGACGGGAAGAAGGTCGGCACCGATGTGGCCGAGGCCATCGTCTCCGAGCCCAACAACACGATCCGGTTCGCCGAGGTGCCGCTCACCGGGATCACCGTGCAGCGGGGGCCTACCTTCGACGGGCTCGGCCGCTACTACCGCGAGACGATCGTCGAGTCCGAGCTGCCGCCGGTCGGCGTCGCCAAGGCCCTGAAGGAGGCCGGGGCCGACGTCGTGGTCTCGTACCTGCCCGTGGGTTCGGAGCAGGCGGCCAAGCACTACGCGCAGGCCGCGCTGGACGCGCACGTGGCGTTCGTGAACTGCCTGCCGGTGTTCATCGCCTCGGACAGGTCGTGGGCCTCGAAGTTCGTCGAGGCCGGCGTCCCCATCGTGGGCGACGACATCAAGAGCCAGGTCGGCGCGACGATCATCCACCGGGTGCTCACCAAGCTGTTCGAGGACCGGGGCGTGAAGCTGAACCGGACCTACCAGCTGAACTTCGGCGGCAACATGGACTTCATGAACATGCTCGAGCGCGAGCGCCTGACCTCCAAGAAGGTCTCCAAGACGCAGTCCGTGCAGTCGCAGATGCGCAAGAAGCTCGACAAGCAGGACATCCACATCGGGCCTTCGGATCACGTGCCGTGGCTGGAGGACCGCAAATGGGCGCAGATCCGGCTCGAGGGGCAGGCGTTCGGCGACGTGCCGCTGAACGTGGAGCTCAAGCTCGAGGTCTGGGACAGCCCGAACTCGGCGGGCATCGTGATCGACGCGCTGCGGTGCGCGAAGCTCGCGCTCGACCGCGGCGTGTCAGGCCCGCTGATCGGCCCGAGCGCCTACTTCATGAAGTCGCCGCCGGTCCAGTTCAGCGACGAGGCCGCCCGGGAGATGGTCGAGCAGTTCATCCTGGGCAACGGCGCCTCGAAGGACGCGGACTGGACGGCGTTCTTCGACATCGAGGACATCGAGCCCGCCGAGGCCTGATCCTCCGCTGACGACCTACCCGCGGCTTCGGTTCCAGCTCGCGCTCGCCGAGCGTGAGATCGCCGGGCCGGGTGAAGTCCGAGGTCTCGTCCCCGCCGACGTGCCCGAGGTCGGTCGTGTGCTGCTCGCGGCCTATCGCGGCACCGTGGATGACGAGGGCGAGGACGCGGACGACGCGATCGGCGAAGTCGAGCGGACGGTCGGGGGCCAGTACGGCCCGTTCGTCCCGATACACAACGTCGAGGCATCGGCGCGTCCTTGCTCGCTGCGGGCGGAAACGCGCTTATCGGGACGGGGCACTCCGAGCTCGACCTGATCGTCACCGAGGCGATCGAGCCGGCGGTCGCGCTCTACCGCAAGCTCGGGTTCGAACCGGTGGAGCGGCTGACCGAGCCTCCCGCGACGTCCTGAACGACCGGATGGCGGCCGGTCGCAGGCGTCGACTACGGTTGGGCGCAACGGCGGAGAGGAGAGCGCATGCGCACGTCACGACTGAACCCCGACACGGTCGCGGCCCCGATCGGAACGTATGCCCATTCGGTCCGCGTCGAGACTGCCGACGGGACCTGGGTCTATGTCTCCGGACAGATCGCGAGCGATGCCGAGGGCAACATCGTGGCCCCGAACGACCTGCCGGCGCAGACCCTGCAGGTGTTCGAGAACGTCGAGGCGATCCTCGAGGCCAACGGCGCGTCGCTCGCCGACGTCGTGAAGCTCCAAACCTACGTCACGACGCTCGAGGGCCTCCCCGAGATGCGCGAGGTGCGCTCTCGATACCTCACCTCCGAGCTGCCGGCGAGCACGGCCGTCCAGGTCGTTGCCCTCGTCGTGCCCGACGCCGTGATCGAGGTCGACGTGGTGGCGGTGATCCCGTCGTGAGCCGGGTCGCGGTACTCGGACTCGGAGCCATGGGGCGGGCGATCGCGAACAGGCTCCTCGGCGCCGGCCATGACCTCGCCGTGTGGAACCGCACGCCGGGCCGGGACGACGAGCTCGTCGAGTCCGGGGCCCGGCGGGCGAGCTCTCCCGCCGAGGCCGTCTCGGACCGCGAGGTCGTGATCACGATGGTGACGGACGGGCCCGCGCTCGAGCAGGTGCTGTTCGGCGAAGGCGGCGCGGCCTCGCCGATGGGATCCGACGCGACGCTGATCGAGATGTCCACGGTCGGCCCGACCGCGCTCGCCTCGGTGGTCGAGCGGCTCGCGCCGGTCGCCGTGCTCGATGCCCCGGTGCTCGGCAGCGTCCCGTCGGTCGAGGCGGGCAGGCTCGTGATCTTCGTCGGCGGCGAGCGCGAGGTCTTCGAACGCCACACGGAACTCCTGGCGATCCTCGGCACGCCGATGTACCTGGGCGCGTCGGGCTCGGGCGCGATGCTGAAGCTCGTCAACAACGCGGCCGGCATCGTGGCCCTCGTGGCGGTCGGCGAGCTGCTCGCGCTCACCGATCGAGCCGGGCTCGATCTCGACGTGGTGCTCGACAGCCTGGCGGCCGGCCCGCTCGCCTCGATGATCGAACGCTGGCGCCCGCGCCTCAGGGGCGAGGACCAGACCTCCTACTTCCGGCTCGTCCTGGCGCGCAAGGATCTCGCGCTCGCGTTCGACGAGGCCGCTCGGCTGGGAACGCTGCTCACCGTGCCCGAGGCCGCCGCGGCCCGATGCGACGAGGCGATCGAGGCGGGGTTGGGCGATGAGGACTTCGGCGTGGTGGTCGGGTTCCTGCGCCGGTAGCGCCCGAACGCAGACCGCCGCCTACCATCCGCGTGTGAAGTCCACGCGCCAGCGCGCCCGAGACGCCCTCCGAAGCGACGATTTCCGGCGGCTGTTCGCGATCCGCCTGATCTCGCAGTCGGGCGACGGCCTGTTCCAGGCGGCGCTGATCTCCTCGATCGTGTTCAACCCCGAGGAGCAGAACACGATCTTCGGCTTCGCGGTCGCCACGCTGGTCATCGCGTTGCCGTTCTCGATCCTCGGCCCCTTCACCGGCGTGTTCATCGACCGCTGGTCTCGCCGAAGGATCCTGGTCGTGGCGCCGTGGCTCCGAGCCGCCCTGGTATGGGTGGTGGTGCTCGACCCAAAGGCGGCGCCGGTGCTGTTCTTCGGCGGGGCGCTGTGGGTGCTCTCGGTCAATCGGTTCTACCTGGCGACCGCCGTCACGATCGTCCCCCGCCTCGTCCCGACCGAGGACCTGCTGATCGCGAACTCGATGGCGACCGTCGGGGGAACGGTCGCGCTGCTCGCGGGCGTGTTCGTCGGCGGCTGGATGGCCGACCTGTTCGGGAACGCACCCGTCGCCGCGCTGGCCGGTGCCGAGTGGCTCATCGCCTCGCTCGTAGCCGCGCGCATCCGGAACCCGCTCGTCCCGCATCACCTGCCCGAGGCGCCCGTCGCCGACGAGCTCCGCCGCGTCGTGCGTGAGTTCGCCGACGGGATCACCCGCCTCGCCCGAACGCCTCGGGCGGTCGGCCCGATCACCTCCATCACGCTCGACCAAGTCGGGCAGGGGATCGTCCTGGTGCTCTCGCTGTTCGTGTTCCGCGACCGGTTCCGGGAGGGCGTGGGCTCGTTCTCGAACCTGATCGGCGCCGGCGGCGTTGGCGTGCTGCTCGGCATCCTGACCGTCGGCAAGCTCGAGGAGCGGTTCGCGAAGGAGCGGATCGTCGCAATGGCGTTCGTCGCCGGCGGGCTCGTACTGATCGTGGTGTCGACCCACATCACCGGCTGGAGCGTGCTGCTCGCGAGCTTCGCGGTCGGGCTCACGTTCGCCTGGAAGAAGATCCCCGTGGACACGATGGTGCAGGAGGCGATCCCCGACGGGTACCGGGGGCGCGTCTTCGCCGTGTACGACGTCCTGTACAACCTGTCCCGCGTGGCGGCGGCCTTCCTGGCGATCCCGATGCTGAACGCGCTCGGCGAAGCATGGTCGGTCGCGATCGTCGGCATCGTCTTCCTGCTCTGGGCCCCCGTCCTGCCACGCTGGATCGGGCGCATCCCCGAGGTCTCGCTGCGCTTCTACGCCGGGGGGCGGGCCGACGAGGAGCCGCGGGCGATCGTGTGGGGCGGGGTCGAGGAGGCCGTCGAGGTCGAGCGGCGCTCGCTGGAGGAGACAGACGGCATCCGCCGAATGCGCTACCGCCTGCGCATGCAGGACGGGACCACGGTCGAGGTCTCCAGGGTCGAGCCCGGGGGCGCCTGGACGCTCGAACAGGAACTCGGGTAGCCCGGCGCGGGTCTCTTTCACGCGGCGCGATGGGCTCCGAACGACAGGCCGGGTGATACAACATGCGACGTGTCCACGGACCCCACCCAACCGCCTCCGCCTCCCGAGTCGACGGCCCCGCTGCCCGGGCGACCCGCCGAGCCCCCAGGCGGCGACGGCCGGTCGTTCTGGGTGATCATCTCGATCGTTGTCGCGATCCTGGTGGTTGCCGGCGTGATCGCCGCGATCGCGCTCAGCGGGGACGACGACGAAACTCCACACACGGGAGGGCCCGCGCACACGGCTGCGACGGGAGCGACCCAGCCGACCGCGCCAACGGGAGCGACGGCGACCGCGCCGACCGGAGCCACCGGCCCAACCGAACCGACATCGGAGAACCTCGGCTGCGGGACCTCCGCCCCCGACACGTTGCCGGACGGGCGGTACTTCGGCTTCGTCAAGGAGGTGGACACGGCGTCGGGGACCATGTCGTTCGACCTCGCGTGCTTCTACACGGGAGAGGAGGCCAACAAGCAGGCCGCGGCGCGCGGCGACGAGGTCCCGGTCCCCAACGACGTGTACATCGTTAACGACAACATCAAGAAGCGAGCGCTCGCACTCGGCCCCTCGGTCGAGCTCCAGCTCATCGACTGGAACAACTGTTGCGAGACCACGCCCGGCGCCGACCTCGACGCGTTCGCCACCGCGATCGGCTCGAAGGGGTTCACCGACATCGGCGGTCGGCGATACGCGGGGCAGGGCTCGCCATACTGGGTGACGATCGAGGGCGATCAGGTCGTGCTGATCGAGGAGCAGTTCCTGCCGTGACGCGGCTGCGAGGCCTCGGTCTCGCCGCGCTCGTCGCGATCACGCTCGCGGCGTGCGGCACGACGAACGACGGTGGCGGAGAGACCCCGTCCTTCCCCGCCGAGGGCCCGATGCCGGCCGCCTCCAAGCAGTCCCCAAGCGCCTCGCCCTCCCCCCTACCGGCCGGCGAACCGACGACGGAGCGATCTGGGTTCAAGGGCAAGATCGACCCGCTCCCAGCTGGGCTCGCCGCCGAGATGCGCGGCACGACGTGGAAGCCGGGTTGTCCGGTTCCGCTGGAGGATCTCAGGATCCTGCACTTCAACTACTGGGGGTTCGACCACGCGCTGCGTCGCGGCCCGATGGTCGTGAACGCCTCGGTGGCCGAGGACGTCCTGTGGGTGTTCAGGCAGCTGTACGACGCCGGGTTCCCGATCAAGAAGGTCGCGCTCGCCACCGAGTTCAAGCCCGAGCGGTTCGAACAGCACCGCCGCATCACCAGCCACCGGAGCGTGACGGCGTCGTTCAACTGCCGGCCCGTCGTGACCGCGCTCGGGCCGGGGGGCGACTACTCCCAGCACGCCTACGGACTGGCGATCGACCTCAACCCGCTCCAGAACCCCTACGTGACGACCGACGGGTTCGTCCGCAACCGAGCGGCCGAGCCGTACCTGGACCGCGGCCGGCATCTCGAGGGCATGGTCCACCAGGGCGACGTCGTGTTCCGCTCCTTCGCCGCGATCGGGTGGGAGTGGGGCGGCGACTGGAGCGGCGACAAGGACTACATGCACTTCTCGCTGCTCGGGCGATAACCACCGTGCCACGAGACTGGGACGCCGCCACCTATGACCGGATCGCCGATCCGCAACTCCGCTGGGGCACCGCGGTGCTCGAGAGGCTCGAGCTCGACGGCGCCGGAACCGTCATCGACGCCGGGTGCGGATCGGGCCGAGTCACCGAGCTCGTGGCCGACCGCTTCCCGAACGCCCGGATCGTGGCGCTCGACGGCTCGGCCTCGATGATCGAGCAGGCCCGGGGGCGACTCGGGCGGTTCGGCGACCGCGTCGCATTCGTCCTCGCCGACCTGATGAAGCCGCTCCCCGTCGACGAACCCGTGGACGCGGTGTTCTCGACCGCGACCTTCCACTGGGTCCCCGATCACAACGCGCTGTTCGCGAACCTCGCCGGCGCGATGCGCCCGGGTGCCCGGCTGGTCGCGCAGTGCGGCGGCGCCGGGAACCTGACCTCGGTTGTCCGGGTCCTGGAGGACCTCGGCGCCGACACGTTCGGCGGCAAGGTGTTCGCGACGCCCGAGGAGACGGTGGATCGCCTGAGACGGGCCGGCTTCGCCGAGATCGAGTGCTGGCTCACCCGCGAGCCAACGCCGTTCGAGGGCCTGGACGCGCTCGGGACGTTCCTTCGGACGGTCGTGCTCCGCGACCACGTGCACGACATGAGCGCCGACGACGCGGCGGCCTTCACCCGCGCGGTGGCATCCCGGCTGCCTGGGATCGAGTTGGACTACGTGCGGCTCAACATCGGCGCGACGCGCGCCGCGTAGCTCGGGTCAGGCGGACGCGATCTCGGCCGGACCGGCCGGCACGGCCCCGACCGCGACGGGCGATTCGTCGACGGCGCCGCGGCGCGCGAGCAGCCACAGGCCCACGAGGCCCGTGACCAGCGCGATCACGCCGCCGGCCGCGAACGCGACGCGCGGGTTCGCGTGCTGCCCTACCCATCCGGCGATCGGGGCACCGATCGGCGTGGTGCCGAGGAACACGATCCCGTACAGCGCCATCACGCGGCCTCGCATGTCGGCGCGGGACGTGAGCTGCAGGGTCGAGTTCGCCGTGACGAAGAAGATGATCGAGGCGACGCCGAGCGGCAGCATCATCAGCACGGCCACGTCCAGCGTCGGCGCGACCGCCACCACCGTGGTGACGATGCCGACGCCGACCGCGGCCCACGCAAGCGGCCGCTCGCCCGGCCTCGGCTTGGCCGCCATGAACAGCGCGCCGCCGAGCGATCCGACGCCCGCGACCGCGAGCAGGAGGCCGAGCGTGCCTGCGGTGCCGTGGAACGTCCCCTTGGCGAATAGCGGCATCAGCACCGAGTAGTTGAACGAGAACAGGAACAGGACCGACATCAGCACGAGCGGCCGGCGGAGCCCGCCGGTCCGCCACGCGTACCGCAGCCCCTCGCGGATCGCGCCGGCCTCGCGCGGGGCGCGGTTGGGCCGCAGCTCCGAGGTCCGCATCACCAGGAGCGCGCCGATCACGGCGACGTACGAGACCGCGTTGAGGAAGAAGCACCACGAGATGCCGAGGCTCGCGATCAGCACGCCGGCGAGCGCGGGCCCGACGATCCGGGTCCCGGTCATCACGGCGCTGTTCAGGCTGACCGCGTTCGGGAGGTCCCTCGGCTCGACCATCTCGGCGAAGAAGCTCTGCCGGGTCGGCTGGTCGATCGAGGTCACGATCCCCTGCAGCAGCGACAGTGAATAGACCATCCACACCTGGACGACGCCGGTGGCCACGAGCGTCCAGAACGCCACGGCCAGCGCGGCGAACGCGATCTGCGTGCCCAGCAGGATCCGCCGCTTGTCGTGGCGGTCGGCCAGCGCCCCGCCGAACGCCCCGATGAACAGCATCGGGCCGAACCCGAGCGCGGTGTCGATGCCGAGCGCGACGCCGCTGCCCGTCAGCTGCAGGACCAGCCAGGCCGCCGCGACCATCTGCATCCAGGTGCCGCTGACCGATATCGCCTGCCCCATGAAGAACAGGCGGAAGTTGCGCGAATGCCCCACCGCGTGGAAGGTGCGATGGACCGCGAGCCCGACCCTGGTCACGAGCGCTCCCCCGAATCGTGGGGCGCCTCGGTGAAGCGTTCGAGCACGCCGGCCGCGGCCTCGAGCGTGGCGACGTCGCGCGGGTCCAGGTCTCGGAGCGCGCGGGCCAGGAACGCCTCCTTGCGCCGGCGGCTGCGTTCGAGCAGGCGGCGGCCCTCGGGCGTGACCTTCACCCATGCGACCCGTCCGTCCCGGGCGTCGGCCTCGCGCACGACCAGGCCGGCCGCGACCAGCGCCGCGACGATTCGCGTCATGGTCGGCGGCTGGACCTGCTCGGCCGCGCACAGGTCCCGCATCGTGAGGGGGCCCTGGCGCTCGGCCGAGGAGAGCGCCGAGAGCATCGAGGGCGTGATCCCCGCCTCGGCCTCCTGACGGAGGCGGCGGGCCAGGCGCGTCACCGCCAGGCGAAGCCTGGCGGCGAGCTCGGCGGTGTCGGGAGCGCGGGTAGCCACGCTCCCATGCTAGCAGAGATACTTCGCGTTGCTAATTAGCCTGGCGAACGACCCTCGCCGCCTCAGATGAACAACTGGATCGCGCTCTCCTTCATCTCGAGCAGGGCTGTCGCGGCGCCGATCGGCTCGTCCACGCCGTCGATCAGGTCCTCGACCCCGATCCCCATCAGGTCCATCGTCATCTGGCAGGGGATCAGGCGGACGCCCATGTCGCGGGCGAGCTCGAGCAGCTCGGTGGGGTGCGGCGTCTTGTAGTCCTCCGCCACCTTGCCGAGCATCCACGGCCCCATGCCGGCGAAGTTGTAGCGGGACAGCTTGGCCTTGGACGTCGAGCCCGGGTTCATCTGCCCGAGCGCCTTGGTCATCCAGTCCTTCCCGGTCTTGCGCCGCCGCTCCGGCCTGACGAGCGCGAACAGCCCCCAAAACGTGAAGAAGACGCTGACCTCCATCGCCGAAGCGGCGGCCGTGGTCGACAGGATCAGCGTCGGCCACACGCGGTCCAGGTGCCCGTCCCAGGCGATGATTGTGATCTTGTTCTTCCTGGTGATCTGGTCCCGTTCAGTCCCGCCCGCCCGCTCGCGTTCGGCGAGCGCCTGATCTATCAGCTCCCGAAGCGCGGCGGTGTCCTCTGTGCTCGTCTGGCTCATCTCGGTCACGCCTTCCGGATCACGTAGCGGAACACGCCATCGGACTCGCCGGACTCGAGCAGCTCGTTGCCGGAGAGCCTGGCCCAGGACGGGACGTCGGACTTGGACCCGGGGTCGGTCGCCAGGAGCTCGAGGAGGTCGCCTGCCCGGACCTCTCGGAGCGCCTTGTGCAGGGCGACGAGCGGTCCGGGGCACGACTGCCCTCGCGCGTCGACGGTCGCGGTGATGACATCCATGGGGACGGGCCTCCTTCGGGGATCGATCCGGGTTGGGTTCGGGTGCCGGTGGGGCGCGGCTATCGGCCGCCGCCGGGCACCCCGGGACAGCAGCACCGGTCGGGGATCATGGCCCCGACGAGCCCGCGGCAGCGTGTCCGGATCATTGCAACTGCAAATGCTATCGGTCCGGTGGAAATCCTCGCAACCACGCCGGGCCGCGAAGGGGTCAGGCTCGAGCGAGGGCTAGAGCAGTCTGATCCGCCGCGGGGGCCACCACACCAGCCGAACGCGACCATTGATCCGATCCAACGGCACCGCGCCGAACGCCCGGCTGTCGGTCGAGCTCGATGGGTCGTCCCCCTCCAGCCACACTCGGTCGGCCCGTCCCGTCCCGTCCGGCGCGCGATCGCCGGCAACGGTGACCACGCGCTTGACGATCTCGAACCCCGGTCGCTCCGGGTGCTGGATGACGACGACGTCGCCGCGACGCACGCGCTCGGGAACGATCGCGAGGGCCCAGTCCCCCGGCTCGAGCGTCGGCCGCATCGAGGGCCCCGACACCTCGACCCGGAAGGGCCTCCATCGCCGGAACCCGTACGCCGCAGCGAGAACGAAGAGCATGACGACGAGCGCGACCTTCCGCGATCTTCCACGCCGGTGGTAGCTTCGAGTGTAGGGAAGCCCATCCGTTCGAAGGAGGGGAGCCATGCTGAGAGCTTCGCTCAGGCCCCGACGCGTCGTCCATGCGCACTGCGATCTGCCGTGCGGCGTCTACGACCCGGCGCAGGCGCGCGTGGAGGCCGAGTCGGTCAAGGCGATCCAGACTCGGTACCAGGACGCCGAGAAGTTCAAGACCGCCGGCGAGTCCATGGAGGACTACCGGACGCGCGCGCTGGCCATCAAGGAGGCGCGGGCCGACCTGGTCAAGGAGCATCTGTGGGTCCTTTGGACCGACTACTTCAAGCCGGAACATCTCGAGAAGCACCCCCAGCTCCACGACCTGTTCTGGAACGCCACCAAGGAGGCGGGTCTGGCGAAGAAGTCGCAGGACCCCGAGCAGGGCCAGAAGCTGCTCGACGCGATCGACGAGATCGACCAGGTCTTCAAGGCGACTAAGTCCTGACCGATCCGGCGCGGAAGTCCCGGAGGGCGGAGCGCTCGGCCCCGCCCTCGGTCGTTCCCGACCCGCTGCATAGACTCGCGGCGTGCGGGACATCGGGCTCGTGGGACGCCCCTTCAGCGGCAAGTCCACGCTCTTCACGGCTCTGACCCGCACGGGCGGCCGCGGCGGGCAGGCGAACCACGCGGTCGTGCCTGTCCCCGACCGCCGGGTCGACGTGCTCACCGAGATCGAACGTTCGGCCAAGACCGTTCACGCGCAGGTCGGGTTCGTCGACGTCCCCGGCGGGACCTCCTCCGCGCAGGGCATCTCCAAGCTGCGCGAAACCGATGCACTGGCGATCGTCGTCCGGTGCTTCGGCCCCGACGCGAAGCCCGCGGCCGAGCTCGACGACGTCCGCGCGGACCTGCTGCTCGCGGACCAGGCCGTGATCGAGCCGGCGCTCGAGAAGGCGCAGAAGCGGGCGCGCGGCAGGCCCGGGCCCGAGGTGGAGGCGCTCGCCACCGCCAACGCGGCGCTCGCGGCCGAGACGCCGCTCTCCGAGGCGAGCCTGCCGGAGGAGGTACGCCGCGACCTCAGGGCGATCGCGCCGCTGACACTCAAGCCCTCGGTCGTGGTGGCCAACCTCGAGGAGGGGGCGGAGGTCCCCGCCGACCTGCCGGAGGGGACGGTCGGCGTCTACGCGTCGATCGAGGCCGAGACCGCCGAGATGGATCCCGAAGAGGCGAGGTCCCTGCTGGACGAGTTCGGCGTGCACGAGCCGGGTCTGGAGACCGTGATCCGTGCCGGCTACCAGGCGCTCGACCTGGTCACGTTCCTGACCACGGGCGAGGACGAGACCCGTGCCTGGGAGGTCCGGAGCGGCGCCACCGCGCCGGAGGCCGCCGGGGTGATCCACTCGGACCTCGAACGCGGCTTCATCCGCGTCGAGGTGGTCTCGTACAACGACCTGGTGGCGGCGGGCTCGATGGACGCGGCCAAGCACAGGGGGGCGGTCCGGGTGGAGGGCAAGGACTACGTCGTGCGCGAGGGCGACGTCCTCCACGTGCGCTTCTCGGTCTAGCGACGCCGTTCCCGTCGTAGCGGACCCGACCACGTAGAGTGAGGAGCCCATGTCCGAGACCACCCAAGCCCCCGAGGCTGCCGGGCAGCCCGAGGAACCGCGCCCCGATCACTCCTCGATGGCGTCGTCCGACGTTCGCTCCACAGCGCCGGCCGGGGCGAAGGTCGTCTCGGCGGACGGCAAGAAGGACGAGGCCCGGACCGAGAGCCCGATCCGCCGCTTCCTCGGCTCGACGCCATTCCTGATCCTCGTCGCGCTGTTCGTCGCGATCCTGGTCAAGACGTTCGTGATCCAGGCGTTCTACATCCCGTCCGAGTCGATGGTCCCGACGCTCGAGGTGGGCGACCGCGTGTTCGTCAGCAAGTTCATGTTCGACGGCGGCGACGTCGCACGCGGTGACGTGATCGTGTTCGAGAACCCGAACCCGGGCGAGGTGCCGGATCGCGGGGTGGTCAGCGGGTTCCTGCACTGGCTCGGCGAGGGCATCGGATTCGCGCAGCCGGAGAACGAGGACTTCATCAAGCGTGTGATCGCGCTGCCCGGCGAGACGATCGAGATCCACAACCACACCGTCTTCATCGACGGCGAACCGCTCGCCGAGCCCTACCTCACGAAACAGGCCAAGCAGTCGATGGCCGACTTCCCTCCCCATACCATTCCGCCGGGCCAGCTGTTCGTGATGGGCGACAATCGCGGGAACTCGGCGGACAGTCGGTTCGGGCTCGGGACGGTGCCGTTCGACAAGGTGATCGGCAAGGCCTTCGTCATCATCTGGCCGCCGTCGCACATCGGCGGGCTCGGCTAGGGATCAGACCGGCGCCCTCGGGGCGCCGGTGCCGACCGGGCGTTCGGGTGGCAGGAACAGCCGGGCGAACGACCACACGATCGCCGCGATCCCGAACCCAGCCAGCCACACGATCAGCGGCGGCGGGTACAGGGCGAAGAACTCGCGAGCCGCGGGGATCGCCATCACCAGCGCGAACAGCGCGGGCATCGCCCACACCAGCGCGAGGCGCCACGTCGTGAGTGGCGACGCGATCACCGTGAGCACGAGGAACCCGATGAACACAAGCACCATCGTGGCGGCGGTTTGGGCCTCGGCGAGCGAGACCCCCGGCTCCTGCTTCGCGAGCACGTAGCCCAGGAACGTGGCGATGGCCGCGAGCGTCCCGGCCGGGATCGTGAAGCGCAGCACGCGTTCGAGGAAGCCGGGACGCGCGCGCTCGTCGTTGGGCGCCAGAGCCAGGAAGAACGAGGGGATCCCGATCGTGAGCGCCCCGATCAGCGTGAGCTGTCGCGGCAGGAACGGGAACTCCAGCCCGACCACGCCCACACCGAGCGCGATCAGCATCGCGTAGACGGTCTTGGTTACGTACAGGTTCGAGGTGCGTTCGATGTTGCCGAGCACCCGTCGCCCCTCGGCCACCACCGAGGGCAGCGGGTCGAACGTCGAGTCCATCAGCACCAGCTGGGCCACCGCCCGCGTGGCCGAGCTGCCCGAACCCATCGCGAGGCCGATGTCGGCGTCCTTGAGCGCGAGCACGTCGTTCACGCCGTCGCCCGTCATCGCCACGACGTGGCCGCGGGACCGGAGCGCCCCGACCATCGAGCGCTTCTGCTGCGGCGTCACCCGTCCGAAGATCGAATGGGTCTCGAGGACCTCGGCGAGCGCGTCGCGCTCGGTCGGCAGCGCCTGCGCGTCGAACGGCTCGTCGTCGCCCGCCAGGCCGACCCGGCGCGCGACCGCGGCCACCGTGTCGGGATGGTCGCCGCTGATGACCTTGACTTCCACGGCTTGCCGGTCGAAGTAGGCGAGCGTCGCCGAGGCCGTCTCCCGCACGCGGTCGGTCAGGATCACGAAGGCGACCGGGACGAGCGGCTCGGGCAGCGTCCCACCGTCCAGCGACGCGTCGGTCCGGGCCAGGAGCACAACGCGCCGGCCGGCCTCCGCGTGCTCCCGGGCGCGATCCAGGTACGCGGACTCGGCCGAGCGAAGCAGCACGTCGGGGGCGCCGAGCACCCAGCTGCCCTTCGCGCCGAACGCGGCCCCGCTCCACTTGCGCGCCGAGGAGAAAGGCACGGCCTCCCCGGCCGACCAGCCATCGGGGCGCTGGTCGAACGACTCGCCGATCGCGCGCAGCGTCGCGTTCGGATGCGGGTCCGAGAAGGCGAGCGCGGCCAGCGCGTCCTGGTGCGTCCCGTCCTCCCCCAGCACCTCCACGTGGTCGACGACGAGCCGGCCCTCGGTGAGCGTACCGGTCTTGTCGATGCACAGGACGTCCACACGCGCGAGCACCTCGACGGCCGGCAGTTCCTGCACCAGCACCTGCCGGCGCGCGAGCCGGACCACGCTCACCGCGAACGCGACGCTCGTCAGCAGCACGAGCCCCTCCGGCACCATCGCCACGGTGCCGGCGACCGATCGCCGGACCGCCTCGCCCACGCTCGCGTTGGAACGCAGCTGGCTGAACACGAGCAGAGCCGCCGTCGGGATCAGGAGCCACGTGACGATCCGAAGGATCTTGTCGATCCCGGATCGAAGCTCCGAACGCGTGAGGCCGAACCGGCGCCCCTGCTGGGCGAGCTGCGCCGCGTAGGCTTGCTT
>JBKPKU010000173.1:0-1263 GCA_046731295.1 Actinomycetota bacterium
GGCCTGGCCGACACGGCGCTTCGAACCGCCGACTCCGGGTACCTCACCCGGCGCCTGGTGGACGTCGCGCAGGAGCTGATCGTCCGCGAGGACGACTGCGGCACGGACCGTTCGGTGCCGGTGCCGGTCACCTACGAGACCCCGGCCGGGGGCCAGGTCGAGAACCAGCACCTCGACACCTCCCTGTACGGCCGCGTGCTCGCCGAGGACGTCAAGGTCGACCGCAAGAAGGTCGCCTCGCGCGGCGACGTGGTCGACGACGAGGTCGCCGCCCACCTGGTCGAGGCGGGCGTGGACGTGGTCCGGGTGCGCTCGGCCACCACGTGCGAGGCCGAGTACGGCGTGTGCCGTTTGTGCTACGGCTGGTCGCTGGCCACCGGACGCCTGGTGGACATCGGCGAGTCCGTGGGCATCGTTGCGGCGCAGTCGATCGGCGAGCCCGGCACGCAGCTCACGATGCGGACCTTCCACACGGGAGGCGTGGCCGGCGAGGACATCACGCACGGCCTGCCGCGTGTCGTGGAGCTCTTCGAGGCGCGCCGCCCCAAGGGCGAGGCGTGGATCACCGAGATCCCCGGCACGGTCCAGATCGAGGACGACGACGAGAAGAAGGAGCGCCGGATCACCGTCACATCGGAGGACGGCAGCGACTCCGTGCAGTACAAGGTCGGCTTCCGGGCTCGCCTGCTCGTCGGCGACGGCGATCAGGTCGAGGTCGGGCAGCAGCTGACCGAGGGGTCGGTCAACCCGCACGAGAAGCTGCGCATCGAAGGGGTGCAGGCGCTGCAGGCGCACCTGGTGGAGGAGGTCCAGCAGGTCTACCGCTCGCAGGGCGTCACGATCCACGACAAGCACATCGAGCTGATCGTTCGGCAGATGCTGCGCAAGGTGCAGATCATCGAGCCCGGGGACACCGACTTCCTGCCGGGCGACCTGGTCGACCGGCGCCGGTTCGAGGCCGCCAACCGCGAGACCGTCGAGAACGGTGGTGGGCCGGCGAGCGCCCGGCCGCAACTGCTCGGGATCACCAAGGCGTCACTCGCGACCGACTCGTGGCTGTCGGCGGCGTCGTTCCAGGAGACCACGCGGGTCCTGACCGAGGCGGCCATCGCCGGTCGCTCCGACGGCCTGCTCGGGCTCAAGGAGAACGTGATCATCGGCAAGCTCATCCCGGCCGGCACCGGTATGTCGCGGTACCGCAACGTTCAGGTCCGCATCAAGCCCGAGGCGATCCCCGAGTACTGGCTGGACCGCCAGCGCCAG
>JBKPKU010000174.1:0-12049 GCA_046731295.1 Actinomycetota bacterium
CGTGCTAGATGGGTAAGCGGCGCCCGTTCGTGGGCGATCGCCTGCTGACGGTGGCGGAGGTCGCGGCCACGATGCGGGTTTCCAACATGACCGTCTACCGGCTGATCAAGAGCGCACAGCTCCCGGCGATCCGCGTGGGCAAGAACTACCGGATCCGGGAATCGGACGTTGATCGGTACCTCTCGGAGCGGTCGGTCTGAGGCGGGAGCGATGGCCGGTCGGACGCGGAGCGGATGGGTGGGTCGTCAGGCGGGAGACCGCCTGCTCACCGTCGCCGAGGTCGCCGCGACCATGCGCGTGTCGAACATGACCGTCTACCGGCTGATCAAGAACGGAGACCTGCCGGCCCTTCGGGTCGGCAAGAACTACCGGATCCGCGAGTCCGACGTGGACGCCTACCTCTCGGAGCGGTCCGTGCAGGTGGAGGGCGCCTGACCATGGCCAAGACCAGGATCGGGATCGACGTGGGTTCGACGGCCGTCCGAATCGCCGAGGTCGCCGCCGGGGACGTTCCGGTGCTGGTTCGAGCCGCTCAGGTGCCACTCGCGCCCGGCGTCGTGGAGGCGGGTGAGGTTCGCGAGGCCGAGGCGGTGGCCGAGGCGATGCGCGAGGTCTGGTCCAAGTCCGGCGTGAAGACCAAACAGGTGTACCTGGGCGTCGGGAACCAGCGCGCGATCGTTCGCGAGGTGGCGCTTCCCTGGCTGCCGGAGGAGCAGCTCCGGGACACGCTGGCGTTCCAGGTCCAGGAGTTCATCCCGATGGCGACCGACGAGGCCGTGCTGGACTTCGACCCGCTGGACGAGTTCGACCAAGGCGGGCGCCGGATGCAGCGGATCCTGCTTGTCGCCGCCGACAAGGGCATGATCAACGATCTGGTCGACGCCGCCCTGGCGGCCAAGCTCGACCCGGTCGGCATCGACCTCACGCCGTTCGCGGTGATCCGGGCCGTCAGAAGCGGCGACGATGGTCTCGACCTGGGCGGGTTCGGAGACGAGGCCATCATCGACATCGGGGCGCAGGTCACCTCGATCTGCGTGCACGAACGCGGGGTCAGCCGGTTCGTACGGATGCTGCCCTCGGGCGGCCGCGACATCACCCTCGCCCTGGCCTCCGGTCTGGGGATCGACGAGGATGTCGCCGAGCGGCTCAAGCGCGGCGAGCGCCCCGAGCCCGCCCAAGCGACCGCGCCGCTGCCGCCCCGCCCGGCCGCGCCGTCGAAGGGCGATCTCCCCGACCCGGCCGGGGTTCGCAGCCTCGCGCTCGCCAGGGCCGGGAGCTTCGTGGAAGAGCTGCGCTCGTCGCTGGAGTTCTATGCCGCCGAGATGCCGAACGCGCGGATCGGCCGCGTGCTCGTGGTCGGCGGCGGGTCGCGACTCGACGGCCTGCTCGAGCTCCTGCAGGAGCGGCTGCAGGTACCCGTCGATCGCGGCCGCCTGTTCGAACGCGCCAAGTCCGAGCTCGACCTGTCCGCCGAGGCGGCGGCCGAGGCCGAAGCGGTGCTCAGCGTGGCGGTCGGGCTCGCGATCCCGACGCGGAGGCCCGCGTGAGCCGGATCAACCTCCTTCCCCCCGAGCTTCGCCAGCAGCAGGCGATCCGTCGCGACACGTCACTCGTGATCGCGGTCGGCTTGGCCGTGCTGGTGCTGATCGGGCTCTTCTACTTCTTCCAGGTCCAGCGCCTGTCCATGACCCAGTCCGACCTGGCGGACCAGCAGGACCGGAACGCGCAGCTGCGAAGCAAGATCGACGCGCTCTCGCAGTTCGCGGATCTGCAGGCCGAGCTCGCGGCCAAGGAGCAGTTGTTGGCCACGATCTTCGTCAACGAGGTGTCCTGGTCGAGCGCGCTCCTGGATGTCTCGCGGGTCATCCCTGACGCGTCCTATCTGACGAACCTGACCGGCCAGATCGCGGCGACGGCCGCCGGGAAGACCGCGGAGCCTACGGGCGGCACGCCAGAGACCACGCTGATCGGCAACATGTCGTTCGCCGGCGTGGCGAATCAAACGGAGACGATCGCGACCTGGATCACGCGGCTCGAGGAGGTGCAGGGCTGGGTCAACGTCTGGGTCAACAGCGCCCAGGAGAACGCCCCCTCCTCGCGCATCTACACGTTCTCCAACGGTCTTGACCTGACGCAAGAGGCGGCCACCGCGTGCGGACAGGGCGAGGAGACCGCGTGCGCGATGAGGACGGGGGTGACGACGCCGTGAACAGGCGCGCCCCCTTCATCGCCGGTGCGATCGCGCTCGCCGTGGCGATCCTGGCCGTGTTCTTCCTCGTGCGGCCGAAGATGGACGACGTGAGCGAGGCGCAGGACCAGCTCCAGGCCGCCGAGGACCAGGGGATCACGCTCGAGGCGCGGCTCCGCTCGCTGCAGGACGCGGAGCAGGAGGCGCCACAGACCGAGCAGAAGATCGCCGCGATCGACACCGCGGTCCCGCCGACGGCCGACCTGCCCGGACTGTTCCGCCTCCTGCAGAGCGCGGCCGACCGCTCCGCGGTCGACTTCTTCTCGTTCACACCGGGCACCGCGGTCGTGAAATCGACGTCCAGCTACTCGACGATCGCCTCGCAGATCACCGTGAGCGGTGGGTACTTCGCGATCGACGAGTTCCTGTTCCTGCTCGAGACGCTGCAGCGCGCCGCCAAGGTGACGACCCTCGCGATCACGCCGGGCACCGGCGAGGCCACGACCACGACGTCCAGCAACACGCTGCAGCTGCAGATGACCGTCGAGTTCTACACCACCGACACCAGCGCCGGTCCGGGCTCGATCCCCGGTCCAACCGAAGGCGCGACCACGGGAGCCTAGCCATGCAGCTCACCCCCCGAGACAAGCGGATCCTGCAGGTCGCAGGCGTGGCGATCCTGCTGTTCCTGATCGTCTTCCTCTTCGTGCTGCGACCGGAGGACGGCGAAGAGCTCGCGCTGCCCAGCGGCCCGACGAGCACCCCGACCGGGACCACCGGTCTTCCCGGCGAGTCGCCCAGCTCAACGCCGTCCCCGACGCCCCGCGAGACGCTGCCGCCCGTGTCCCTGGCCGGATCCCGGGATCCCTTCTCGATCCCGCCCGGCCTGGAGACCGCGGGCGGCAGCGTCGGCCCCACCACCACGGGGGTGCCAACGACCACCGTTCCCACGGCGACAACGGTGCCACCAACGACGACGCAACCGCCGGTGACGACGACGCAACCGCCAGTTACGACGACGCCACCTCCCGTGACGACGACGAATCCACCGGTGACCACAACACCGCCGCCCCCCGGCGGCGGCGGCGAAGGCAACGAGCGGCCCCCGAACAAGATCCTCATCGGCGGACACGACGTGAAGCTCGTCTCCGTCTCGAGCATCGGCAAGAAGCTGGACGTCAGGGTGGACGGGAGGGTCTACACGGTCGAGCCCGGGGCGACGTTCGACGACAACTTCAAGCTCGTGAAGATCGACGGTCGGTGCGCGAAGTTCCTGTTCGGCGACCAGAGCTTCGAGCTCTGCGAGAAGTAGGGCTCGAGGTCGGGGAGAGAGCACCGGCGCCGCGCCGGGGGGAGCGGTCGCCGGTCCGAGAGGGCGGCCTCGGAGACGGGGCCGCCCTCCGCCCAACCCTCGTCCTTCTCCGCGGTGACCAAGGGAAGGTCCCTATGATGAACCGCATGCTGCGCCTGCTCACGGCCGGTGAATCGCATGGGAAGGCGCTCGTCGGGGTCCTCGAGGGCCTGCCCGCCGGCGTGCCGATCTCCTTCAAGGAGATCGCCCAGGAGCTCGCACGGCGTCGCCACGGCCACGGCCGCAGCGGCCGCCAGAAGCTCGAGGCGGACCGGTTCGAGATCCTTTCAGGCGTGCGACACGGCCGAACGCTCGGGAGCCCGATCGCGCTCACGATCGAGAACGCCGAATGGGAGGCGAAGTACCGCGATCTGATGGCGGTCGAGGGCGACCCCGATCCCGCGGACCGGCTCACGCGGCCCAGGCCGGGCCACGCGGATTTGGCGGGGGCGCTGAAGTACGGGTTCGACGACGTGCGAAACGTGCTGGAGCGCGCGAGCGCCCGCGAGACCGCGATGAGGGTCGGGCTCGGCGTGTTCTGCAAGGCGCTCCTTGCGGAGCTGCAGATCGCCGTGGTCTCGCACGTGGTGCGCATCGGCAAGGTGGCCGTGCGCTCCACGCGGCTGCCGCGTCCCGAGGACCTCGAGGCGGTGGACGCCTCGCCGGTGCGATGCCTGGACGACGTGGTCGCGGACCGGATGGTGGCCGAGATCGAGCGCATCCGAAAGGACCGGGACACGGTGGGCGGCGTGTTCGAAGTTGTGGCCTACGGATGCCCGCCGGGGTTGGGCTCGCACGTGCAGTTCGACCGCAAGCTTGACGCCCGCATCTCGCTGGCGCTCATGAGCATCCAGTCCGTCAAGGGCGTCGAGGTGGGGGACGGGTTCGCCTCGGCCGCTCGGCCGGGGTCGCGCGCGCACGACGAGATCGTGACCGGTCGCGTCGGTCTGCGCCGCAAGACCGGGCGTGCAGGCGGGATCGAGGGCGGGATCAGCACGGGCCAGCCGATCCGGGTCCGGGCCGCGATGAAGCCCTTCTCGACGGTCCCCAAGTCGCTCGCGACCGTCGACCTGGCGACCGGGCGGCCCGAGGTCGCGATCTCCCAACGCACGGATGTGTGCGCGGTTCCCGCCGGCGCCGTGGTGGGCGAGGCCGCCGTCGCGTTCGTCCTGGCACAGGCCGTCCTGGAGAAGTTCGGGGGCGATGCGCTTACCGAGACGCGCCGCAACCTGGACGCGTTCGTCGCCGGACTGCCGTGATCGTCTACCTGGTGGGCATGCCGGGGTCGGGCAAGTCGACCGTCGGCCCCGAACTGGCTCGGCGGCTGGGCGTGCCGTACGTCGAGCTCGACGACGAGATCCAGCGCGCGGCCGGCGCGTCGGTTCGCGAGATCTTCGAGCGGGAGGGCGAGGACCGGTTCCGCGAGCTCGAGGCCGCGGCGTTGGTGCAGGCCGCGTCTCGCGACCCCTCGGTGGTTTCCTGCGGCGGTGGGGTGGTGCTCGAGCCGGCCAACCGCGTCTCGCTGCGCGCGACGGGTGAGGTCGTCTTCCTGGCCGTGCCGCTCGAGGTGCTGCGCGAGCGCGTCGCGCCGGGCGCCGACCGGCCGCTGATCCGCTCGCAGGGAGATCTCGAGCGGCTGTTCGAGGACCGCGAGCCCCTGTACCGGGAATTCGCGGCTCACGTCGTCGACGCGAGCGGTTCGGTCGAGGACGTGGCCGCCGCCATCGAACAGGAGCTCCTGCGGTGGAGCGCGTGACCGTCGCCGTCGCCGAACGCGCCTACGACGTCTCGATCGGGCCGGACCTCCTGTCAAGGGCCGGCGAGCTCCTGCCGGACCTTCCCGCGGCCGAACGCGTCTTCGTCGTGGCCGACGCCCCGGTGACCGGGCGCTACCTGGCGCCGCTCGGGCGCGGGCTCGAGGCGCGTGGGCTGGGCGTCGTCCACCTCGGCGTCCCGGAGGGGGAAGAGGCCAAGTCCCTGCAGGTCATGACGGCGCTCCAACGGCAGCTCGCGACGCAGGAGGCGCATCGCGACGACCCGATCGTCGCGCTCGGCGGCGGCGCCGTGGGCGACCTCGCGGGGTTCGTCGCGGCCACGTACATGCGGGGCGTGCCGTTCGTCCAGGTGCCCACGACGCTCCTGGCGCAGGTGGACGCTTCGGTCGGCGGCAAGACCGGCGTGAACCTGCCCGAGGGCAAGAACCTCGTCGGCGCGTTCCACCAGCCGGTCGCGGTGTTGGCCGACGTCGACACCCTCGCCAGCCTTCCCGAGCGCGCGTTCCGGAGCGGTCTGGCGGAGATCGCGAAGGTCGCGCTCACGCTCGACCTCGAACTGCTCAGGGTGCTCGAGGCCGACCCGTCACCGCTCCTGGGGCGCGACCCGGAAGCACTGGAATGGGTCGTGACGCGCTGCGTGCGCGCGAAGGCCGGTGTCGTCGCGCTCGACGAGCGCGACACGGGCCGACGCCTGGTCCTGAATTACGGACACACGCTCGGGCACGCGCTCGAGCGCCTGGACGCGTTCGCCGGCCGCACGCACGGCGAGGCGATCTCCGTGGGCATGGTGTTCGCGGCACGGCTCGCCGAGTCGGCCGGCCGTGCGCCGGAAGGCCTGGCGGCCCGGCAGACGCGCCTGCTCGCCTCCCTCGGACTGGACACCCACGGCCCACTCCCGCCGGCCGACGAGATCCTGGCGTCGATGCGGCTGGACAAGAAGTACCGGGGCGACGTGCGCTTCGTCCTCCTCGAGGACGTCGGGCGTCCGTACGTCGACGGCGGGGTCTCGCCGGAGCGCGTGCGGGCCGCGCTCGAGCAGACCGGCGCGGGCGCACAGGCGATGGGGGGCTGAGATGCGGGTGCTGTTCCTGTTCGGTCCGAACCTCGGCGCGCTCGGCCGCCGAGAGCCCGAGCGCTACGGCACCCAGACGCTCGAGGAGATCATGGCCGAGGTGTCCGAACGCGGAGCGAAGCTCGGCCACGACACGACGTGGCGCCAGACCGATCACGAGGGCGAGCTCGTCGGCTGGCTGAACGGAGCGTCGGGAGAGGGCTTCGAGGCCGTGATCTTCAACCCGGGGGCGCTCTCGCACACCTCGTACGCGCTTCGCGACGCGGTCGAGGGCTCGGGCCTGCCGGTGGTCGAGGTGCACATGACCAACATCTACGCGCGCGAGGAGTTCCGCCGGCACTCGGTGATCTCGCCGGTGGCGAAGGCGACGATCTCGGGCGCCGGCGCCGGCGGGTACCACGTCGCTCTCGAGGCCCTGCCGTGGATCACGGGCTGAGGCGCGCCCGGCTCGCCGAACGCCTGTCGGCGCTCGGCGTCGACGCGCTGATCGTCACCCGCCTGCCGAACGTCCGCTACCTGACCGGGTTCACCGGTTCGAACGGCCAGGTGGTGGTCGCCGCCGACGGCTCGGCGAGGTTCCTCACCGACGGGCGCTACGCCGAGCAGGCGACCCACGAGGTGCCCGGGGTCGCCGCGACGGAGTACAGGGAGGGCTACCCGCAGCCGCTCGTCGACGGGTGCCGCGCGCTGGGCGCCTCGCGCGTTGCATTCGAACGCCGTGGGCTGACGTACGCGGCCTGGGAGCGGCTGTCCGAGCTCGGTGAGGGCCTGGAGCTCGTCCCGGCCGACGACGAGGTCGAGCGCCTGCGGCGCGCCAAGGACCCCCGAGAGGTCGCCCTGATCGAGCGGGCCCAGGGGTTCGCGGACGAGGCGTTCGAGAAGGTCGTGCTGAACGGCGGCCTGCGCGCCGGGGTCAACGAACGCGTGCTCGCGCGCGAGCTCGGGGACGCGATGCTCGACGCGGGCGCCGACGACCGCGCGTTCGACCCGATCGTGGCGTTCGGCGAGCACGCGGCCGAACCCCACCATCACGTCACCGATCGCGAGCTCGCGCCAGGGGACCTGGTGAAGCTCGATTTCGGCGCGCTGTCGGGTGGCTACCACTCGGACATGACGCGCACGGTCGCGTTCGGCGAGCCCGACCCCCGCCTGCGCGAGATCCGCGACCTCGTCGCCGAGGCGCAGCGCGCGGGCGTTGAGGCCGTGCGGCCGGGCGTCTCGAGCGTCGACGTGGACGCGGCCGCGCGCTCGGTGATTGCCGCGGCGGGGTACGCCGAGGAGTTCCCACACGGCCTGGGGCACGGCGTCGGGCTCGAGATCCACGAGGATCCGTTGCTGCGTTGGGACGCGAGCGAGGAGCTCGTCGAGGGCATGGTCGTCACGATCGAACCGGGGGTGTACATTCCGGGGCTCGGAGGCGTCCGGATCGAGGACACGGTCGAGGTGACCGGCGAGGGGCGCCGCGAGATCCCGCGTTCGACCAGGGAGCTGATCGTGCTGTGAGCGTGTCCACCAACGACCTGAAGAACGGCATGACGCTCGACCTGGACGGCACGCTGTTCCAGGTGGTCGAGTTCCAGCATGTCAAGCCAGGCAAGGGCGGCGCGTTCGTCCGAACGAAGCTCCGCAACGTCCGCACGGGTGCCGTGGTCGAGCGCACCTTCAACGCCGGCGTGAAGGTCGGCCTGGCGATCGTCGAACGCAAGGAGATGCAGTACCTGTACCGCGACGGCGACGCGTTCACGTTCATGGATATGCACACCTACGAGCAGATCCCCGTGGAAACCGGGGTGGTGGGAGGGAGCGCGAGCTGGCTCTCCGAGGGCTCGACGGCGCAGGTCTCGATGCACCAGGGGACGCCGATCGCGGTCGAGCTGCCCGCCTCCGTGGCGCTCGCCATCACCAGGACGCAGCCCGCGGTCAAGGGCGACACCAAGACCAACGCGATGAAGCCCGCGGTCCTGGAGACCGGCGTCGAGATCCAGGTACCGATGTTCGTCGACGAAGGGGAGCGCGTGAAGGTGGACACGCGCTCGGGCGCGTACATCGAACGGGTCAAGTGACCGGCGTGCGCGAACCCGCGTGACGGCGTGAGCTCGCGACGGCAGGAGCGGCGGCTCGCGATCGAGATCCTGTTCCAGGCCGACGTGACCGGGACCGACGGCCGCACCGCGCTCGAGGGCCGGGTCGCTTCGGGACGCCCCGTGCCCGAGTTCACCCGCAGGCTCGTCGAGGGCGTCTCCGATCACCTCGAGGAGATCGACCGCGCGATCGCCTCGCATTCGGAGGGGTGGACCGTCGACCGGATGGCATCGGTGGATCGGACGGTCCTGCGGGTGGCGGTCTACGAGCTGGCGTTCGGCGGGCAGGTGCCTGGCGTCGCGATCGACGAGGCCGTGCGGGCGGCCAAGGACCTGTCGACCGAGGACTCGGGGCGGTTCGTCAACGGGATCCTCGGCAAGATCGCGAGGGAGCTCGAACCGGATCAGACCTAGGGCGAGGGGGGAGCGTAACGGCTATTCGGAGGACGACGCCTTGCCCTCGGCCCGCTTCTCGGTCTCGTCCGAGGTGCCGGCCTGCTCGGCGTCTGAGGCTCCTTCGGCCATCCCCTTCTTGAACTCGTTGGAGGACTTGCCGAGCGAGCGCGCGAGGTCCGGCAGCTTCCTCGCGCCGAACAGGAACACGATCAACGCGATGATGCCGACGACGACCCATTCGTTCATGCGAACCAGCCCTTTCCGTGGTTGAGGACAGTGTACGCCCGCGGGGCTTGCGGGCGTCGCGCTGGGCCCGTGTTATCCTGCGCGCAGCTTCCCCCTTTAAGTCCGGTCCCGCGAGGCCGGGAAGGGAGTGCCGAATGGTGACGTACGACGACGACGCCCTGCCGCGCTCGCGGCCGGGCGCTTGTTCTTGATGGGCCGGGCCGCGCTCGGGGGAGGCTGAATGGGCTCCTCCAGCCTGATGGACGAGGCCGAGATCGGCCGAGCCGTCACCCGGATCGCCCACGAGATCCTCGAGCGCAACAAGGGCGCCGAGACCGTGGTGCTGGTCGGGATCGCCGCCCGCGGCGACGACCTGGCCCGCCGCCTGGCCGGGGAGATCCTTCGGATCGAGGGACGGCGCGTGCCCGTCGGTGCCCTCGACATCACCTTCTACCGGGACGACATCGGCATCCGGGCCGAAGCGCCCGAGGTGCACGAGACGCGGATCGACTTCGGCGTCAACGACCGCGTTGTCGTGCTCGTCGACGACGTCCTGTTCACGGGGCGGACGATCCGGGCGGCGCTGGACGCCCTGGTGGACTTCGGCCGCCCTACGGCGATCCAGTTGGCCGTGCTCGTCGACCGCGGCCATCGCGAGCTGCCGATCCGGGCCGACTTCGTCGGCAAGAACGTCCCGACGCGCATGGACGAGGACGTGCGCGTGGCGCTCCGCGAGGTGGACGGCGAGGACGCCGTCCTCGTCCAGGACGCCGTGACCAGTCACATGGGGGGGCGAGCATGAACAGACACCTGCTGTCGATCCACGACGCGAGCGCCGAGGACGTCGTCCGGATCCTGGACACGGCCGAGTCCTTCCGCGAGGTCGGCACGCGGGTCATCAAGAAGGTGCCGGCGCTCCGCGGTCGCACCGTCGTGAACCTGTTCTACGAGAACTCGACTCGGACGCGGATCAGCTTCGAGCTCGCGGCCAAGCGCCTGTCCGCGGACGTGATCAACTTCTCGACCGGGGGCTCGAGCGTGTCCAAGGGCGAGAGCCTGAAGGACACCGCTCTCACGCTGCAGGCGATGGGCGCCGACGCGATCGTGATCCGGCACTCCTCGAGCGGGGCGCCGCTGACGCTCACGCGTTGGGTCCGTGGCAGCGTGCTGAACGCCGGCGACGGGACGCACGAGCATCCGACGCAGGCGCTGCTGGACCTGTACACGATGCGCGACCGCCTGGGTCGGATCGAGGGACTGCGCGTGGGCATCGTCGGCGACATCATGCACTCGAGGGTGGCACGCTCGCTCTCGTTCGCGCTCGTGAAGATGGGGGCCGAGGCCACGCTGGTCGGGCCGCCCACGCTGATCCCACCCGAGGCTCCCGCGTGGGGCGTAGAGGTCAGCCACGATCTCGAGTCGGTCCTGCCGAAGCTCGACGTCTGCTACATGCTCCGCGTCCAGCGGGAACGACAGCGGCAGCAGTACTTCCCGAGCGTCCGGGAATACGCGCGCATGTTCGGGCTGTCGCGAGCCCGGGTCGACTTGCTGCCGGAGGGGGCGCTCGTGATGCACCCCGGCCCGATGAACCGCGGCGTCGAGATCGACTCGGACGTCGCGGACCTTCCGCGTGCCGTGATCGAGGAACAGGTCACCAACGGCATCGCCATCCGGATGTCGCTGCTGTACCTGTTGCTGGGCGGGTCGGGGGTCGAGGACGCCTCGCGCGCCGAGGAGGTGCGCGCCGATGCGTGAGCGATTCCTGTTCCGGGGCGCCCGGGTCGTGGATCCGGCCTCCGGCCGCGACGAGGTCGCCAACGTGGCGGTGGAGAACGGCGCCGTGTCCTCGGACGCCTCGAACGCCACGGTCCTGGACTGCGACGGGCTCGTGCTCGCGCCCGGCCTCGTCGACCTGCACACGCACCTTCGCCAGCCGGGGCGCGAGGATCGGGAGACGGTGGAGACCGGCTGCCGTGCGGCCGCGCTCGGGGGCTTCACCGCGGTGGCCGCGATGGCGAACACGGATCCGCCGGCCGACTCGGCCGCCGTGATCCACGAGGTGCGCGACCTCGCGGCCGTGGCCGGCCTGTGCGAGGTCTTCCCGGTCGGCGCGATCACGCGCGGCCTCGAGGGCGAGGCCATGGCCGAGCTCGGCGAGATGGTCGAAGCCGGCGTGCGGATCTTCAGCGACGACGGGCACTCGGTGCCGAACGCCCGCCTGCTCCGCAACGCGATGACGTATGTGCGCGCCTTCGACGACGTCGTGATCGCCGAGCACTGCGAGGACGTCTCCCTCGGCGAGGGCGGGCAGATGCACGAGGGCCTGATCTCCTCGTCGCTCGGCCTGGCCGGTGAACCGCGCGAGGCCGAGGAGGTGATCGTCGCCCGAGACCTGGCCGTCGCACGTTTGACGGGCGGCCGGCTGCACCTATGCCACCTCTCGTCGGCGGGATCGGCCGAGCTCGTCCGCCAGGCCAAGGCCGAGGGCGTGCGCGTGTCGGCCGAGGTGACGCCGCACCACCTCGTGTTCAGCGAGGAAGACCTCGTCACCTACGACACGAACATGAAGATGAAGCCGCCGTTGCGCACGCCCGAGGACCGGGTGGCGCTCCGCCGGGCGCTCGCCGAGGGCACGATCGACGCGGTCGCGACCGACCACGCACCGCACGCGGTCGAGGAGAAGGAGTCAGAGTTCGACCAGGCGCCGTTCGGCGCGATCGGGCTGGAGACAGCGCTCGCGGCGGTGCTGACCCACCTGGTGGAGCCGGGCGAGCTCGGGCTCGGGCGCGCGATCGAGGCGATGTCGAGCGCGCCCGCGCGCATCCTCGGCGCCCACGACCACGGCGGGCCGATCCAACCCGGCAGGCCGGCGCACCTGATCGCGTTCGACCCCTCCGCCGAGTGGACGGTGGAACCGCCGTTCGGGTCACGCAGCCGGAACACGTCGTTCCTGGGGCGGAC
>JBKPKU010000175.1:0-6729 GCA_046731295.1 Actinomycetota bacterium
GCGAGCGTGAAGTTCTTCCTGTACACGATGGCCGGGTCGGCGTTCCTGCTGCTCGGGATCGTGTTCCTGTGGTTCCAGACCTCGCAGCAGCTCGGCCACGCGAGCTTCGACATCAGGCAGATGGAACAGCTCTCGCTCGCCGCGACGACGCAGCGCTGGCTGTTCGTCGCGTTCTTCATCGCGTTCGCCGTCAAGGTGCCGATCTTCCCGCTGCACACGTGGCTCCCCGACGCGCACACCGAGGCACCCACCAACGGCTCGATCGTCCTGGCCGCGCTCCTGCTGAAGGCGGGCCCGTACGGCCTGCTCCGGTTCAACCTGGACCTGTTCCCCGAGGCCTCGCGCTATTTCGCCGAGGCGATCGGCATCCTGGCGGTGATCGGGATCGTGTACGGCGCGATCGTCGCGATGATGCAGACCGACGTCAAGCGCCTGGTGGCCTACTCCTCGGTCAGCCACATGGGGTTCGTGATCCTCGGGATCTTCACGTTCACCGCGCAGGGGACCAGCGGCTCGGTGATGCAGATGGTCAACCACGGGCTGTCCACCGGGCTCCTGTTCTTCGTGATCGGCCTGCTGTACGAGCGCACGCACACGCGCGAGATGGGCGAGATGGGCGGTCTCGCCTCCGTCACGCCGTGGATCGCGGCCGTGTTCCTGGTGGCGACGCTCTCGTCGATCGGGCTGCCGGGCCTGAACAACTTCGTGGGCGAGTTCCTGGTGATCCTCGGATCCTTCGGCGCCGACCGGGTGCTCGGCGCGATCGCGGTGAGCGGCGTGGTCCTGGCCGCGATCTACATGCTCTGGGGCTACCAGCGCACCTTCCAGGGCCCGGCCACCGGACGCCACAGGGGCCTGATCGACCTGGTCCCCCGAGAGATCGTCGCCGTGGTCCCGGTGGTGGCCGCGATGCTGCTGCTCGGGATCTACCCGAAGATCGTCCTGGACCGGATCAACCCGACGACGGCGAGCGTCGTCGCGTGGGTGCGGAGCGTGAAGGTCGACCAGCAGGGCCTGCCGGGCGGCCTGCGCGCCGAGGTCGAGCCCGTGGACGGCTCGGGCGACGTCACCGCGGCGGCGGGAGCGAACCCGTGACGCCGCTCCTCGCTCAGGCCACGCTCGCCGTCGAACTCCGGCCCGTGCTTCCCGAACTCATCCTGGTCGGGACGGGCATCGTCCTGCTCCTCGGCGTGGTGATCTCCAGGCGGGCGGAATCCGCGGCCCTCCTGCTGCTCGGCCTGGCCGGGGTCGTCGCCGCGGCGGCGGCGGCCCTGGGGCTATGGGACTGGGACGGCGGCCTGACGGTGCTCGGGGGCGCGGTCGCCGTCGACCGGTTCGGCGTTGCCGTACGCCTGATCATCCTGGGCGTCACCGCGATCGGGATGGTCCTGGGCTACCACTACTTCGAACGCTCGGGCGAGACCCGGAGTGAGTTCTATCCGCTCATGCTGTTCGCCGCGTCGGGGATGACGCTGTTCGCGGTCTCGGCCGACCTGATCACCGCGTTCCTGGCACTCGAGGTCCTGTCGCTGTCCCTGTACGTGCTGACCGGCTTCTCGAACCGTCTCGGCTCGATCGAGGGCGCGATGAAGTACTTCCTGCTCGGCGCGTTCTCCTCGGCGTTCTTCCTGTTCGGCGTCGCGATGGCGTACGGAGCGTCGGGTTCGACCGGCCTGGCCGACATCTCGAACGCGCTCGCCGGGCGGACGGGCTCGATCGCGCTGGCGGTGACCGCGATGGGCCTGCTGGCGATCGGGTTCGCCTTCAAGGTCTCGGCGGTCCCGTTCCACATGTGGACGCCGGACGTGTACCAGGGGGCGCCCACGGCCGTGACGGGGTTCATGTCCGCGGCCACCAAGGTCGCGGCGTTCGCGGCGCTCATGCGCGTGTTCAACATCGCGTTCCAGCCCGTGGCGTGGGACTGGCAGCCGGTCATCTGGGTGCTGTCGGCGCTGTCGATCGTGGCGGGCGCGATCCTTGCGATCGCCCAGACCGACATCAAGCGCATGCTCGCGTACTCGAGCATCAGCCACGCGGGGTTCGTCCTGATGGGCCTGACGGCGGCCGGCGAGACCGGGATCAGCGCGGCCCTGTTCTACCTGGTGGCGTACGCGGCCACGGTGATCGGCGCGTTCGGCGTCGTCATGGTGGTCTCCGCGCGGGGGGAGCGGAACACCACGCTCTCGTCCTACGCGGGCCTCGCGCGCCGCAGCCCGGTAGCCGCCGGCCTGCTGTCGTGGTTCCTGCTCTCGCTGGCGGGCATCCCGCCCACGGCGGGCTTCGTGGCCAAGGTGGCGGTGTTCCGCGCGGCCACCGAGGCGGGCTACTGGCCGCTGGTCCTGATCGGCGTGCTGGCCAGCGTGGTCGCGGCGTTCTTCTACCTGCGCGTGATCGTGCTCATGTTCATGCGCGAGCCCCAGGAGGGCACCGAGCCGGACGAGTCGTGGCTGCCCAGGGCGGTGCTGGCCGTCCCGGCGATCGCGATATTGGTGCTCGGCGTGTTCCCGGGGCTGATCGTGGGCGTCCTGGAGGAGGCGGCGGTGCTGCGATGGTGAGGGGCGGCGGTCTCACGATGACGGTAGGGTCGGGACGATGAGTCGGCGCATGATCCCGGGACTCGAGGCCCCCGATCCCACGCTCGAACGCGAGGTCCGGGCCCGCCTCGACGAGGTCGAGGCCGCCCTGGAGAAGGCCGTGCGCGCCGACTCGGACATGCTGGCCGAGACCGCGCAGTACCTGCTCGCGGCCGGCGGCAAGCGGTTCCGGCCGATGCTCGTGCTGCTCTCGGGCTACTTCGGCGACCCGACGGACCCGCGCCTGGTCCCCGGCTCGGTCTCGATCGAGCTCGTGCACCAGGCCACCCTCTACCACGACGACGTGATCGACGAGGCCGACGCCCGGCACGCGGTCCCCTCGGCCAATGCGCGCTGGAGCAACACGGTGGCGATCCTGACCGGCGACTACCTGTTCGCGAAGGCCTCCGAGATCTCGACCGACCTCGGCACCGACATCTGCGCGCTGCTCGCGCGCACGATCGCCACGCTCTGCGATGGCCAGATCCGGGAGGTGGAGGCCGCCGGCCGGCTCGAGCAGACCGAGGACCAGTACCTGGACGTGATCCGGTGCAAGACCGGCGCGCTGATCGCGACCTCGTGCCGGCTCGGCGGGATGCTCTCGGACGCCCCCGCCGAGGCCATGGACGTGCTCGAGGAGTATGGGGAGGCGCTCGGCCTGGCCTTCCAACTGTCCGACGACATCATGGACCTCACGGCCAGCTCGGACACCCTCGGCAAGGAGCCCGGCCAGGACATGCGCGAGGGCGTGTACACGCTCCCGGTGCTCCACGCGCTGGCCGGCCCCGAGGGCCCGGAGCTGCGCGCGGCGCTGGAGGACGGCCCGCTCGACGGCGACCGCCTGGACGTGGCCCTCGAGATCGTGCAGGCGCCCGGCGATCTCGCCCACGCCCGGGCAGCCGTGGTGGCGGAGGTCGACCGCGCCCACGCCCTGCTCGAACGCCTGCCGGAGGGCCCGGCCCGCACGGCGCTGGGTCAGCTCGCCGAGTTCCTGGCCGCCCGCTGCGACGCCCGCGGCCCGGGCGGCGTCCCGGGCCGGGAAGGCTGACCGGAGGCACGGGGACCCTTGCTAGAATCCGCGCTGCTCGGGAAAACTTTCACAAGCGTGGAGACCTACTACCAGTCGTACGGGGTCGTCCTCGCGGTCCTGATCGCCGGCGCGGCGCTCGTGGCGGTGGCGTTCGGAGCCGCGCGGCTCATCGCACCCCGGCGCCCGATCGGCGACAAGCTCCTGACCTACGAGTGCGGGATCGATCCCGTCGGCGAGGGCTGGTCGCAGTCGCAGGTCCGGTACTACGTCTACGGGTTCCTGTTCGTGATCTTCGACGTGGAGTCCGTGTTCCTGTTCCCGTGGGCCCGCATCTTCGAGAGCCTGGGCTACCAGGCGGTCGTCGAGATGGCGATCTTCATCGGGATCCTGCTCGTGGGACTCCTGTATGCATGGCGCAAGGGGGTGCTGCGGTGGGCCTGATCACCGAGAAGACGCCGCTCGCGCGGATCCAGCCGGTCAAGTTCCTGCTCAACTGGGGCCGCAGGTACTCGCTGTGGGTGTTCAACTTCGGCCTGGCGTGCTGCTCGATCGAGTTCATCGCCGCCTCGACCTCCAAGCACGACTTCATCCGGTTCGGCGTGATCCCGTTCGCCCACGGACCGCGGCAGGCCGACCTGATCGTGATCGCGGGCACCCCGACCGACAAGATGACGCCCGTCATCAAGCGCCTGTACGACCAGATGCCCGACCCCAAGTACGTGATCTCGATGGGATCCTGCGCCAACGTCGGTGGCCCGTACTGGGACTCGTACTCGGTCACAAAGGGCATCGACCAGGTGCTGCCCGTGGACGTGTACGTGCCGGGCTGCCCGCCAAGGCCCGAGGCGTTGCTGCAGGGGATCGTCCGGCTTCAGGAGAAGATCGCCGCCGAAGACATCAGGGAGAAGTGGAGTGGCAAGCTCACCGCGCCCGCTTCCACCGCCTGAGGTCGAGTCGCGCCTGCGAGCGCAGTTCGGCGACGACGTGCTCTCCTTCGAGGACCAGTTCGGGCACGCGGTCGTGGCCGTCACGCCCGAGCGCTACAAGGATCTCGTCACGTTCCTGCGCAACGAGCCCGAGTTCGCGTGCGACTACTGCGACTTCACGGGCGCGGTGGACTTCGGCGACGACGGCATGGAGGTCGTCACGCACCTGTTCTCGACCACGCACGACCACTCGGTGCGCCTGAAGGTGCGCCTTCCGCAGGACGCGGCGACGCTGCCCACGATCTCGGACCTGTACCCCACGGCCAACTGGCACGAGCGCGAGACCTCCGAGATGTTCGGAGTCGCGTTCGAGGGCCACCCGTTGCCGGTCAAGCTCCTCCTCCCCGAGCCCTTCGAGGGCCACCCGCTTCGCAAGGACTTCCCGCTCATGTCGCGGGAGGCCAAGCCCTGGCCGGGCGCCGCAGAGGGGGAGGAGGAAGAAGAGGAGTGATCGCACAGGCCGGCGAGAGCTTCGTGAACCAGTGGTTCTCCGAGTACTGGCTGGTGCTGGTCACGAAGGCCGCCATCGTCCTGGTCTTCTTCCTGGTCGCGCCGCTCGGGGTGGGCTACGCCGAGCACAAGGTGCTGGCCCACATGCAGGCGCGGCTCGGGCCGATGTACGCCGGGCGGTTCCACGGCTGGGCCCAGCTCATGGCCGACGGCGTGAAGTTCGTGCAGAAGGAGGACGTGATCCCGGAGGCCGCCGACCGGTGGGTCTTCTCGCTCGCGCCAGCGGTCGCGCTGATCCCGTACATCGTGCTGTTCGTGGTGATCCCGTTCTCCGACCAGATCTTCATCCTCAATCTCGACGTCGGCATCTTCTTCGTCATGGCGATCACGTCGGTCACCGTGATCGGCGTGTTGATGGCCGGGTGGGCCTCGGCGAACAAGTTCTCGCTGATCGGCGCGCTGCGGGCGGCGGCGCAACTGATCGCCTACGAGCTGCCGCTGGTGCTCGGCGCCGCCGCGGTCGTGATGCAGGCCGGGACGCTGTCGATGCTCGGGATCGTCGAGGCGCAGCAGAACTACTGGTTCGTGATCTCGCAGCCGATCGGCTTCTTCATCTTCGTCTTCGCCTCGCTGGCCGAGCTCACGCGCCCGCCGTTCGACATGCCGGTCGCCGACTCCGAGATCATCTTCGGCGCGTACACCGAGTACACGGGCCTGAAGTTCGCGTTCTTCCTGCTGGCCGAGTACGGGGGCATCGTCGCGCTCTCGGCGGTCGCGAGCGTCCTGTACCTGGGCGGCTACCTCGCCCTGCCGTACCTCGAGTTCATCCCCGAGCCGCTGTGGATGCTGGGCAAGATCTTCGCGCTGTCCTTCGTCATCATCTGGCTTCGGGCGACGTACCCGCGCCTGCGCGAGGACCAGCTGCAGCGGGCCTCGTGGCTGGCGCTGATCCCGCTGGCGCTGCTGCAGATCGTCGTGGTCGGCGTCCTGAAGGTCGCGATCTAGGCATGGCGGTCGACGAGCGACACGTGCGGGAACCCGAGGACGAACCCAGGACCACGGGCCTCGGCCTGGTCAAGGGCCTCGCGGTCACGCTGAAGCACGCGCTCCGACCCTCGATCACGCAGCAGTACCCCCAGGAGAAGCCGGACCTGCCGCCGCGCACGCGGGGGGTGATCGCTCTCAAGGAGGCCAACTGCACGGTCTGCTACAAGTGCTCGCGCGAGTGTCCCGACTGGTGCATCTACATCGACGCCCACAAGGAGACGCACGAGCCGGCGTCCGGCGGCAAGGGCCGCTCGATGAAGGTGCTGGACCGGTTCGCGATCGACTACGCGCTCTGCATGTACTGCGGGATCTGCGTCGAGGTGTGCCCGTTCGACGCGTTGTTCTGGAGCCCCGAGTTCGAGTACTCCGAGTACGACGTCGTCGAGCTCACGCACGAGAAGGAGAAGCTCGAGGAGTGGACCTACACGGTCCTTCCCCCGCCGGAGCAGGAGCTAGGCGTCGAGCCCGAGCAACAGGAAGTAGGGGCGGCCGCTGCCTCCTCCGGCGGATCGGCCCCCCTCGCTGCGGCAGCCCCCGTGGCCGCCCCGGAACCAGCTGCCGCCGGTGGGGCCGGGCCGCCGGCGCCGGCGGCAGCCGCCCCGTCTCCAGCTCCAGCCGCCGCGGCTCCCGCTCAGGCAGCGCC
>JBKPKU010000176.1:0-1545 GCA_046731295.1 Actinomycetota bacterium
GCTCTACCAAGCGGACAGCTTGCGAACGGCGTCCTCGATCTCGGCCACCTGCGGCAGGTACGCGTCCTCCAGCGGCGGGGAGAACGGGACGGGCACGTGTGGCGGCGACAGGCGCATGACCGGCGCGTCGAGCGAATCGAACGCCTCCTCGGCGACGATCGACGCGACCTCGGCCCCGATCCCCAGGTACCGCTGGCTCTCGTAGAGTGAGATCACGCGGCTGGTCTTGGTGGCCGTCGCGAGGATCGCCTCCTTGTCGAGCGGCTGCACCGTCCTCAGGTCGAGCACCTCGACGTCGATGCCCTCGCTCGCGAGCGTCTCGGCCGCCTCGAGGGCCCAGTGCACCAGCATGCCGTGCGTGATGATCGACACGTCCGAACCCTCGCGCTTGACGTCGGCCTTGCCGATCGGCACCAGGTGCTCGGGGTCGTCGGACACGACCTCCTTGATGCGGCGGTAGATCCACTTGTGCTCCATGAAGACGCACGGGTTGTCGTCGCGGATCGCGGACTTCAGCAGCCCCTTGGCGTCCGAGGGGAAGGCCGGGCAGATGACCTTCAGGCCGGGCGCGTGCGAGATCCACGGCTCCGGGTTCGTCGAGTGGAAGCTCGACGCGCGGACGCCGCCGCCCGACGGCCCCCGCAGCACGACCGGCACCGGCACGCCGCTGCGGTAGTGGTAGCGGGCCAGGGCGGTCGTCATCTCGTCGTACCCGCTGGACATGAAGTCCGCGTACTGGAACTCGGCCACCGGGCGGAAGCCCTCCATCGCCGCGCCCAGCGCCATCCCCACGATCGTCTCCTCGACGATCGGCGTGTCCATCACCCGCTGCGGTCCGAACCGTTCGATGAAACCCTCGGTCACCTTGAACGCGCCGCCGTAGATCCCGATGTCCTCGCCGAGCAGGAACACACGCTCGTCGCGCTCCATCTCCTCCCACAGCGCCTCGGCGATCGCGATGAGGTAGGTGGCCTCGCCCTTCTCGGTGCGCTTGCCCCGTGGTTCGGCGCCGTGGCCGGCGGCCCCGGATTCGACGGTGGTGGTCGCCATCAGGTCTGCGTCCCCCCGCCCCGGCCGGGCTCGCTCGCCCAGTAGCCGTCGTCGGTGTACAGCCCCTTGGTCACGTCCTCGGGCTCGGGGAACGGCGAGGACAGCGCGTACTCGTAGCCCGCCTCGAACGCGGCCCGGACGCGCTCGTCCAGGTCGGCCGAGCCCTGCTCGTTGACGACGCCACGCGAACGGAGCAGCTCATCGAACCGGCGGACCGGGTCCTTCTTGTTCATGTACTCGTCCAGGAGCTCCTTGGGCACGTACTTGGCCGGGTCGTGGCCGGCGTGACCGCGCCAGCGCAACGAGACGCTCTCGATCAGCGTCGGGCCGCCGCCCTCGCGCGCGCGCTCGACGGCGTCGTGCGCGAGGCGGTAGACGTCCAGCACGTCCTGCGCGTCCACCCGAACGCCCGGCATGCCGTACGCGCCCGCGCGCTCGGCGATCGTCGGGACCGCGAACTCGAGCGGGTTCGGCGTCGAGTACGCGTACGAGTTG
>JBKPKU010000177.1:0-6919 GCA_046731295.1 Actinomycetota bacterium
GCTGCTGGCCGAACCTCTTTGACAGGCAGGCAGGCCAGCACATGATTGGTGAGTGACGATGACGCTGATGGTGATCGCATTGCTGCCTTTCTTGGCGCTCATCGTGATGGCATTGACTGGGAGGCGCGCGGACGACCTCCCCAAGACCTCCTGAGCTCGGCGGATTATCGAAGTGGAACCCGACTCCCCACTGGGAGTCGGACAGCTCGACCCTTGAGGTAAGTTCAATCGCTCCGCGATGAGCTAGACGCCAAAGAGATTCACGAACCCAACCCAGCCCTCGTCCACCCGATCGGGGGAAATGAGCCCCGGAACTGCACCCAGCAAGTCGGTCGAATCGGCCGTCGGCCAATGGGTTCCCACTAGGGTGATGTGGTGGAGATCAACAGGAGCGCGCCGGCCGTCGCGAGAGGCGAGCTCCACATCGCCGCCTCGCGCGAGGTCGTCTGGGACGTCATCTCGGATATCGGGGCGTGGCCGTCCTGGAACCCGGACGTGAAGACGTCACGGCTGGAGGGTCCGCTGGCCGTCGGCTCGGTCTTCCGGTGGAGGGCCGGGGGCGCCTCGATCAACTCGACGCTCAGGGTAGTGGACCCTCCGCACGAGCTCAGCTGGTCCGGCCGGATGATGGGGATCCGGGCGATCCACATCTTCCGCTTCGATCCAACCGACGGCGGCACGCTCGCGAGGTCCGAGGAGTCCTGGGAGGGTCTCGTGCCAACCCTCCTGAGGGGCTACAGTCGCAGAACGCTCGACCGCGGGATCCGCAGCGTCCTGCGCCTCCTGAAGGACGAGGCCGAGCGGCGCGCGGGCGCGTGAGCGTGCTACCGGGCGATCGCGACGCAGTCATCTCCAGGCCGCGGCCGGTAGAGGATTCGAACCGACCCTCTGACACCTCCGCGTCCTGGAAGACACGTTCATCGTTTCCCGGAACCGCTCAGATGTCGAGATCGACCCACACCGCGCAGTGATCTGATGCGGCGTTCGCCTAGCGACCTCCCTGGCCCGCCCCCGCTGGCGCGTTCCCCGGGAAGCCGATGGGTCTCGTCTCTGAGGACGAAGGCGCCGCAGAGGTGTATCCACCCCTCCGCGGTGCGGGCACCATCCCCACTACTCTTGACTGACTGTGGACGGCTTGTATTGGCCCTGCTGGAATCAGCGTCTCGACAAGCTCGCCCGTCCTTTCGAGATCGTGCTGAATCTGATTGCGGGCGAAGACCAGCGCGTAAAAGGTCTGTTCGTCTACCGACGCGCTCCAAGCCTTCTTCTGCGAGATGAGCTTGTGCTTACCCCTGTGGTGGTCTCTAAGGGCAAACAACCAACTTAGGAATTCGCCGAGGCTGATCAGTGGATCGCCGGACTCCTGTCCGCTCAGGCGCGCGTTCAGGCGAGAGTGCGCCTCGCGTAGCCCCTCCTCGGCCAGTTGACGACGGTCTGCGTCCGTTCCCGCCATGTCATGAATCCTACGGCGACGGCCTGCCTGCGCGTCGCCACTCCGGCGTAGGTTCCGAGCTATGCGGCCGGATCAGCTTGAACGGAGGCTCCGCGAGCGCCTGGACGCGCTCGGGCCGGCTCCCGCGAGCCGCGTCCCTACAAACGTTCGCCGAGATAGCCGACATCATCAGGTGATGGCGACGGAAGGCAAACGACCCGTGCACGTGGCGCCACTTTGGGCTACGGGATCGTTCCTTCTCGGAGCGGCGCTGTTCGTGGCGAGCTGCTTCCTTCCCTACTACGGGTTCGGAGAGGGGTCGTTTCGCTCTACGACCAGTTTTCGCTGTCAGTGCCGCAGGAGGGTGGCTTGGAGTTGGGCACGATCCTCTTCCTGTTCGGTGGGGTTGCCACTGTCGTGGTCGTCGCGATCGTTGGTCTTACGCGAAGCGAGCGCCCATCGGGGCGCGCCTTCCTCGCGGGCGCCGTCGCAGCGTGGTCACTCACCTGGATTGGCTCTCTGCTTCAGACCACCACCGTCCGCGAGGAGATTCTGCCCGAAGGGCTCTCGCTGGTGGGCGGCTTCTGGCTCCAAGCCGTAAGCATCGGAGTGGCGGTCATCGGAACGATCCTGGTCGCCGCTCGACGAGCGGGAGCACACGAACGGCACGGCGACCTTTCGACCCTGATGCGGCCCCACGAAGTTGACCGCCGGCTCCGCCAGCGTCTGGACGCTGTCGCCTGCTCCACGCGCCGAACTGCTCCACGTCCTCATGCTGCCCGACTCGAGGGTGCCGAGCGGATCGGCGAGTTCTGGAGCTACCCGCAGAGCCGAACCTTCGCCGAGCTGCTGATCGACTGCGAAGAGGACCGGACGCTCCGGGCGGTGCTCGTCGGCATGTTGCGAGAGATGGAGCTATAAGCCATCACGCCAGTCGTGCGGGTCGGCGTGAGGTCGTGGCCTGGGCCAAGGTCTGGCGGCGCGAGAAGCCCTGGCGGTAGGGTCGCGGTGTACGTCGAGCCTTGGCCGCGGTTCGATTGGGTGTGGAGTAAATGATCCGAACCCGTGCTAGGGTGGTGCCCGACGGCTTGCGACGGCGTAGAGATTGCCGTCAGGGGCTCTGAAATGCAGCCAGTCCCACGCCTCGTCGGACTCGATCGAGCCGACGAGCGGGATACCTGCAGCCGTAAACTCGACCTTGGCTCGATGCACGTCGTCAATCTCGAAAAGGGCGACCGGCCCATCTGCATGCTGACCGAAGTAGTCGTAGTAGCGGTGGCCCGGTCCGAAGACCTGTACGCGGTCGTCGTTGGGCAGCGCGAGCTCGGCCGTCGATCCCTCGGCGAACTGGAGCTTCATCCCCATCACGTCCCGTAGGAACCCCACCATGCTCTCGTACTTGGCTGTCCGGACTCCCAGCCACGCGAGTCTGAATACGCGCAACGATCGCTCCCCTCTGAGTCCAATCGTAACGACGTGAGGACTGCAAGGGTGATGTCTCTGAGCCGTTCTACCGCCGTCTCCGGTTGGCCGGGGAGGCGGGGACGAGGAGCCGCCGCAGCCCGAACCGCCGCAGCCCGAGCCACCGCAGGAGCCAGAGCAGCCGCAGCAGTAGCGATCGCTGGGCCCTGGTTCGGTCCACATCGAAACCTCGCCGGGGCCTCTTATGCCTATCTACGCGCGATATAGGTCGGAGCCGCTGGGAGCTGCCGGGCCTCGTATTCACATCGGCGGATTGTGGGTATTTGACTCCGGCGATGAACTTGCCGGAGCCGCCGGGCCCAGACGTGGCCACGCCCCCACCTCCTCCGTTCCGGCAAGAGAAACCGGCACTCGCGAAGACGAGCCATGCGGCGCGAAACGGGATGATCGCCACTGTTGCCACCTTTTTGGGGCTGACGCTCCTGGTGGGAATGTCGAAGAGCACCGAATCACCTAAGACCACAGACATGCCAATCAAGGACAGTGGTGGCATCGATTCCGGGCTGGAAACCCAAGATGCCTTAGGGGACGTTTCTGTGGGCGCTTGCAACACGGACTTCGGACTCCTCAGGTGCGAGGTCACCATCGTGAACTCATCCGGTGGCCGGTCCGACTACGACATAGAGGCGACGATCGAAAACCCGTCGGGCGCCAAGGTGGGCACTGCCAGGACCATGGTGACGGGGGTGGAGGGCGGACAAACGGCAAAGGATGAACTCATCGGGACTTTCACGGGGAGAGGTAAGAAGCTCACCCTTCGACTTGAGAAGGTTCAACGGATCGCGTCCTAGGCGCTGCAGACCCGCAGAGCCGCGCCTTCGCCGAGCTGCTGATCGACTGCGAGGAGGACCGGACCCTGCGAGCCGTGCTCATCGGGATGCTGAGCAAGGCAGAGCGGTGATGGAGGCTCGACATGCCGTTCGTCAGGCGCGCGGCTTCCAGTCCACCCGCAGGACCGACATCACGAGCTCGTCGTGATACTCGCCACGAACCCACGTCTTCTGTCGCAGCCTTCCTTCCTCTACGAAGCCCGCCTTGCGGTACGCACCAACGGCGCGAGCATCATCCGCGAGGACGTACAGCTACACCCGGTTCATGTTCAGATGCTCGAACGCGTAGTCGACCAGCGTCCTGACGGCATCCTGTCCGAAGCCCTTGCCCCAGAAGTCCCGACCGATCCCGATCCCGAGCTCGCAATGGCGGTCGAAGTGCACGATGTCGTGGAGTCCGGCCTCCCCGATTAGGTCACCATCCACTTCGATCGCGAAGTAGAACTCGTTCTTCTTCTCGGGCTCCTTCCTCTCGTATCGCGCCTCGAACTCGGCCAGGGAAAGGGGGCCGATCGGGCCGGGCGAGGAAAGCACCGAGACCTCGAAGTCCCCCGACGAGTTCCCAAAGGCGGGGCAGGTCGGCCTTCTCGATCGGGCGAAGCACGACGCGGTCACCGGTGAGCATTGTTCTTCTCCCTCGCTCACTCGGAGCGTACGCCAGCAGCCGAATGAGTACTTCCGGTCGAGACCGGCGCGGACGCTCCATCCTGCGGTGAGCGGCGATCGACTGCGAGGAGGACAAGACGCTCCGGGCGGTACTCGTCGGGATGCTGCGGGAGATAGAGCGGAAAATAGCCAATGCCGCAAGGCGAGCCGGCGGTCTAGACGCGCGGCTGGACATTCCAGTAAGAAGAACCAAACGCGCAGCCGTCCTCAAGCGTTCATGAACGTAATGATCGAGCCGACGAGCCTGAGCGCCGTGCCGGAGGCTGGCGTCGCCTCTGCGTTCGAGGAGTTCTTCCTCGCCGAGCACGAGCGGCTCTTCCAGGCGCTCTACTTGCTGACAGGCGACCTGCAGGAGGCCGACGACCTTGCCCAGGAGGCCTTCCTGCGAGCCTACGAACGGTGGGATCGGGTCGTTTCCATGGACTCGCCTACCGGCTACGTGTACCGGACGGCATTTAACCTGCACCGAAGCCGCCTCCGCGCACTCGTCGTCCGGGCTCGGGGGGTCTTCGCCGCGGTACCGGCCGACGATCTCAGCGGGACGGTGGCAACGAGTCATGACGTTCAACGGGCGCTCTCGCAGCTTCCGCGCGGCCAACAGGAAGCACTCATCCTCACCGAGTGGCTCGGTCTGGGGTCAGAGGAGGCTGGTCGAGTCCTTGGGATTGACGCATCCTCCGTGAGGGGACGGCTTCACCGTGGCCGAGCGTCGCTCCGCGAGTTGTTAGGAGAGCCTGATGAGTGACGTTCGAACGATTCTGGAACGAGGCGTCGGGGGCGCGACTCCACCCCCTGATGGTTTCGAGCGGATGCTGCGCCGCCGCGACCGCAAGCGCCGGAACCAGCGCATCGCGGCGGGGGTCGTCGGGATCGCCGTCTTCCTCGCGGCCATCTGGATCGTGACGAGCGGCGCGTCGTCCGACCGCGCGCTCAGGCCGGGCAACGAGCCATCGACGGTGAACCAGACCGAGGCGGAGGACGTTGTCCGCGGGTTCCTCGCGGCGTTCGGAGCGTTCGACCCGGAGGCGGCGATGACCTATGTGGCCGACGACGCCGACCTTCGGGGACTGATCGAGCCACCGGCCCCGGCGAACGAGAGGGGCATGTCCCTGGAGCTCGCCTTGCTCGAAGCTCAGCGCCTCCAGCTGACGATTACGTCGTGTCAGGCCGTACCGTTCGGGTCCGGAACGAGTGTTGTCTGCGGGTTCGAGTTCAACGTGATCGCGTCGGACGTGCTCGGACGAGGTCCGTTCACCGGCAGCACGTTTGTGTTCACGGTTCGCGACGGCGAGATCGTCAAGGCAGCGGCGAACGCGAGCCTCGATCAGTTCTCGTCTCAGATGAGGGCGCCCTTCGCCGAGTGGGTGTATGCGACGTATCCGAGGGACTTCCATGTGATGTTCAAGACGGGGCGATACATTGCGCCGCTCCCGGAGGGGTTCAGGCAGGTGTACGCCCGCCTCACGGGGGAGTCGATCCGGCTCTGGGAGCAGCACACTCGCGAGTACGTGAACGAAGTGAAGCAGGAGACGGCCTAGGCACTCCGAGCTAACGCAGCGGCCGTCTAGGGGTTCGTGAAGCTGTAGACGTCGAAGTTGCCAGTCGAATACATGCGGAAGTCCACGTACAACAAGACGTTGCCGCTTCCATCGTCGTAGACGGAGGTCTGGGCCGCGTCTGTGCCGGACGCGAAATGGTAGAACGTTGTAGGGTCGCCCGAGCCGCTCCATTTCATAAGGCTGGCGTGCGTCCCGCAGCGAGACCTGCACCCCTCGAGATAGACGTTCCCGGCGATGTCCGGTGAGGGGGCGATATAGCGCTTCCCGAGCGGGTTCGGGATCTTCGTCGTCGAGTTTCCTGCGATGTCGTAGCGGAACGCGTGACACCCCGTGCGGTTGCAGACCCCGTAGGTGACCCAGTTACCAGTGAGCCGGGGCTCGCTCGAGAAGGCCGCTCTCCTTGGATTGAGGCTCCTGAGCGCGAATTTCGCGCCCGTTGAGAGGTCGGTGACGAGGTAGAGCGTGTTCGCATGGCCTCCCTCGCGGAGGAACGTCATCTGATCGCCGTAGAGAGCGGGGAAGATCTCGCGCTTCGTGCTCGTGTTGATGCCGGCGGGGAGCGGCTGTTCCCTCTTCGTCGACATGTCGAACAACGCGAGGTCGCATGCGTCGTGGACGCAGTGCTCGTACGGTAGGAGCGACCCCGTGTGATCCATCTGACCGGAGACCGCCTGTCCTCCTCCCGCCCTCACTTCGTATTTCTTCCCGCCCGTCGGCAGGACCCACACGTTGAGTTGGGCATACGCATCGGCCTGATCCTGGGTCCACGCGAAGTAGTTGGCGTTCCCGGAGGCTTCGAACTCGCGACGGCTCGGGTTGATTCTGACAGGCGTTGCGACGACGCCGGCGAAGGCGTCTGCGCTCAGGAGCACGATCGAGATCGCGACCGCGGCCGCGACGAGTGTCGGTCGACGCATCATCCCTCTCTCTTCAGGAGCGTCCGGATCATG
>JBKPKU010000178.1:0-30045 GCA_046731295.1 Actinomycetota bacterium
CCGGCTCCGGGTCTATACTCGTCGGACTTTGACCGGCCGGGATGCCTTCGTCCACCTCCACGTGCACTCTGAGTTCAGCCTGCTGGACGGGGCCGCGCGGATCGAGGCCATGTTCGAGCGGGCCGTCGAGATGCGGATGCCGGCCCTTGCCCTGACCGATCACGGCGCGATGTTCGGCGCGCTGCAGTTCTATGAGGCGGGGGTCGCCGCGGGTGTGAAGCCGATCATCGGCGTAGAGACCTACGTGGCGCCCACCTCGCGGTTCGAACGTGCGCCGGGCGAGAGCGAGGAGAAGTACCGGCACCTGACGATCCTGGCACGCAACGAGACCGGCTACCGCAACCTGCTCAAGCTCGTCACGGACGCGCACCTGGAGGGCTTCTACCACCGGCCGCGGATCGACAAGGAGCTGCTGGCCGAGCACGCCGAGGGCCTGATCGGCCTGTCCGGGTGCCTGGCCTCCGAGGTGTCGCAGCTTCTGCTGGCCGGCCAGGCGGCCAAGGCCAACGAGGTCGCCGCAGCCTACGCGGACGTCTTCGGCGCGGGGAACTTCTACGTGGAGCTCCAGGACCACGGCCTGCCCGAACAACGGGAGATCATGCCGCGGCTCGTCCAGCTCGCGGCCTCGACCGGCCTGCCGATCGTGGCGACCAACGATCTGCATTACACGCACCGGGAGGACGCGAAGCCGCACGACGTCCTTTTGTGCATCCAGCAGCAGAAGCTTCAGTCCGACACCAACCGGCTGCGGTTCGACTCGGACGAGTTCTACCTGAAGGGCGCGGAGGAGATGCGCGAGGTCTTCCGGGAGCTCCCACAGGCGTGCGACGCGACGCTGGAGATCGCCGAGATGTGCGAGCTCGAGCTCGTGCACGGGAGTCGCGCACCGGCCGACGAGCGGTTCCACGTGCCGCGCTTCGAGCCGCCCGACGGCAAGGACCGCGACGCGTACCTGCGCGAGCTCGTCCTGGCGGGCGCGCGGGAACGCTACGGGACGGTCTCGCCGGAGGTCGCCGAACGCATCGACCAGGAGCTCGGCGTGATCGCCTCGATGGGGTTCTCCGGCTACTTCCTGATCGTGTGGGACCTGATCCGCTTCGCGCGGGACAACGGCATCCGGGTCGGGCCCGGACGGGGCTCGGCGGCGGGCTCCGTGGTCTCGTATGCGCTGCGGATCACCGACCTGGATCCGTTGCGCTACGGCCTGATCTTCGAGCGCTTCCTGAATCCCGGGCGGATCCAGATGCCCGACATCGACATGGACTTCGACGAGCGCCGCCGCGACGAGGTGATCCGGTACGTGGCCTCGAAGTACGGCAGCGATCGCGTCGCGCAGATCATCACGTTCCAGACGATCAAGGGGAAGCAGGGCATCAGGGACGCGGCGCGCGTGCTCGGCTTCCCGGCGAGCGTGGGCGATCGCCTGTGCAAGATGTACCCGCCCGCGCTGCTCGGGCGCGAGTATCCGATCGACCGGGCGCTCGAGCTGTCGGCCGAGCTCCGCGACGCGTACGCGCGCGAGCCCGAAGCGAAGGAGATCGTGGACACTGCCAGGGCGCTCGAAGGCCTTCGCCGCGAGGACTCGGTGCACGCGGCCGGCGTCGTGATCGGCGATGCCCCGCTCGTCACATACCTGCCGCTCAAGCTTTCGAAGGACTCGCGCGACGACTCGCGGCGCATCGTGACGCAGTTCGACATGCACGGCGTCGAGGACCTCGGGCTGCTGAAGATGGACTTCCTCGGCCTGCGGACGCTGTCGGTGATCGAGGACACGCTCTCGCATCTGCGCCGCCGGGACGTCGACCTGGACATCGACCATGTCCCGCTGGACGACGCGAAGGTCTACGAGATGCTCGGGCGGGCCGACACCACCGGCGTGTTCCAGCTGGAGGGCGGCGGGATGCGCTCGCTGATCCGCCAACTCGCGCCCGACCGCTTCGAGGACCTGATGGCGCTCGTGGCGCTGTACCGGCCGGGGCCGCTGAACGCCGGGATGCACGTGGAGTACGCGGAGCGCAAGCACGGGCGCCGCCCGGTCTCGTACCCGCACCAGGACCTGGAGGACATCCTGTCCAGCACCTACGGGATCATGGTGTACCAGGAGCAGGTCATGCAGATCGCGGTGCGCATGGCCGGCTACTCGATGGCGGAGGCCGACATGCTCCGCCAGGCGATGGGCAAGAAGATCCGCGCCAAGCTGATGGTCCATCGCGAGACGTTCCTCCAGGGGTGCCGCGACAACGGCTACCCAGAGCGACTGGGGACGGACCTGTTCGACCTGATGGAACCGTTCGCCGACTACGGCTTCAACGCGTCGCACGCGTGCGCGTACGGCTACATCGCCTACCAGACCGCCTACCTGAAGGCGCACCACCCGGTCGAGTACATGTCGGCGATCCTGACCAGCGTCCGCGACGACAAGGACCGCAAGCCCTTCTACCTGAACGCGTGCCGTCTGATGGGGCTCGAGGTCCTGCCGCCGGACGTGAACGAGTCCGAGCAGGACTTCGCGCCGGTCTCGAGCGGCGAGCCGAAGATCCGCTACGGGTTGTCGGCCGTTCGCAACGTCGGCTCGGGCGCGGTGCAGCAGATCATCGCGGCTCGCCGCGCGAAGGGAGGGTTCGCCGGGTACGCGGACTTCTGCCGCAAGGTCGATCCGTCGGTACTGACCAAGAAGGTGTTGGAGAGCCTGATCTACGCGGGCTCCTTCGACTCGCTCGGCTATCGCCGGCAGGGCCTGGTCGAGAACCAGGAGAAGGTCTCGGGCCCGATCGCCGCCGAGCGCAAGGCTGAGGCGGCCGGCCAGTTCTCGCTGTTCGGGGGCGGGGAGCGGGCCGCGAACGAGATCGACGAGGGTGTGATCACCGCCGACGAGTTCGACAAGCGCACGCTGCTCCGCCTGGAGAAGGAGGTGCTCGGCCAGTTCGTGACCGATCACCCGCTGCTCGAGGTCAAGGACCGGCTGGCCGCGCTCGCCGACATGGAGATCGCCGAGACCGAGGGACTGGACGACGGCGACCTCGTGACCGTGGCGGGCATCGTGGCCTCGGTCTCGCGCCGGTACACGAAGAAGGGCGAGCCCTACGCGCAGTTCCGGCTGGAGGACCTGGCCGGAGGCGTGACGGTCGTCGTGTTCCCCGGTCAGTACGAGAGCCTGCAGCAGGTGCTCGAGCCCGACGCGATCCTGCTGGTGAAGGGCCGGGTTGACCGGCGGGCCCGCGGCGAGGAGCTCCAGCTGCGAGCGGTCGAGATCACCGAGCCCGACCTCGGCGGACCCCGACGGTCGAGCCCGCCCGCCGGGACCCTGGTGGTGGACGTGACCGCGCGGAGTTGCACGCCCGCGGTGATCGGGAAGCTCAAGGAGCTCCTAGGCGCGCACAAGGGCTTCACGCCCGTGCAGGTCCGCTTCCACGCGTCCGACGGCGTGCGCCCGCTCGACGTGGGGCCGTTCCGCATCGAGCCCGGAGCCGGCCTGCTCTCGGAGCTCAGGGTGCTGTTCGGGACCGACGCCGTCCGCGTCGAACCCCGGCGCCGGGACGTCGTCGTGGTCCCGCAGGCCGCGGACGTGCCGGCGCACAGCGCATAGGTCCGCCATGGGCCTCGAGGTCATCCCGGGGCTGGACGTCTCGAGGGGACGCCTCGTCCGCCTCACTCCGAAGGGCCCCGAGCCGATCGACGCGTTCGGCGGCGACCCTGTGGCGGCCGCGACCGCGTTCGCACAGGCCGGGGCCCGGCGCCTGCACATGGTCGACGTCGACCTCGCAAGCTCCGGCCGCGTCGAGAACGCGGACGCGATCGCGGGGCTGAGCGCGCTCGGTGTCCCCGTCCAGGCGAGCGGCGGCATTCGCAACGCGGATCAGGCCGACGCGCTCCTGGACGCGGGCGCCTCGCGCGTGGTCCTCGGTTCGGCCGCGCTCGCCGACCGAGCTCGTGCGGCGGCCCTCGTCGAACGGCTGGGCGACGCGCTCGTCGTCGGGATCGAGGGAGACGGGCCGGTCATCCGCCCGAGGGGGACTGCCGACGAGCTACCGATGTGGGACACGGTCGTGTGGCTCGCGACCGTCCCGGTCCGCAGGTTCCTGTTCACGGAGGTCGGCCGCGTGGGCGGCCTCGCCGGCCCCGACCTGGACGGCATGTGGGCGTTCGCGGGTCACTCGGCGGCGCCGGTCCTGGTCGCCGGCGGGATCCGGGGGGTCGAGGACCTGCGCTCGATCGAGGCGCTCGGAGGCCCGATCGAAGGGGCGATCGTCGGGCGAGCTCTCTACGAGGGGACCGACCTGCGCGAAACAATCGCGGCGCTCCCCTGAGGTCGAGGCCGAACCGCGCGGCGTGCGTACACTTTCGCCCCCATGGGCACGCTCACCGAGCTGGTGGAGGGCGTCCGGCGCCGGATCGAACGCGACCCGCCGGACGAGGGGCGATTGATGGCGCTCGCCGTGAGGCGGCCCCCCGCCCGCGGGTTCGAACGCGCGCTGCGGGAGGCCGACCGACCGGCGATCATCGCCGAGTTCAAACGCGCGTCGCCCTCGGCCGGAGGGATCGTCGACGCGGACGTGGCGGAGCGCGCGCGTGGCTACGAGGCGGGCGGTGCCACCGCGATCTCCGTCCTGACCGAGCCGACGCGGTTCGGGGGCGCGCTCGCCGACCTCCAGGCCGCGCGGATGGCCTGCGCGCTCCCCGTGCTGCGCAAGGACTTCCTCGTGCATCCGGCGCAGCTCATCGAGTCCCGCGCCTCGGGTGCCGACGCCGTGCTGCTGATCGCGGCGGCGCTGACCGAGCTCGAGCTCAAGGCGCTCCTGTCGGCGGCCGCCCAGCTCGGGATGGACGCGCTGCTCGAGACGCACTCGCGAGAGGACCTCGACAAGGCGCTCTCGACCGACGCGCCGGTGGTGGGGGTGAACGGGCGCGACCTGGAGACGCTGGAGGTCGACGTCGATCGCGCGCTCGAGTTGCTGTCCGAGATCCCGGGCGATCGCGTCGCGGTCCTGGAGAGCGGCGTCTCGTCGCGCGAGCAGGTCGAGCGCGCGCTCGAGGCGGGTGCCCGCGCCGTCCTGGTGGGCGAGGCACTGATGCGGGCGGGTGACCCGGGAGCCATGGTTCGCGAGCTGCGAGGTCCCGCGTGAGCGTCGGGACGTTCCCGGACGAACGCGGCCGCTTCGGCGCCTACGGCGGGCGGTACGTGCCCGAGATCCTGATCCCCGCGCTCGACGAGCTGGCCCAGGCCTGGGAGACCCTCCGCGACGAGCCGGCGTTCCGCGGCGAGCTCGATGCGCTCCTGCGCGACTTCGTCGGGCGGCCGTCCGCGATGACGTTCGCGCCGCGCCTGTCCGACGAGCTCGGGTACCGCATCTATCTCAAGCGCGAGGACCTCAACCACACCGGCGCGCACAAGATCAACAACACGCTCGGGCAGGTGCTACTCGCCCGGCGGCTCGGGAAGGGCCGGATCATCGCGGAGACGGGCGCCGGCATGCACGGCGTGGCGACCGCGACGGCGTGCGCCCTGTTCGGCCTGCCGTGCGTCGTCTACATGGGCGAGGAAGACACGGTCCGCCAGGCGCCGAACCTCGCCCGGATGCAGCTCCTCGGGGCCGAGGTCGTGACCGTGACCTCGGGCAGCCGGACGCTGAAGGACGCGCTCAACGAGGCGCTCCGCGACTGGGCGGCCTCGGTCGTGGACACGCACTACGTGCTCGGGTCGGTGGCCGGCCCGCATCCGTTCCCGACGCTGGTCCGCGACCTCCAGCGCGTGATCGGCGACGAGGCGACCCGGCAGATGCGCGAGCGCGAGGGCCAGGATCCCGACGTGGTCGTCGCGTGCGTGGGCGGCGGCAGCAACGCGATCGGGATCTTCGAGGCGTTCGTGCCGAACGCGCGCGTGCGGCTGGTCGGGGTCGAGGCGGGTGGCCGGGGAGATGGGCTCGGGGAACACTGCCGCTCGCTCACGATGGGGGAGCCCGGCGTGCTGCACGGCTCCTACTCCTACCTCCTGCAGGACGAGCAGGGGCAGGTCGCGCCGACGCACTCGATCTCGGCAGGGCTGGACTATCCGGGCGTCGGCCCCGAGCACGCGCACCTGAAGGACTCGGGTCGCGCGGAGTACGTCTCGGTCACCGATGCCGAGGCGCTGGACGGCTTCGGCGCTCTCGCCACGCTCGAGGGCATCCTGCCCGCGCTCGAGCCGGCGCACGCGATCGGGTGGCTGGTGCGGCGGCCGCTGCCCGAGGGGTCGCTCGTGCTCGTGAACCTGTCCGGCCGCGGGGACAAGGACCTCGAGACCGTCCGAGCGTCTCTCGGCTCGGTGCCGTCAGGCCCCCATGCATGACCTCGAGGAGGCGCTCCGGGGACGCAGGCACGAGGGCGTGCGTTCGTTCGTGCCGTACGTGACCGGGGGGCTGACCGGCGTGGACGCCGACCTGCTTAGGGGTCTCGAGGAGAACGGCGCCGACGCGATCGAGGTCGGGATCCCGTTCTCGGATCCCGTGATGGACGGGCCCGTGATCCAGGAGGCCTCCAGGCGGGCTCTCGAGGACGGCGCCACCCCGTCGAGCGTGCTCTGGACGGTGAAGGAGGCGGGGCTCGGCGTCCCCGTGGCCGTGATGACCTACGCGAACCCCGTGTGGCACGCCGGCCACGACTCGTTCCTGGGCGCGTGCGTGGACGCGGGCGTCTCGGGCGTCATCGTGCCCGACCTCCCGGTGGACGAGGCCGGCGAGTGGGTGGCGGCATGCGCGAACGCCTCGGTATCGCCCGTGTTTCTCGCGGCCCCCGACACGCGGGGCGCGCGCCTGCGGGCGATCGCGGATGCCTCGGGGGGATTCGTCTACTGCGTGGCGACCTACGGTGTGACGGGCGCTCGAGACCGTCTGCCAGAGACCGCGCCGCAGCTGGTCCGCAGGCTCCGGCCGGCCACCGACCTCCCGTTGCTGGTCGGCGTCGGGATCACCGAGCCCGCCCAGGCCGCACAGGCCTGCGCGTTCGCGGACGGGGTGGTGGTGGGGAGCGCGCTCGTGCAACCCCTGCTGAAGGGCGCTCGTTCGCGAGCCCTGGGGCTCGCCGAGGCCTTCGCGGCAACGGTCCACGACGGGTAGCGGCGTCGCCCGCCGCCTCGGGCAGTCCCGAGCGCTCCTTCCTTGCGTACATCCTGCGGGAACAGCGCTCGGCCGGGTGGCCCGGGGGCTGCGGAATGTGGTACGTACACACCGCTACGGAAGGAGAAAGGGGGTGAACACCGTTCCGTACCATCTGTTCACACGACATACGAAAGGCAACAACCTCGAAGGGGGGCTGGATGAAGAACCGCAAGCTGCTTGCATTGTTCGCGCTCCTGGGAGCGCTGTCGCTCGTGGCGGCCGCGTGCGGCAACGACGAAGAGGGGGGTGGGGCGACGAGCGCCACGGGCGGCGCGACGGGCGTGGACTGCGAGGCCGACCAGTTCGGGTGCGTCGAGATCCCCGCGGGCTCGCCAATCAAACTCGCGTCCCTGCTGTCGATCTCCGGTGAGACGGCGAACCTGGGTACGGACAGCAACCACGGAGTCGAGCTCGCGATCGATAACCTGGACGGGGCGCTCGACGCCACGCCGGGCCAGCTCCTCGGTCACGACGTCGAGCTCCAGCAGGAGGACGACGGGTGTTCGGCCGAAGGTGGACAGGCCGGTGCGACCGCACTGGCGGCCGACCCGGACATCGTCGCGGTGATCGGCACCTCGTGCTCTAGTGCCGCGTTGGGCGTCGCCGACACGATCCTCGGCGACAAGGGCATCCTTCTCATCTCGCCCTCGAACACGAACCCGGGCCTGACCTCGGAGGAGGCGCACCAGCCCTTCTACTTCCGCACCGCGCACAACGACCTGATCCAGGGCGCGATCGTCGCGGAGTTCGTGTTGAACGAGCTCGGCATCGACTCCGCGGCCACGATCAACGACGAGAGCCCCTACGCCGACGGCCTGGCCGCGGCGTTCCGGGACACGTTCGAAAGCGAGGGAGGAACGATCACGACGTTCGAGCAGGTCAACAGCTCGGACACGGACCTCGGGCCGGTGCTGAACAGCATCGCGCAGGGCAACCCCGGAGCGGTCTACGGACCGAACTTCAACCCCGTCTGCGCGCTGACCGCGACCCAGGGCCTCGACGTCCTGCCGGAGGGGACGGTCGTGCTCGGTTCGGACGGGTGCCTGGAGAGCGCGTTCATCGAGACGGCGGGCGACCTGCCGAAGGACTACTACTACGCCTCATCGCCGGACCTGACCGTGTTCGCCGAGGGAGACTTCTACAAGAACGAGTTCATCCCCGCGTACAAGGAGCAGTTCGGCACCGCGCCGACGTCGGTGTTCCACGCCCACGCGTACGACGCGGCTAACATCCTGTTCGACGCGATCGAGCAGGTGGCCGTTGACGACGGGAGCGGGAACCTGACGATCTCCCGGACGGCATTGCGGGACGCGGTTCAGGCGACGGCGGACTACGACGGCGTGACCGGCACCATCACCTGCACGCCGCTCGGAGACTGCGCCACCGACGTCACGATCGGTGTCTTCGTGTACCCGAACTGGCCGGTCGAGGGCGGCACAGAGCCCAGCGATCCGGTCTACACGGATACGAAGACCCTCGAGGAGGTTCAGGCAGGCGCGTAGGAACGGCACTGTACGCCGCAGGTGGGCCCTAGGCCCACCTGCGGCGCCGTTCCCGCGGATGCACTAGGGTCGCGGGCATGGCCACCACGGCGGACGAACGCCTCCGCGGCGCGCAACTCGGGGTCCTTGAACGACTCCCGTGGCGGAAGATCGTCCTGATCGTCCTGTCCGTCGTGATCCTGACGATCGTCGTTGTCGGCGCATACAAGACCCTGACCCTTCCGGCGGAAAAGGCCTACGGCGCCAACGCCTGGAAGAACTTCATCGTCCTCGGATTCGCCCAGGGAGCGATCTACGCCCTGATCGCGCTCGGATACACCCTGGTCTACGGGATCCTGCGAATGATCAACTTCGCCCACGGCGAGGTGTTCATGTTCGGGGCCTTCGCGGCGTTCTTCTTCGCCGACGCCTATCAGGCCAGCGGGTTCCTCGACCGCCAACCCGTCGTCTCGCTCGGCATCCTGCTGCTTGTCGCGATGCTGACCTCGATGTTGGTCGCCGTCCTGCTCGAGCGGATCGCCTACCGGCCCCTTCGTAACGCGCCGCGGCTCGTCCCGTTGATCACGGCGATCGGCGCCTCGCTGTTCCTGGCGAACACGGCGCGCGGGTTCTTCGGGTCGCAGACCCGCGGATTCGCCGTCCCGACCGCGCTCGAGGGCACATGGACGATCTTCGGGGTCACGCTGGACCGCGTCCAGGTCCTGGTCCTGGTGACCGTGATCGTCGCGATGGTGGCGCTCGGCCTGTTCATCTCCAGGACCACGACCGGCAAGGCGATGCGGGCCGTCGCCGCCGACAGCGAGATCGCGAGCCTGATGGGGATCCACGTCGACCGGGTGATCGTGACCACATTCGCGATCGGCGGACTGCTGGCGGGCGTCGCGGCCGTCCTGTTCGGGCTCACTTTCCAGTCGGTGAACTTCATCATGGGCTTCCGGCCGGGGATCGCCGCGTTCACGGCGGCGGTGCTCGGGGGGATCGGCAGCATCTACGGCGCCGCGCTCGGCGGCGTGATGCTCGGCCTGCTGCAGTCGCTCGGGCCGGCGTTGATTCTGACCGGCTATGGGGTGCCCTCCCCGTTTCAGCTGAAGGACGCGTTCACGTTCCTGGTCCTGGTACTCGTGCTGATCTTCAGACCGGGCGGCCTGCTCGGTTCGGGTGACGCGGAGAAGGTCTGATGGGCGAGGTCGGCACCAAGAGGATCCTGTTCGCAGGCCTGCTCGGCGCGGCCGGCGCGGTTTACCTCGCGCTCGTCGGCCTGTACACGAGGTTCGCCGATCTCGAGCTCGTGGGCGAGCAGGTCACGCTCGGCCGGCTCCTGCTGGCCGCTCCGGCCCTCGTGGCCGCCTACGCCGTCACCAAGCCGCGGGTCGTCGGCGGGGAGCGTCGCATGCTGGGGCTGTCCCCCGGCCTGGCTGTCGGCGCCGCCACCGGGGTCGTGACCGGGGTCGCGTTCTCCGCGGCCGTCTGGTTGGCGGATTGGTTCGACGTGGACCGGATCCGAGAGGTGTTCATCCAGGTGTCCACGGTGCTGATCGACTTCCTGACGCTGGACAAGGGCGTGCCGGCGGGCCTCCTTTACCTGCTCGTCTTGAGCGTCGCCGGAGGGCTGGTCGGTGCGTTCGCCCGCACGGCGCCCGCCGAAGTCCGTAGGCCGGCCACGGTCGGCCTCGTGGCCGTCCTTTCCCTGGCGATGCTCCAGCGCATCATCCCGATCATGCTGATCCAGCTCGGCATCACGGCCGACTGGCTCTACAGCCCGGCGACCGGCGGCCTCTCGTGGTTCGGCGCGGTGGTCGTCTTCGCCGTGGCGGCCGCGGCCTCGGTGTTGTGGTCGAGGGCCCACGCGCCCCGAGAGCGCATCCGCAAGACGGTCCAGGAGGCCCCGGCCGCGAAGCTCGGGCTGCTCGTCGTCCTCCTCGCGGTCGCGTCGATCCTGCCCCTGTTGCTCGGGACCGTGATCTCCGAGGTGCTCGGCCAGGTGATGATCTACGTGCTGCTCGGCATCGGCCTCAACATCGTCGTCGGGTACGCGGGGCTGCTGGACCTCGGGTACGTGGCGTTCTTCGCCTTCGGCGCCTACACGACGGCGCTGCTCACCGGCGCGTTCCTGAACACGACGACCGGCGCCGTGGACCCGGTGCTGGGTGCGGATCTGAACTTCTACGTCGCCGTGTGGATCGTGGCGCTCCTCGCGGCCGGGGTCGGCCTGCTGATCGGCGCGCCGGTCCTTCGCCTAAGAGGCGACTACCTCGCGATCGTCACGCTCGGTCTCGGCGAGATCGTCAGCGTGATCACGGCCTCGAAGTGGGCGCAGCCGCTCGTGGGCGGTCCTCAGGGCATGCGCGGCGTATCGAAGGCGGAGATCTTCGGGCTGAACCCCCAGGACAACGCCCAGCACTTCTATTACCTGGCGCTCGCGTTCGTCATCCTCGCGTTGTTCATCTCGTGGCGGCTCGCGTCGTCCCGGGTCGGCCGCGCATGGACGGCCATGCGCGAGGACGAGCAGGTCGCGGACGCGATGGGGGTGAGCACGATCAAGTTCAAGCTGCTCGCCTTCGCGATGGGCGGTGCGATCGGATCGCTCGGCGGGGCGCTGTTCGCGGTCTCCCTCGGCTCGCTCACGCCGACGAGCTTCGAGGTCCTCGTCTCGATCACGGCCCTGGCCGTCGTGGTCCTGGGCGGCCTCGGGAGCCTGCCCGGGGTCGTCGTGGGGGCGATGGTGCTGATCGGACTGCCCGGTCTCCTGCGAGAGTTCGAGGAGTACCGCCAGCTGATCTACGGCGGAGCCCTCGTGGCGATCATGGTGCTTCGCCCGCAGGGCCTCATCCCGAACGTCAGGCGGAGCCGCGAGCTGAAGGAGGAGGAGGTCGAGCAGGACGCCTGGGCCAAGCGCGTGACCGGCGAGGAGGAGGCCGTGGTCGGCGTCGTCCCGGGCGGGGGTCTCGGTGCCGAGCGCGAGGACCTGGAGTGAGCGAACCGGTGCGCCTGCTCGAGCTGTCGGGGGTCGCCAAGCACTTCGGCGGCCTCTATGCGCTGTCGGGCCTGAACCTGCACGTCGACGAGGGCGAGATCGTCTCCGTGATCGGGCCCAACGGCGCCGGCAAGAGCACGATGTTCAACGTCGTGACGGGCCTGTATGCACCGGACGACGGGGACGTCCGGTTCCGCGACCAGAGCATCGTCGGGCTCGCGCCCAACCGCGTCACGAGGCTCGGGATCGCACGGACCTTCCAGACCGTGCATCTGTTCCCGAACATGACCGTGCTCGAGAACGCCATGGTCGGTCAGCACTGCCGGGGGAGGTCCGGCGTCGTGGGTTCGGTGCTTCGGCTGCCGGGCACGAGGAACGAGGAGGAGCGGATCCGCGAGCGCGCGAAGGAATGCCTCGAGTTCTTCGGATCCCGGCTCGCCGGGTACCGGCAGGACCAGGCGGCCTTCTCGTTGTCGTACGCGAATCGCCGCCGCCTGGAGATGGCGAGGGCGCTCGCGACCGATCCCGTGATGATCCTGCTCGACGAGCCGACGGCGGGAATGAACCCGCGCGAGACGCTGGAGCTGCGCGATCACATCGTCCGGATGCGCGACGTGCTCGGCCTCACGGTCCTGGTCATCGAGCACGACATGCGCGTGGTCAAGGGCGTGTCCGACCGCGTGGTCGCGCTCGATTACGGACGGAAGATCGCGGAGGGCACGTACGAGGAGGTCGCGAACGATCCGCAGGTGATCGAGGCCTACCTCGGGACAAAGGCGGTCGGATGAGCGACGAGACGATCAGGCCGCGGACGCTCACTCAGCCCGGGCAGACCGACGACGGCATGCAGCCCGTCGATACCGAGGCGCTTCCGGCCCCGGCGGAGCCGACCCGAAGCCAGGACGGCGATCGCAAGCCCGTCCTCGAGCTCCGCAACGTGAGCACGCATTACGGACTCGTCGCCGTCCTGCGCGACGTGAACATCGAGATCTACCCGGGCGAGATGGTGTGCCTGCTCGGAGGCAACGCCAGCGGCAAGACCACGACGCTGAAGACGATCCTCGGGTATGTGAAGCCCACCGAGGGTGAGGTCGTGTTGGACGGCGAGATCGTGACCGGCCTGCCGACCGCCGAGGTCGTGGCCAAGGGGATCTCGATGGTCCCCGAGAACCGTCGCCTGTTCGCGAACATGACCGTGTCCGAGAACCTGGAACTCGGGTCGTACCAGCGCAAGGACAAGGACAAGATTCGCGAGGACCGCGAGCGCGTGCTCGAGACCTTCCCGCGCATCCGCGAGCGCCTCAAGCAGAAGGCGGGGACGCTCTCGGGTGGCGAGCAGCAGATGGTCGCGATGGGCCGCGCGCTGATGGCCGACCCGAAGGTGCTCCTCATGGACGAGCCCTCGATGGGGCTGGCGCCGATCCTGGTCGAGCAGGTCTTCGACATCATCAAGCAGATCCGGGCGCTCGGGCGCACGATCTTCGTCGTGGAGCAGAACGCCAACATGGCACTGTCGATCGCCGACCGCGGCTATGTGATCCAGACGGGCCAGGTGGTGCTCGCAGACACCGCCCGGAGCCTGCTCGACAACCCCTTGATGCGGGAGGCCTACCTCGGGGAGCTGTAGGTGAGCCTCCGCGTCATCCGCATCCAGCCCTGATGGACCGCTCCGTCGACGCCGCGATCGTCGGTGGCGGCGTCGTGGGCGCGAGCGCCGCCTACCACCTCGCGGCCGCCGGCGCGGGCCGCGTGTTGCTGCTCGAACGGGCCGACCGCCTCGCCGCGGGCTCGACGGGCGCGTGCGCGGGCGGGTTCCGGCATCAATTCTCGAGCGAGGTCAACGTCCGTCTCTCACGGGCGAGCGTGCCGATGATCACGGGCTTCACCGAGCGGCACGGGCTGCCGCTGGACGTGCATCAGGACGGATACCTGTTCCTCGTGCGTTCGGAGGCGCTGTGGCCGGACTATCTCGCGGCCAACGAGCTCCACAGGGCGCTCGGCGTGGGAGCCGAGATCCTGACACCGGAGGAGGCGGTCGCGATGATCCCGGGCCTCGACCCGGAAGGACTGGTGGGCGCCACGTTCGGCCCCCAGGACGGGATCGCCGACCCTTCCGGCCTCACGCTGGGCTATGCGACGCTCGCGCGTCGGGCCGGCGCCGAGATCGAGCTCGGCGTGGACGTCATGAGCGTCCGGGTCGACGGGGGACGGGTGCTGGGCGTCGAGACCGACCGCGGGCCGGTCGACGCCGGGGTCGTCGTCAACGCCGCGGGGCCGTGGGCGGGAGCGCTCGCGGCGAGCGCCGGGGTCGAGGTCCCGCTCGAGCCGATCCCTCGCCACGTCCTGGTCACCGGCTCCTTCGAGGGGAGGCCGACGCGCCGAACGCTGGTGATCGACGCCGAGACGTCCTTCTACTTCCACCGCGAGGGCGAGGGCGTCCTGATGGGGATGGGCAGCCCGAACGAGCGCGCCTCGTTCTCCCTCGCCCCCGATCAGGCCTTCGTCGCCGAGGATCTGCTCCCCACCGCCGTTCGGGTGTTCCCGCCACTGGGGGAGGCGGCGGTCGAACACACGTGGGTCGGCCTGTACGAGATGACCCCGGACCGCCATCCGGTGATCGGGCAGGCGCCGGGCGTGGCCGGCTTCTACCTGGCGAACGGGTTCAGCGGCCACGGGTTCCAGCACGCCCCCGTGGTCGGCAAGCTCCTGGCGGAGATGATCGTCGAGGGCGAGGCGAGGACCGTCGACGTCTCGAGCCTCGGACTCGAGCGCTTCGCCTCGGGCGGCCTGGTGACGGAGGGTCACGTCGTCTGAACTGGTGCCGGGGGCGGGATTCGAACCCGCACGCGCTTTCGCGCAATGGTGTTTGAGACCATCGCCTATACCAGTTCGGCTACCCCGGCGCGAACGGAAGTCTATCGAGCTCAGGCCTTGGGGCCGATGAACGCGTCGAGCGTCGCGACACTTGCCCGCCTGGCGATCGAGACCGTGTTGGGCTTCGACATGCGGTGTCGACCTGGGCTGCGTCGCAGGCTTCCTTGAAGATGCGCAGGATGTCCTCTGAGGTGTTGGTGAAGCAGTATCGCGGGTAGGCGTACCTTCCTTGCCAGACACGATTCACCACCCGGCAGCCGTCCGAATGGACGAGCCCCCCGGATCAGTTGCCGCGGTTAGGAGTTCACGAGGCGGGTCTGCCACGGCTCCAGGGCAACGGTGCGGCGGTGCTTCCGTCCCCGCCCATGTTGGGGAAAGAGGCACGGCCAGTGTTGCCAGTGCGCGTAGATCTCGACGCATCCTACCTTCGAGACGGTGCCCACCCTCCCGGATCCACCGTGCACGCGGCCGATCGCCCGTTCGATCAAGGTGATGAGATGCGGGTAGCTGGCATCTTGCACCATGCGCAGCCTGTACGTTCGAGAATCGCGGGAGATGTACCCCCCACCGAGGTACAGCCCGAGCAGATACACATATCCGGTTCGTCGAGCGGCACCCCGTCACATCTGGGGCAGGCGGGCGATCGCTTGCGGCGTTGGCCGGGGGGTCCGGTCCGGCGCCACTCCCGGATCGTCCTTCGATTGATGCTCGTGGCGCGGGAGATCTGACTGTCGTTGAGCCCATCTGCCACCAGCCGCAGGACCGTGTCGACCTCGTGTTGTTGGCGCGGGACCCCTCCCGGTAAGTATTGGGCACCGTATATGCAGGTACCGACGCACGACGGGGACCCGTGATGCCTACTCGACCAGCGATCGCGATGGTTGCCGCCGCCCTGGCGCTCGCCGCGTGCGAGACGTCGGCGCCGCCCTCTCCGCAGGACCCCACGGGACCGGAGTTCCTGAAGGTGGCGTTCGTGAAGGACCTGTCGGTCCCCGACGCCGACGAGCACGCGCTCCCGGCGGTGCAGGCCGCGCGGCTGGCGTTCGAGACGGCCAGCTCCAACGACCCGACCCGCACGCCGGTCGAGCTCCAGGAGTTCGATCTCCAGGACCCCGCCGACCTCCAGGTCATCGAGACCGATCCGGCGTACGTGGGCGTCATCGTTGCGCCGGGCGTGAACGAGATCGCGGCGCCGCTCGACGCCGACCTGCCCGTCGTGAGCCTGTCCGGGCTCGGGGCCGCCGACGGACGGCAGGCCTGGATCCGGCTGGTGGCCCCGCTCTCGACGGTCGCGGACGCTCTGGCCACGAGGATGAAGCAGGCCCACCCGTGCGTGCTGGCCGAGGATCCCGCGCCGGATCCCCTGTTCGACATGCTGGCCGAGCGGCTGCCGAAGGCCCGCGCAGAGGCGATCGATCCGGCCACGGCGGCCGAGGTCGCATCGGATGCCGACTGCGCCACGGTGATCTGGGCCGGCGGGCCGGATGCCGGCGCGGCCGCGGCTCGGGCCCTGCGGCCGGCCGGGGTGACCTTCATCGGAGCCGACCGGCTCCTGGACCCGGACTTCCTGTCGGGGGCGGGCACCGAGGCCGAGGGCTCATTCGCGCTGTGCGCCTGCTCGACCGTGTCGACCTCGACCGATCTCGCGGCCCGGCGCTTCATCCAGGACTACCAGTCCCAGCACGGCGTCGCCCCGGGCGCGTATGCCGTCGAGGCCTGGGACGCGGCCCACGTCATCCTGCGGGCGCTCGACGGCGGCGAGACCACGCGGTCGCAGGTGACGCGCTCGCTCGAGCACGTGACCGTGGTCCAGGGCCTCGAGGGGGCCCACTGGTTGCGGACCGATGGGGAGCCGCTCGAACCGCGTGCCCTGCTACGCCTCTACGTGGTCCGGGGTGGGCGCTGGGTGCCGGCCGATTGGCACGAGGTCTGAGGTTCGGTGCGAGACAACAGGTTGAGCGAGGCGGGTGATTCGGGGGAGGATAGGAGACCGCATCGCACCACGCACGATCCGATCCATACCGAGAGAAGGGGGACGCCGTGAAGCACATGAAGGTCTGGCTCGCCGCCCTGGTCGCCGTGCTCGCGCTGATCGTCGCTGCGTGCGCGAGCAACGAGGGGGAAACCACGGGACCGACGGCGGCCACGGGCGGCGGCTCCGGGGCGACGGGCGAGACGGCCGCGATCCCGGAGTTCTCCACGATCAAGGACGGTGTGCTCACCGTCGGGTCGTGCCTGGACTACCCGCCGTTCGAATCGGTGAAGAACGGGGACCAGACCGGGTTCGACGTCGACATGAGCGAGGAGATCGCCAAGCGGCTCGGTCTGACCGTCGAATGGGTGAAGGCCGACTTCGACACGATCTTCACGGCCGTCGCCGGGGACCAGTTCGACATGGTCGCGGCGGCTTCGACGATCACCGACGAACGCGAACAGGTCGTCGATTTCTCGGATCCCTACTACAACGCCCTGCAATCGTTGACCGTCAACACCGAGCAGACGCCGGATATCACCTCGACCGACCAGCTGGGCGAGGGCGACGTCGTGGGCGTGCAGAAAGGGACCACGGGGAAGATCTGGGCCGAGGATAACCTGGTGCCGCAGGGCGTCGAGCTCAAGACGTTCACGGACTCCCCGGACTCCTTCCGCGATCTCGAGGCCGGCAACGTCGTCGGCGTGATCAACGACAAGACGGCGTCGGTGGAGATCGTCAAGGACCTTCCCTCGCTCGCGGTCGTGCAGTCCATCGACACGGACGAGCACTACGGCTTCGCGTTCTCGCCCTCGAACCCCGAGCTTCGGGATGCGGTCAACGTGGCCCTCGCCCAGATGATCGCGGACGGCACCTATCAGGAGATCTACGACAAGTACTTCCCGCCGGACTCGATCCCGGACGAGTTCAAGCCGACGGCCTAACGCCGGATACACACGGTTGGGGGAGGGGTCCGCGCGCTCCGCGCGGACCCCTTCTTCCTTCCACGGAGGTGACACAGCCATGGCGGTGACGGAGGCTCCCTCCCTAGAGACCGAGGTCGCACCCGACGTTCGCGGCCCAACCGCTCTACTCCCCGCGACGATCTTCGCTCTGGGCATCGCCTCGCTCGTGGTCATCGCGCTCGGCGTGCTGTTCTCGCAGGTCAATTACGCGTTCTCGGATCGCGTGATGACCCAGTACTGCCTCGATCAGGAGATCTCTCCGGAGGACAACGGTGGGATCGGCGTGTGCAACATCATCGAGGCGCTGCAGGACCCGGTCGCCTCGGGCGGGCTCTACCTGGGGATCGGCCTGGGGGCGGCGGCGCTGGCGCTCGGAGGTTTCACCTACAGGCGGATGGACTCCAAGCGCAAGCGGGACCACGCGATCACCGGGGCCGTGTTGGGATCGCAGGCCGTCCTGCTCGCCATCGTCATCCTGTGGTTTCGCTCGGCGAGCCCCGGGCTGTTCGCCAAGCACTTCCTGAACTTCGCCGACCTGCAGGGATACGGCGGCGCGTTCCTGCGCGGCATCCGGAACACGGTTGTCCTGGCGTTCGCCGGGGAGTTGGGTGGCATCGTGATCGGGTTGATTCTCGGCGTCCTGACGCTCTCGAAGCGATGGGTCGTCCGGGCGCCGGCCCGCATGTACATCAACTTCTTCCGTGGCACCCCCTTGATCTGGCAGCTCTTCACCGGGTACTTCATGCTGCTATTCGGATTCGGCCTGCGCATATCGGCGTTCGCGATCGCAATTATCGTGTTCGCTTTGAACACAGGCGCCTACGCGGCCGAGGTCTTCAGGGCAGGCATCCAATCGATCGAGAGGGGGCAGATCGAGGCGGCCCGATCCCTTGGGATGAGCTACTTCCAGGCTATGCGGTACGCGATCGTTCCACAGGCGGTGCGCCGCGTGATCCCTCCCCTCATGAACGAGTTCGTGATCCTGATCAAGGACACGGCCCTTGTGCTCGTTCTTGGGCTAACGGAGTCCCAGTACGACATCTTGACGGCCGCGCGCGAGGGACAGGCGGCGACCTTCAACGCCTCCTTCTTCACCGCCGCGGCGATCGCGTACCTGGTCATCACGCTCCCACTGATCGGGCTTGTCAACGCGGCTGAGAGGCGTCTGCGCAGCGGCCTGGTGGGGATCGCGGGGGCCGGGGCGTGACCGAATCGGAGGTGACCCTTGCTCCGGTGACGCCCGCGGCGACCGAACCGTTGATGCGGCTGGAAGGCATCCACAAGTGGTTCGGGAACCTGCACGTCCTCAAGGGCGTGGACCTCGAGATGCACCAACGTGACGTGGTGGTCGTCATCGGACCCTCCGGTGGTGGCAAATCCACGCTCCTTCGGTGCACGAACATGCTCGAGGTCCCGACGCTTGGGAAGGTCTGGTTCGAGGGCAAGGACATCACCGACGTCCGCACCGACCTCAATGAGGTCCGGACCCACATCGGAATCGTGTTCCAGGCCTACAACCTGTTCCCGCACATGACGGCCCTTCAGAACTTGACCGTGGCGCTGGAGAAGGTCCTGAAGCTCCCCGACGACGATGCCCACGATCGAGCGATGGATCAGCTGGCCCGCGTTGGGATGGGCAACAAGGCGAGCTCCTATCCCGGACAGCTCTCCGGCGGCCAACAGCAGCGCGTCGCCATCGCCCGGGCCCTGGCGATGAAGCCCAGGGTCATGCTGTTCGACGAGGTCACCTCTGCCCTGGACCCCGAGCTCGTAGGGGAGGTGCTCGAGGTGATGATCCGCCTGGCCGGCGAGGGGATGACGATGATGGTGGTCACGCACGAGATGGGGTTCGCCCGAGAGGTGGGCACCCGGATGCTCTTCCTGGACGACGGACGGATCGGGGAGCAGGGCGAGCCCCGGGAGATGTTCCACAAGCCGCAGACCGACCGTCTTCGCCAGTTCTTCGCGAAGGTGCTCTAGGCGACGTGCACTCGTCGGCCGGCCGCCTGGCCCTGCTCGCCGCGGCGATGATCGCCCTGGTGCTCGTCGCGGTGCTGATGGGGACGCCGCCGCGCCCGTACGTCGTGACCGCGATCGACTACCACTTCCACGACGCCCACCCGACGCTGCCGATCGGCCCGGGGCGCGCCTTCATCGTGAAGAACCAGGGCCGGAACATGCACAACGTGACGATCCCGGCTCTCGGGTACTCGCGGAACGTCCAGCCCGGGGATCAGCTCGAGATCGACGACATCGCCTCCAAGCTTGCGCCGGGCCGGTACGTGATGTTCTGCAAGATCCATCGCGACCGCGGCATGAGCGGCGTGATCGTCATCGCGCGGGAGTGACGCGAAGTGTGGAAGGCCTGGGGAATCACCGTTGGAAACAGTTCGACGGGCCGAGGAACCTTTGGAGCCGCTCACGCCTTCCCCATACGCGAGCGTTGTCTACTCGGTTCCTCGACCCGTCAAAAGGTGGCCCCAAGCGACCCGGACTTCCGGAGACCGGTGCCTTCTCCGCTTCGGTGGAACGCCTCCGGGGACTCGCGCCCCCCGATCCGCCCCTCCTCGTCGGAGGCGCTTCCCGCCTCCGGTCCCAGCGGCCGCTCGGGACCGGAGCGAAATCTAGCGAGGCGCCTGAAACCTGTCAACGCGCTGCGCACCTTTGGGCTGCAAGGTTTGCGAAGCGATGTCGCAGGTAGCGGCGCGCGCGTTTCGAACCAAGAAAGAGTGACAAACGGTTCGCGTGTCAGCGATCGCTCGTGCCGTCGGCGATCGCGGGACGCGATGGCGCCAACGACGTGATGGGCCGAAGGTAGAACGCACCTACGATGACCAGATACGCGAGCCACGCGATCACCTCGAGCGTCGTCGGGTCCGCGTTGTAGCCGAGGAGACCGCGCAACACCGCGCCGAACCCGCTGTCGTCGGGGAGCGTCGCCGTGAAGTCGAACGCGGTTCGCTCGAGGAACGGGAACCAGCCGGCCTCCTGTAGCTCGTGGATACCGTTCGCGAACAGTCCGGCGGCGACCACGATGAGAATCAGCCCGGTGAGCCGGAAGAAGCTGCGGAGGTTCATGCGGATCGCCCCCCGGTACAGCAGCGCGGCCAGCACGATCGCGAGCGCCAGCCCCATGATGGCGCCGAAGAGCTGAGCCCCTACGCCGCCCGACTCCACGGCGGTGCCCTCGGCGGCGGCGAAGAGGAAGAGCGCCGTCTCGATGCCCTCGCGGAGGACGGCGAAGAACGCGAGTGCGGCCAGCGCGCCGCCGCCGGCCACCAGCGCGAAATTCACCCGCTGCTCGAGCTCCGCCTTGATACGCGCGCCCTGGCGGCGCATCCAGAAGATCATCCAGGTGAGCACGCCCACGGCGATCAGCGTGGCCAGACCGCCGAAGATCTCCTCGGAGCTCCCCTCGAACTCGGCGCCCGCGACGAAGATCGCGGTCCCGATGCCGAACGAGACCAGGAACGCCGGCGCCGTCCCCCACCACACGAGCCTGGACAGGTCCTGACGGCCGAGCTGCCGCAGGTAGGCCAGGAGGATCGACACGATGAGCGCCGCCTCGATCCCCTCGCGCAGCGTGATGATGAAGGCAGCACCCATGTCTCTTCCCCGTCCGTCGGGTCGTCGCGGCCGCTCCCGGTTCGGCCGATCGCCTCGGCCGAATCCTATGCAGCCGGTCGGAATCACGTCAAGGTCGTTCGGTACCGAATGATGCGGATCATCGGGTCACCGGTCCTCCCGGAGCGTCCGGGCCGCGCAGTACGATGCGGCGCGTGACTCCCGACGCCGCCGAAACGCCGAAGCGGCTGTTCCTCCTCGACGGCCACAGCCTCTCGTACCGCGCGTTCTTCGCCCTTCCCCCGAGCCTGGCGACGACCTCGGGGCAGGTGACGAACGCGGTGTACGGCTTCACGTCGATGCTGATCAAGCTGCTGACGGAGGAACGTCCCGACCTGATCGCGGTCGCGTTCGACGTGGGCAAGCCCACGGCGCGGCTCGAGAAGTACGCGGAGTACAAGGCCGGCCGGCCCGAGACCCCCGACGAGTTCCGCCAGCAGCTCGGCCTGATCGTCGAGGTGCTCGAGACCCTTCGCATCCCGGTGATCGGCATCGAGGGGCATGAGGCCGACGACGCGATCGCGACGCTGGCGCTCCGTGCCCTCGAGCAGGGGATCGACGTCGTCGTCGTCACCGCCGACCGCGACTTCTTCCAGCTCGTGCGGCCCGGCATCACCGTGATGTTCAACGTCAAGGGCATCTCGGACATCCGGGTCTACGACGTGGACGCCGTCACCGAGCGATTCGGCCTGCCGCCGGAGAAATACCTCGACTACGTCGCGCTCAAGGGCGACGCCTCCGACAACATCCCCGGGGTCCCTGGCGTGGGAGAGAAGACCGCGTCCAAGCTCGTGCAGGACTTCGGCTCGGTGGAGGAGCTCCTGCAGCGAACCGACGAGCTCAAGGGCAAGCTCAAGGACTCGATCGAGGCGGCCGGCGAGCAGCTCGCGCTCAACAAGGAGTTGGCCGAGCTGAACACCGACGTGGACGTCCCGATCGCGCCCGATGACGCCCTGATGGGCGAGTGGGACGTCGACGCCGTGCGCCGGCTGTTCACCTCGCTGGAGTTCCGGACCCTGTTCGAGCGCCTCGAGGAGGTCGGGCGCAGCGCCAAGCCGGCGGTCGAGGTGGCCGAGCTCGACCTGCGCGAGGTCGACGCGAAGGAGGCGGCCGGGCTCGTCGGTGCCGACGGCCCCAAGGCCGTGCGGCTGCACCTGGAGGACCGGGAGGTCCGGGGCGTCGCGGTCTCGATGGGCGGCGGGCAGGCCGCGTACGCGGAGGCAAAGGATCTGTCCGCGTTCGCGAGGGCCCTGGCCGACGAGGCCACCTCGAAGTGGATGCACGACGCCAAGGACGTCGAGGCCGCCGCCGTCGCGGAGGGGCTGGCCGTCGGCGGCGTCGCCACCGACACGATGCTGGCCGCCTACCTGCTCGACCCGGCCGCGCCGAGCTTCGAGCTTGGGCTGCTCACCGAGCAGTACCTGGGCGTGGACGTCCCGGGTTCGGTCGCCGAGGAGGAGGAGGGGCAGCTGTTCGGCGACGCGTGGCGGCGAACGGCCGCCGAGGCCGCCGCCGTGGCGGTCCTCGCGCCCGTCCTCGACGAGCGCATCGACAAGGCCGGCCTCCGCCAGCTCCTCGACGAGGTCGAGCTTCCGCTGTCGTCGGTGCTCGCCCGGATGCAGGCCAACGGCGTCGCGCTCGACGTGCAGTACCTCGACGACATGGCCGAGGGGGTGCGCGACAAGATGGCGACGCTGAAGGCGGAGATCTACCAGCTCGCGGGCGAGGAGTTCAACCTGAACTCGCCGCCGCAGCTGCGGGCGATCCTGTACGAGAAGCTGCAGCTGTCGCCCGGCAAGAAGACGCCGAAGGGCCAGCTGTCGACCGACGCCAGCGTGTTGGAGAAGCTCCGTGACGTCCACCCGATCGTGGACGAGATCCTTTCCTGGCGCGAACTCGACAAGCTGAACTCCACCTATCTCGAGGCCCTGCCCAAGCAGGTCGACTCCCGCGACGGGCGGGTCCATACGACGTTCAACCAGACGGGCGCGGCGACCGGCCGGCTGTCCTCGACCAACCCGAACCTGCAGAACATCCCCGTCCGGGGCGAGCTCGGACGGCAGATCCGGCGCGCGTTCGTGCCGGGCGCGAAGAGCCAACTCCTGCTCGTCGCCGACTACTCGCAGATCGAGCTTCGGATCCTGGCCCACCTTTCGGGGGACGAGGGCCTGAAGGCCGCGTTCGAGTCCGGGGCCGACATCCACACGGCGACGTCGGCGCGGGTGTTCGGGCTCCCGGAGGACCAGGTGGATCCCGCGACGCGCAGCCGCGCCAAGGCGATCAACTACGGGCTCGCGTACGGGATGAACGCCTGGGGACTGGCCTCGCGCCTGGAGATAACGCCGGACGAGGCGCAGGAGTTCATCGACGCCTATTTCGAGAGCTTCCCGCAGATCCGCGACTACCTCGACCGCCAGGTCGCGCGCGCTGCCGCCGAGGGGTTCACCGAGACGCTGCTCGGCCGCCGCCGCTACATCCCCGAGCTGCAGGCGGCCAACCCTCGGGTCCGGGACATGGGGCGGCGGATGGCGCTCAACGCGCCGATCCAGGGCAGCGCGGCCGACGTTTTCAAGCTCGGCATGATCCGGGTGGACGGGGCGCTCCGGGACTCGGACCTCGACATGCGCATGCTCCTCACCGTGCACGACGAGCTCGTGTTCGAGGTCCCGAAGAAGCAGGTCGAGGAGGCGGCCGAGGCCGTCAAGCGCGAGATGGAGGCCGCCTACGACCTCGACGTGCCGCTCCGCGCGGATATCGGCTGGGGCCCGAACTGGGCCGAGGCGGTGCCCGCCGGGCACTGAGCGAAGCTCGTCGTTGACGCGGTTTCCGCTGGTCACCTACCATCCCTAGGCCGCGAGGCGCACCCGCACCCCGGCGAATCCCAATGGTCGGCGGTGCGCGCTTCGTGCGCGGAAGGAGATGGTTCAGATCGAGACGGCGAGCGAGACGCGGGATCTCACCCCCGAGGAGCTGAAGGAGGCCATCGAGGCGTCGCTGAAGCTCTTCAATGAGGGGGACATCCTCGAGGGGACGGTCGTCAGGATCGACCGCGACGAGGTCCTGCTGGACATCGGCTACAAGTCCGAGGGGGTCATCCCCACCAAGGAGCTTTCGATCCGCCACGACGTCGACCCCAGCCAGGTGGTCAAGGTCGGCGACCAGGTCGAGGCCCTCGTGCTCCAGAAGGAGGACAAGGAGGGCCGGCTGATCCTGTCGAAGAAGCGCGCGCAGTACGAGCGCGCGTGGGGCCGGATCGAGGAGGTCATGCAGTCGGGCGGGACGATCAAGGGTCCGGTCATCGAGGTGGTCAAGGGCGGCCTGATCCTGGACATCGGCCTGCGCGGGTTCCTGCCCGCCTCGCTCGTCGACCTCCGGCGGGTTCGAGACCTGCACCCGTTCGTGGGGACCGAGCTCGAGGCCAAGATCATCGAGCTCGACCGCAACCGCAACAACGTCGTGCTGTCGCGCCGCGCGTTCCTGGAGGAGTCACAGAGCGAGGGCCGCAAGAAGTTCCTCGAGTCGCTGCAGAAGGGCGAGCGCCGCAAGGGCACGGTCTCCTCGATCGTGAACTTCGGCGCGTTCGTGGACCTCGGCGGCGTCGACGGCCTCGTGCACGTGTCCGAGCTCTCGTGGAAGCACGTCGATCACCCGAGCGAGGTCGTGCAGGTCGGCCAGGAGGTCGAGGTCGAGGTGCTCGACGTCGACCTCGAGCGCGAGCGGGTGTCGCTCTCACTCAAGGCGACCCAGGAGGACCCCTGGAAGGAGTTCGAGCGCAAGTACTCTGCGGGCGAGATCATCGACGGCCAGGTCACCAAGCTCGTCCCGTTCGGCGCGTTCGTGCGCGTGGCCGCGGGCATCGAGGGCTTGGTTCACATCTCCGAGATCTCGGACCAGCACATCGAGACGCCCGAGAGCGTGCTCTCCGTTGGCCAGGAGGTCCGCGTCAAGGTGATCGAGGTCGACGTTCCGCGCCGGCGGATCAGCCTGTCGATGCGCCAGGTCGGCGGCGCCATGCCGCGCCCGGCCAGCGAGATCGAGGAAGAGGCGACTCCCACCCCCGAACCCGTCGCAACGGACGTAGTTGCGGAGAGTCCGGCACCCGAGCCAGAGCCGGACGCCGCGGCATCCGCCCCGGTCGCCGAGTCGGTGCCGGCCGAGGCCTCGACGGGAATCGAGAGCCCGTCGACAGTGGACAGCCAGCCGAGCACGGACGTTGCCGTCGACGACGCTCGCGCCGGCGACGTCGAGGCCGGCGAGGCTGTCGACGAAGAGCCGGCGGAGGCTCCTGCGGACTCCGACAAGGCTGAAGAGGCCGAGAGCGAGGAGGACATCTCGCTCGAGGCGATCCTGGAAGACCTCAAGCGGCGCGAAGGCCGTTCGGGCTAGCTCGTGCTGCTCGTCGGGCTGACGGGCGGAATCGGATCGGGCAAGTCGACCGTCGCCCGGTTGCTCGAGAGGCGCGGGGCGGTGGTGTTCGACGCGGACGTCCTCGCGCGCGAGGCCGTCGAGCCCGGAACCCCCGGCCACACCGCCGTGATCGAACGCTTCGGCGCGAACGTGCTGGCGCCGGGCGGTGAGCTGGATCGGGAGGCGCTGGCGAGCATCGTCTTCGCCGACCCGGCGGCCCGGCGCGACCTCGAGGCCATCGTGCATCCCGAGGTCCGGCGGCGGTTCGCCGAGGGGACCGAGGAGTACCAGGACACCGAGCGCGTCGTGGTCTTCAGCGCGCCGCTGCTCGTGGAGACCGGCATGCACAGCGCGTTCGACCTGCTCGTCGTCGTCTCGGCCTCGACCGCCACGCAGATCGACCGGCTGATGCGCGATCGCGGCATGTCGGAGGAGACGGTGCGCTCGCGCATCGCCGCCCAGGCGACACCGGAGGCACGGGCGGAGGTCGCAGACGTCCTCCTCGACAACGAGGGGTCGCTCGAGGAGCTCCACCAGCAGGTCGAGCGGCTCTGGTCCGAACTGTCCGAACGCGCGACCGCCGGCGCCTGAACGCCGACATCCGGCCGCGGCTTGCTGGCTATCCTTTCGCCGTGACCCGGTCCGGCTACGCGGCCGTCTTCTTCGACGCGGGCGAGACGCTCGTGCATCCGCATCCAACGTTCGCCGACCTGTTCGCCGAGACGCTCCGAACACAGGGACACGAGGTCTCCGCCGAGACCGTCCGCGAACGCGGACACGTCGTCTTCGAGCGGTTCCGCTCGGCGGCACAGGCCAACGAGCTGTGGACGACGTCGCTGGAGCGATCTCGGCGGTTCTGGCACGACGTGTATCGCGTGTTCGTCCGCGAGCTGGGGATCGCCGACGCCGACGGGCTGCTCGATGTCCTGTACGCGACGTTCACCGACCTCGCGAACTACCGAGTGTTCGATGACGTCCCCCCGGTGCTCGAGCGCCTCCGCGACGCCGGGATCGTGCTGGGCGTGGTGTCGAACTTCGAGGAGTGGCTGGAGCAGCTGCTCGAGCAGCTCGGCGTCCGCTCGTACTTCGCGGTGAGCGTGGTCTCGGGCGTCGAGGGCGTAGAGAAGCCGGACCCGCGCATCTTCGCGCTCGCGATGGAGCGGGCCGGCGTGCTGCCGGAGGCGTCGGTCTACGTCGGCGACAACCCGGAGTTCGACGTGGACCCGGCCCTCGAGGCGGGGATGTTCCCCGTGTTGCTCGATCGGCGTGAGCGGTTCCCCGACGCCCCCGGCGCCCGGATCACGTCGATGGACGAGCTCCCCGGCCTGCTCGAGATCGCGTGATGGCCGACGAGCGCCTGTACACCGTGGCCGAGGCGGACGCGACGCTTCCCGACCTGCGCGAGCGGCTGGAACGGATCCGCGAGGCGCGCCAGGTCATCCTCCGGCGGGCCGAGGTCGTCCGGGAGAAGGTCGTGGCCGACGTCGGCGGGGCCGACCCGGGCCCCCAGTACCGGGATGCATCGAACGCGCTCCGAACCGAGCTCGAGCGCCTGTCGGCCGAGAACATCCTGCTGCGCGACCCGGAGACCGGGCTCGTCGACTTCCCGGCCGAACGCGAGGGCGAGCGCGTCTACCTCTGCTGGCGCCTGGGAGAGGACCGCGTCGCGAACTGGCATCCACTCGACACCGGATTCGTGGGCAGGCGGCCGCTGTGAGCGCCCGAGCCCGCGTCGCCGTGCTCGGGGCGTCTCCCCGGGACGGCCCCCCGGGGATCGAGACCATCGCGGACACCGTGGACCTCGCGGTGCCCGAGGACGACGACCGGCTCGCCCCGGCCCTCGAGGACGCCGACGTCCTGTTTGCGTGGCGCCCGAACGGCGAGGCGTTGTCGAAGGCGTGGGGGAGCGCCGGCTCGCTGAAGTGGATCCACTCGGCGTCGGCCGGCGTGGACAGCCTGCTCTTTCCGGACCTGGCCGCGAGCCACGTCGTGCTTACCAATGCCCGCGGGATCTACGAGGACGCGATGGCCGAGTACGTGCTCGGCCTGATGCTGGTGATGGCCAAGGGCCTTCGGGCGGTGGTCGAAAGCCAGGGCCGCGCCGAGTGGGACCATCGCCAGACCGAGCGCCTCGAACGCAAGCGGGTGCTGGTGGCCGGGACCGGACCGATCGGCCGCACGATCGCCCGGGACTGCCGCGCGCTGCGGATGTCGGTCCGTGGTGTCGCGCGGACGGCGCATCCGGGCGACGCGGACTTGATCGAGATCTTCGGCGTCGAGCGGCTGACCGAGGCCGTCGCGACCGCCGATTACGTCGTGAACGTGCTTCCGGCGACCGAGGAGACGTGGCACCTGTTCGACCGAGACGTGTTCGCGGCGATGAACCCGAGCGCGCGGTTCGTGAACGTGGGACGGGGGAGCACGGTGGACGAGGCCGCGCTGATCCGCGTGCTCCGGAGCGGGAGCATCGCCGGCGCGGCGCTTGACGTGTTCGAGGACGAGCCGCTGCCGGCCGATAGCCCGCTGTGGGCGATGCCGAACGTGATCGTCTCCCCGCACATGGCGGGCGACGCCGCCGGCTGGCGCGAGGCGGCGGTCGAGCTGTTCGTCCGCAACCTCGAGCGATACCTGACCGGCCGGCCGCTGCTCAACGTCGTGGACAAGAGCAGGGGCTACGTTCCGTCCTGAGCCTGTAGCCTCGAACGCATGGACGACGCCGCCATCGTGGTGCGCGGGCTCCGCAAGTCGTACGCAGACGTCGAGGCGGTTCGCGGGATCGACCTGACCGTCTCGGTGGGCGAGATCTTCGCCCTGCTCGGTCCCAACGGCGCCGGCAAGACCACCACGGTCGAGATCCTCGAGGGATACCGGAGGCAGACCGCCGGCGAGGCCACCGTCCTCGGGCACGACCCGGCCAAGCGCGAGCGCTCGCTGCGCGAGCGCGTGGGCATCGTCCTGCAGTCCACCGGTATCGACCCCTACCTCACCGCGCGGGAGACCGTGGACCTATACGCGGGGTATTACCCGTCGCCGCGAAACGTCGACGAGGTGCTCGAGCTCGTCGGCCTGACCGAGAAGCGCGACACGCGCGTGATCAAGCTCTCCGGCGGCCAGCAGCGCCGGCTGGACGTGGCGATCGCGCTCGCCGGCGATCCCGAGCTCCTGTTCCTCGACGAGCCCACGACCGGATTCGACCCCGGCGCGCGGCGCAACGCCTGGCAGATCGTCGGGAACCTGTCGGACCTGGGCAAGACAGTGCTGCTGACGACGCACTACATGGACGAGGCGCAGCACCTGGCCGACCGCGTCGCTGTGATCGCCAAGGGCGAGATCGTGGCCGAGGGCCCGCCGTCCACGATCGGCGGCCGGGACCTTGCCGAGAGCGTGATCCGGTTCCGTCGACCCGACGGCCAGCTCCCTGCCGCCGTCAGCGGCCGGATCCGCGAGGCCGGCGACGACGTCGAGCTCCGGGTCGCCGAACCCACGAAGGCCCTGCACGAGCTGACGTCCTGGGCGCTCGAACGCGGGGTCGAGCTCGAGGGCCTCCAGGTCACCCGGCCGAGCCTGGAGGACGTCTACCTCGACCTGACCGGCGGGGGGGCGGGAGCGGATTGAGCGACGTCGCCCTCCTCGGCACGCAGCTGCGCGCGACCAACAAGGCCTTCTGGCGCAACCCGGCCTCTGCGTTCTTCACGTTCGCGTTCCCGCTGATGTTCCTGGTGATCTTCACCGCGCTGCTTGGCGGTGGCGAGGTCGAGGTCGCGCCCGGCATCACGATCCAGCAGGACAGCTACTACGTGGCGGCGATGGCCGCGTTCTCCGTCATCACCGCGACGTACACCAACCTCGCGATCTCGGTGTCGTTCACTCGGGACGCGGGCATCCTCAAGCGGACCCGGGGCACGCCGCTGCCGCCGAGGATCTACCTGTCGGGGCGGGTGCTGCACGCGATCCTGGTGTCGATCCTGCTGGTGGCCATCACCTCGGCGTTCGGCGTGGCGTTCTACGAGGCCTCGTTCCCGACCGGAACGCTCCTGCTCGAGTACGTCGTGACGGTGATCGTCGGCGGGATGGCCTTCTCGGGCCTCGGCCTGGCCACCACGGCGATCGTCCCCAACGCGGACGCCGCTCCGGCCGTGGTGAACGCCCTCATTCTGCCGCTGCTGTTCCTGTCGGGGATCTTCATCCCGTTGGGGACCGACGCCCCCGAGTGGATCAAGGTGATCGGGAACATCTTCCCCGTGAAGCACTTCGGCGAGGCGATGCTCGGGTCGTTCTACGGACCGCCGTTCCCGTTCGAGTGGTCGGACGTGTTGGTCGTGGCCGTGTGGGGCGTCGTCGGGATCGCGCTAGCCCTCCGATTCTTCTCGTGGGAGCCGCGCCGGTGATCGTCACGGCAGGATCGCGAACCGGGGGCGAGCGGGATTCGGTAGAACGGGTGTGTGCTAGGCTCCGCGGACCACCAGGCCGTCCAGGGGGTTCCCACGATGCGAAAACTGTTCGCCTTCGTCGCCGTCTCCGCGATCCTGTTCGCGGCGTGCGCGGAGGACAACCCGGCGATTGGCGGGACCGGTGGGACCGCCACGGGTGGCAG
>JBKPKU010000179.1:0-3451 GCA_046731295.1 Actinomycetota bacterium
GTCCAGACCGGGCCGTTCGAGGTGGACTGGGACGTCGCGCGCGCCCAGAAGGGCGGGTTCGACGACTTCATGCTCAAGGAGATCCACGAGCAGCCCTCGGCGATCCGCGACACCTTGGCCGGCCGCGTGAACGAGCAGGGACTGCTCGCGATGGACGAGCTGCACACCGACACCGACGTCCTGCGCGAGGTGGACAAGGTGTTCGTCGTCGCGTGCGGGACCGCGTTCCATTCCGGGCTCGTCGCCAAGTACGCGATCGAGCACTGGACGCGCATCCCGGTCGAGATCGACATCGCCTCGGAGTTCCGGTACCGCGACCCGGTGCTCGGGCCCGACACGCTCACGCTGGCCGTCAGCCAGTCGGGCGAGACGATCGACACCCTCGAGGCCGCCCGCCACGCCTGCCGGCAGGGCTCCAAGGTCCTCGCGGTGACGAACACGATCGGCTCCTCGCTGGCGCGGGAGGCCGACGCGGTGATGTACACGCACGCCGGCCCCGAGATCTGCGTGGCCGCGACCAAGACGTTCGCCACGCAGATGGCCGCGTTGCACCTCGTGGCCCTGTACCTCGCGCAGGTGCGCGGCACGATGTTCCCCGTCGAGATCGTCGACATCGTCGGCAAGATGCGCGAGCTCCCGGGACAGGTGCGCCGAACCCTCCGGCTCGCGGGACAGGTGCGCGAGCTCGCCGAGGAGCTCCGAGACGCGCGCGACGCCCTGTTCATCGGCCGCCACACCGGCTACCCGGCCGCGCTCGAGGGCGCGCTCAAGCTGAAGGAGCTCTCGTACCTACACGCCGAGGGCTATCCGGCCGGCGAGCTCAAGCACGGGCCGATCGCGCTCGTAGAGGAGGGGGTCCCGGTGGTCGCCGTCGCGACCGAGTGCCACGTCTACCCCAAGGTGCTCTCCAACATCCAGGAGGTGCGGGCCCGCGGCGCCCTGGTGATCGCCGTGGCGAGCGAGGGCGACAAGGAGATCGGCAAGCACGCGAACCACGTCCTGTACGTTCCCCGCGTGCCGGAGCTGTTCGCGCCGGTCGTGGTCACGCCGCCGCTGCAGATGCTCGCGTACCACGTGGCCAAGCTCCGCGGGTGCGACGTCGACCAGCCACGCAACCTCGCCAAGAGCGTCACAGTCGAGTAGGCGGCCCCCGGCACCCGGAGGCCTCGTTCACAGTTTGGGGTCTCTCGGGCAGCACCGTTCCGCAAATCGCTCCTCGAGATTGAGTGACAAGAATCCGTGACGCGTGCCGGTCGGATGGCAGGAACGATCGGGAACACGTAGAGTGGCCAACCTCAGGGTACGTGTTGAGGGCGTGGAGGTTCCGGGTGAATGGTGGGGCGGTAGCCTTCCGACCCAAGGCGATCACCCCCAGGGTCGTAAGGCTCGGGCGACGATACAGCCTCCACCACGCCACCGGTTGGTATGTCGTCTTCGACGACAAGCGACCCTCGCAGCCGGGAGAGCGCTACCCGGTTCGGGAACGAAGGGCGGCGTTGCGCAGATATCACGAGTTGGAGGACCGTCATAGGCGGCGTTGGGGTGCCTGGAATCCGGTGCGTCACCTACTGGAGACAAGGCCTCTTCCGACTCGTTTCCAGGTCCAAAGGGTTGCGGTGGCTGCCGTCGGCATCCTTTGTGTGGCCGGATTCATGAAGGCAGCGGATAACCCCGCCTCCCTCCCGCTCGCGGGAGCGTTCTCGATCGAGATCGCGCCCAATGGTCAGCCGTACCTCGCGTACGTTCCTGACTCCCTGGGAGCAGATGAAGGCCGAGCGGTCAGCAAAGGTGATGACGGGGAAGGCAAGAGCGCCCCGATACGGCTGCTGCCGCTGGGAGATCTCGTCGCATTCGGTGGACGTGTCTTCTCCGAGGGGACCGCCCCCTACACCGGACCCGGGCCGGACCCGGGGCAAGGCCCGCAACCGGGACCGGGCCCCCAACCGGGACCGGGCCCCCAACCCGGACCTGACCCCGCGCCAGGTCCGGATCCATCGCCGTCGCCGGCGCCAGAGCCGTCGCCTCAGCCGGCGCCCGGACCGCAACCCCCGCCGGATCCTTCCCCGGATCCGTCGCCGGATCCATCTCCCGCACCTTCCCCCGACCCATCGCCCGATCCATCCCCTGATCCGTCTCCAGAACCTTCACCGGAGCCTTCCCCAACCCCGTCGCCGCCGCCAGATCCTTCACCGACGTCGGATCCGTCTCCCGCGACCGGACCCACCGGGCCCCTCCCCAGCCTGTCCCTTAGCCTGTCCGGCACGGCCGTGATCTAGGGAAGAGACGCGAGACCCGCGGCGCCGGGTCAGCGAGTACAGAACCCCGAGCACGGCCCGAGGGATTGGTAGCCGTTCGCTCCGCGTCGCCGTCGAGTAGTCGTCGATCCACACGCCGAGCGGGTCGCTCATGGTCGCCGAGGCTACCCTAGCGGCGTGGAGATCCTCGGCCTCGGGGTCGACATCTGCGAGATCGAGCGGATGGAGCGGGCGCTCGAACGACATCCCAGCATGCGCGAGCGCGTGTTCACTCCCGAGGAGCGCGCCTACTGCGACTCGAAGGCCCGACCCGCCGAGTCCTACGCGGGGCGGTTCGCCGCGCGCGAGGCCGTGATCAAGGCGCTCGGCGGCTACCGCGGCAAGCGCTGGCAAGACATCTCGGTCGCGCGCTCGCCCTCGGGTGCGCCGTCGATCCGGCTCGAGGGCAACGCGAAGGTCCGCGCCGACGCGCTCGCGATCTCGAGCGTGCTGATCACGTTCACGCACGAGAAGACGAGCGCGGTGGCGTTCGCGGTGGCGGTGTCGGGGTGAGGGCATGAGGGTCGTCCTGAGCCCCGCCGAGGCCGCGGAGCTCGATCGCGCGACGCAGGCCCGGGGCATCCCGGCCGCAGACCTGATGGAGGCGGCGGGCCGGGAGGTCGCCGACGCGGCGCTCCGGGTCATGGGCGGCGCGTACGGGCGGCGCGCCGTGGTCGTGTGCGGGAAGGGCAACAACGGGGGCGACGGCCTGGTGGCCGCCCGATATCTGGACGGGGCCGGCGTTCGGACGATCGTCCTGACGCTCGAGGACGGGCTGCGCGAGCCGGCGGCATCCAACCTCAGGCGGCTGGAACACACGACGGCGCGCCGGCGGCCGTGCTCGGCCGCCGCGCTCGAACGCGAGCTGGCCCGCTCCGACGTGGCCGTCGACGCGATCTTCGGCACCGGGTTCCGCGGCACCCCCGAGGGCGCGCACGCCGAGGCGATCGCCGCGCTGAACGCCTCCTCGACGGCCGTGGTCGCCGTGGACATCCCCTCGGGCGTGGACGGCGCCACGGGGGCCGTCGAAGGGGCCGCGGTGCACGCCGACGTCACGGTCACGTTCGGCGCGCCCAAGCCCGGGCTCGTGCTCCTGCCGGGGGCGACGTCGGCCGGCGTGATCGAGGTGGAGCCGATCGGGTTCCCATCCGACCTGA
>JBKPKU010000180.1:0-9405 GCA_046731295.1 Actinomycetota bacterium
GAGCGGCTCGCGGCGATCCCGTGGGCCGTCCTGTGCCTTGACGACGCGCGATCGCGCTAGGCGCTACGGCTCGAACGGTACAACCGCGGCGCGTCGCGCGCTCTCGAACGCCGCCTCGATGATCCGCAGGACCTGCACGGAGTCGCGCGGGTCGACGGGGGGAGTCCCGTCCGAACGCAACGCCTCCGCCAGGAGGCGGTAGAACTCCGGATAGGCGCCCGGATCGGTCTCGAGCATCCGCGTCTCGCCGCCGACCTGCAGCGTTCCCGAGTGGTCGGGCGGCTCCCGGCCCCAGCCCTCGTCGCCCGGCCGCACCCCGCGACGGAGCGAGTCCTCCTGCATGTCGAGTCCGTACTTCTCGAACGCCCCATTCAGTCCGAGCACGCGCATCCGCGGGCCGCGGGTCGCCGTCAGGACGTTCATCCACAGATGGCTGCTCGTTCCACCTTCGTGTCGGAGCGCCACGAAGGTATCGTCGTCGACCTTGGCGCCCGGCCGCCTCCGTTCGACCTCCGCGTAGACGTGCGTCGGGGGCCCGAACGCCTGCACCGCCTGGTCGATCAGGTGGGCGCCGAGGTCGAACAGCAGGCCGCCCGCCTCTTCGGGTTCGGCGCGCTCGCGCCAGGTCTCTGGGGCGACAATCGGCCGCCACCGCTCGTAGCGCGACTCGAACCGCACCACGTCTCCGAGCGCGCCCTCGTCGAGCAGCTTCCGGACCGTCAGGTAATCGCCGTCCCACCGCCGGTTCTGGAAGACGGTCAGCATCAGATCGCGCGCCTCAGCCTCCTCGACGAGCCGCTGCCCCTCGGCCGACGTAGGAGCCATCGGCTTGTCGATCACCACGGCGAGGTCGGACTCAAGCGCGCGGTGCGCGAGCGCGACGTGGGAGCTGTTCGGGGTGGCGATCACGACGAGGTCGTGTTCCGACGCGGCCGACCATAGGCCTTCGATGTCCGGGAGCACTGACGCCAGCGGGTACGCGGCTCGCGCGCGTTCCCGCCGGCTGGCGTCGCTCGTCACGATCGACGCGAGCTCGATCTGCGGCGTCGCCGCGATCAGCGGCGCGTGGAAGACCTCACCGGCGAGCCCGAACCCGATCAGGCCCACCCGGATCGGCTTGTGAACGCGTTCGGTCGTGGTCGCTCGGATCGATCTATCGGCGGCTCTGGCTCCGCCTCGCGAGGGCGTCGATCGTGACGGCGATCAGGAGCACCAGCGCCGTGACCATGAACTGGGTCGATGCATCGAACCCGAGCAAACCCATGCCGTTGGCGATCGCGGCGATCACGATGCCGCCGGATACGCCAGCCAGCGGCTTGCCCCGACCGCCGAAGAGGCTCGTGCCGCCGATCACGGCCGCCGCCACCGCGTAAAGCACGAGGGTTCCGCCATCAAGCGACGTCGAGATCGAGCGCAGCCTCGATGCGTACACCACACCGGCGATCCCGGCCGTGAGAGAGCAGAGCATGAACGCGATCGTGCGGATCCCGGCGAGGTTGATCCCCGCCCGCCGAGACGCCTCGGCATTGCCGCCGATCGCGTAAACGTAGCGCCCGAACTTCGTCCGTCCGAGCACGAACGTCCAGAGCGCGAGGATGCCGAACACCAGCAAGATGACCCAGGGCACCCCGAAGACCGGCGTGATGACGCCTCGATCCGTGTTGCACAGCAGGACGATCGCGACCCCACTGATCAGGACCGCCAGGATCTTCGCGAGGGTCAACGACGGAGGCGGCGCGACGAGGCCCGCATCGCGTCGTCGGGCGTCCCGGCGCCAGGTCCGGACCCCGAAGACGAGCACGATGACGGCCATCACCACCCAGCCGGCGAGCTTGGTCAAGGTGCCGCTGGCGATGTCGTTGATGATCTTGTTCTGGATCAGGATCGATCCCCCGCTGCCCAGGATCCTGAGCATGACGCCTTGCCAGAAGAGCAGTCCCGCGAGGGTCACCACGAACGACGGGAGTCCGATCCGCGTGATCAGGGTTCCCTGGAGCACGCCGATCAGCGCACACACGATCAAGGCCACACCGATCGCTGCCCACCAGGGCCAATCCAACGACGGTTTCACAAGCTCCGCAAGCAGCACTGCCCCGACGCCGGCGACGAAGCCGATCGACAGGTCGATCTCGCCGAGCAGCAACGCGTAGATCTCACCCATCGCCAGTAGGCTGAAGACGGCCGACTGCACCAACAGGTTGACGAGGTTTCCGGCGGTGAGGAAGCGGTCGTTCATCGCCTGGAACAGGAGCGAGACCAGGATCAGTCCTGCCACGACCGGCAGGATCCCGGTATCGCCGCCCTTGATCCGGGCCAGCGACGCCCGGAGGTACTCGCCGACGGTGTTCGAGACGAGTTCGGGAGGCACCGCCGCCTGCGCGACGTCGGTCTCGTCCTCCTCGGTGCTCGGCGCGGAAGGCGGCTCTTCGAGCTTGGCCATGGCTACCCATCTCCCTGCGACAGCGACCGCGTCGAGGCGCCCGTCGTCATGAGGTCGACCACGATCTGTCGATCGAGCTCCGCAACCGGGCGCACCGCGACCATCCTCCCCAGATGCAGGACTGCGATCCGATCCGCGACCTCGAAGACGTCGTTCATGTTGTGCGAGACGATCACCACGGCGTGGCCGCGGTCTGCGAGCCGCCGGACCAGGCCGAGGACCATGGCCGTCTGAGCAACCCCCAGGGCCGCCGTTGGCTCGTCCATGATCACGAGCCTCGCCTCCCACAGCACGGCCTTGGCGATCGCGACCGACTGACGCTGTCCCCCGGACAACGATGCCACGGGTTGACGGATCGATCGCACGGTCGTGACGGCCAGGCTCGACAGCGTCTCCCTGGCTGCCGTCTCCATCGACTCCTCGTCCAGCGAGAGCCGGTCGACGCGCTCGCGGCCCAGGAACATGTTCTGGACGATGTCGAGGTTGTCGCACAGCGCGAGGTCTTGGTACACGGTCGCGACCCCGAGCGCGGCCGCGTCACGCGGGGTACGGATGTGGACCGGCGCGCCGTCCCACCACATCTGCCCGGCGTCCGGTGAGTGGATCCCGGCGATGCACTTGATCAGGACGGACTTGCCGGCGCCGTTGTCACCCGCCAGGGCCGTGACCTGACCGGCGGGGATGTCGAGGTCGACATCCGAGAGCGCCCGAACCGCCCCGAAGCGCTTGCTGATGTCGCGAAGCCGCAGAAGCGGTTCCGCGCCCTGCACCGACGATCCGCCGGGCGGGCCACCGCTCGCGTCCGAGGTCACGCTTCCCGTCGTCACCAGTACTCCCGGGGCTTGCGGAGATGGTGGTCGGGCCGCGTGCGTGCCGCGGCCCGACCGTTGTCAGATCGCAGCTAACTTATCCCATTCTCCGCGCACGCATCCGCGACATCACCCGTACACAGGTCGGACGCCTTGATCGTGCCATCGGTGACCACGGTGTCACCCATGTTCTCTGGCGTTACCCAGAGCGGCTTCGTGTAGACCGACGCGATGTCCTTGCCGAGCACGGAGTCTTCGGTCGTGTCAGTGACCAGGGAGTCGGGAGGCGTCACGCCGGCCCGCAGATACAGGGCCAGCGCCGCCGCGGCCTGGGCCTCCAGCCAGTACGGCTTGTAGACCGTGCCGCATTGGTATCCGGTCAGGATGTTGGCCAGACCCGGAGGCGAGGCGTCCTGGCCCGTGATCGGGAACGTCTCCGGCTTGATGTTGTTGCCCTTGAGGATCGAGATGATGGCGTTCGCCTTGTCGTCGTTCGCGGAGATTGCTGCGTTGATCTCCGGGTGCGCCGTGTACTGCTGCTGGAAGATCGTCGCCGCCTTGTCCGGATCCCACGTGCCCGCTGGCTCGCCGACCTTCGTGTAGGTGCCGTCGTCGAAGTACGGCTTCAGCACGCCGTTGTATCCCTGGGCGAACAGCTTCGCGTTGTTGTCGGTGGGGTCGCCGTCCATGATTAGGATGTTGGGATCCTGGAGCTTCCACGCGGCGATGCAATCGACCAGGCCCTGACCCATCACCTGGCCGACCTCGACGTTGTTGAAGCTGACGTAGTAGCGATCCTCCGGACCTCCGGTGTTCAGGCGGTCGTAGTCGATCACGGCCACGCCCTGGGCCGCAGCCTTCTGCGCGATCGCCGCGCCGCTGCTCGAGTCGATCCCGTCGATCAGCAGAACGGACGCGCCCGCGTTGATGTCGGCCTCGGCCTGCGTCTGCATCGTGTTCGCGCTGCCCTGCGCGTTGTCGATCTTGAACTGGTCCGAGCTGAGGCCGGCTGCCTCGAAGGCCTTCGTCAGGTTCGGATCGTCGTACTGCACGTAACGGGTGGACGTCGTGGTGTCGGGGAGAAGCACACCGATTATGCCTTGGCCCTGGGCAGCGAGATCGGTGAACTGTTTCATGACCGAGAAGTCGTACGTGAAATCAGACGTGGCGACCTGCGGGACGTTCGACGCCCCGGTGGCGCCGCCCGACGCCCCCGACGACCCTGACGACGACCCCGCGTTGTCGTTGCTGCACGCCGAGAGCACGAGCCCAACCATTAGCAGCGCGCCGACCAAGGCCGGTGCCTTCCATGCTCGTTTCATCGGATCGCCTCCTTGAGCGTGGCCCACCCACGTCTGCCCCTCCCACCCTAGGCCCTTTCGCGAGAAGATGTTCGGTCAAGACCGCGAACCCTGTGGTTGTTCAGGCGACGCGTGATCCACGCGTCCCTCGGACAAGCGTCCGCACCCTGGAGGGCGTCATCCGGGTGGCTCCCACGCTGTCGAGCCACGCGAAGATCTCGGGTCGCATCCCGAGCGCGGTCACGCCGATCACGTCGCCCTTCCGCGATCGCGCGAGCACCCCGCGCAGCCCCGAGAGCTCGTCCGCGTACACGTCCACCTCCTCGGCGCCGCCATCGCGGGCGCCGGCGGTCAGGCGTTCCACGACATGCTCGCGTTCGCGCCCGCGCAAGTAGCGAAGGAGCTCGACGATCGCGAGACGGTCCGAGCCGCGCGCGGCCCGGTACGCGAAGTCGTGCAGGATCTGGTCGGTCCGGTCCCCGGCCGCGCAGATCACCAGCCAGATCTCGCGGCTGGCCCGACGCAAGCCCGCGCAGATCTCGGTGAGCCCGATCATGCCGGCCTCGTTGTGCGCGTAGTCGATCACCACGATCCGCCCGTCGAGCTCGAACAGGTTCGCGCGGCCGGGGTTGCGTTCGGGATCGGTGACGAACGTCTTCAGGCCCCGCATCACGGCGCGTTCGGGCAGCCCCACCCCGAGCGCCGCCGAGGTCGCCTGCATAGCGTTCATCACGTTGTGCCGGGAGATGCCGGCGATCGTGACCGGCACGTCGACGAGCTCCACCAGAGGCCTGGACGTCGACGCGTCGAGCACGGTGATCCACCCGTCGAGCGGCACAGTGGCGCGACCTCCTTCGGCGAGCGTCTCCCGGATCGCCGGGTGCCAGGGATCGTGCGAGCACAGCCACGTCCGGCCCGTCGCACCCCGCCGCATCGCGAGCACCCGCGGGTCGTCCGCGTTCAGCACGTCCCATCCATCGGGCCGCGTGATGCGCGTGATCGTCGACTTCACCTCGGCCAGCTGGTCGACCGTCTGGATCCCGTGCAGCCCGAGGTGGTCCTCGGACACGTTCGTCACGACCGCGACGTCGTCGTGCAGCACCCCGATCCCGCGCAGCAGGATCCCGCCCCGTGCCGTCTCCAGGACCGCGACGTCGGGCTCCTCGGCCAGCGCCCGCGCCGCGCCGCCGAACCCCGAGTAGTCGCCGGCCTCGATCAGCTCGCCGTCGCCGCGGAACACGCCGTCCGTGCACGAGTACGCCACGGTCTTCCCGGCAGTCCGCACCAGATGCGCTAGCAGCCTGACGATGGTCGTCTTCCCGTTCGTCCCCGTCACCGAGATCACCGGCCGGGGCGGATCCGGAACCGAGGGCTCCTCGCCGGGATCCACCGATGCCACACGCGAAACCGCCTCCGACAGGAGACGCTCGATCGAACGCCGCCCGCCCGCCTGATCCAGCAGCGGCGCCACCTCGCGCCCCAGCGCCTCGGCCGCCGCCCGCCGCCGCCACGGGTACGCCACCACGACCTCGTCGGGCGAGGGCCCGGGCCGCCCGCGCACCGCGAGCCGAACCCCCGACGCCGCGGCCAGCCGCCCGGTCAGTCGTGCCGCCAGCCGCGCGATGGTCCGGCGCCGCTGGTCCGAACCCGGACGACCCGCGCGCCCGCGAACGCCCGCTCGCGACAACGCAGACTCGACCCGATCCTCGGGCAGCGCCAGCCATCCCTCGACGCCGAGGGTCAGCTTGATCGCGGGTCGGGGGAAGTACAGGTTCGGACCGTCCAGGACCCGCAGCTCGACCAGTTCCCCACGTGGCGCAACCATCCGAAGCGGAGCCTAGTCAGCCGGGGTCGCCGGCGTGATACCCGCGGAACGCCGGCACGCGCCAGGCGATCAGGCCGGCGCCCGCGATGCACAGCAGCCCGCCCGAGACCACCGACGCCATCGGCGAGAACGCCGCCGCGACGAGCCCGGCCTCGAGGTCGCCGAGCCGCGGGCCGCCGGTCACGACCAGGATGTGGATCCCGAACAGCCGCCCGCGCAGGTTCTCGGGGACCGTTACCTGCAGGATCGTGTTGCGGAAGATCGCCGAGATCACGTCTGCCGCCCCGGCCACCGCGAGGAAGAACAGCCCGAGCCACAGGTGGTCTCCGACCAGCCCGAACGCCGCGATTCCCGCGCCCCACACGACCACCGCCCAGATCACGGCGAGCCCCTGGTGCCGGACCCGCCCGACCCAGCCCGTGGTCGCCGCGCCGATCAACGCGCCGACCGCCGGCGCCGCGAACAACAGCCCCACGAGGGCCGGGGTCTCGTGGAACTGCGCGGTGATCAGGATCGGGAACAATGCCCGAGGCATCCCGAACACCATCGCGATGATGTCGATCACGAACGTCGACTGCAGCACCTGCCGGCCCCGCAGGAACGCGAACCCCTCCTTGACGGCCCGCCATCCCACGGCCACGCGCTCGCCCTCGGCCGGTGGCATCGGCCGGATCGAGATCGACGCGAGGAGCAGCAGCCCGATCGAGATCAGGTCGATCCCGTACGCCCACGGGAAACCGAGCGTGCCCACGACGAGGCCGGCCAGCGCGGGACCGATCAGGCCCGCGCCGTTCCACACGATCTGGTTGAGGGCGGCGGCCGCCGGCAGCAGCTCGCGGCCGAGCAGCCGCGGCGTCATCGCGCTCCTTGTCGGGCTGTCGACCGCGCTGGTTGCTGCGATGCCCGCGACGGCCACGTAGATCAGCGCGAGCGGCGGATCGCCGCTAAGCGCCCCGAAGAACAGCAGCCCGGACGACGCGAGGTACCCGAGCTGCGCGCAGACCAGGATCTTGCGGCGGTCGAACGCATCCAGGAACGTGCTTCCGGCCAGCGTCCCGACCACGAGCCCGAGGAACCCGACGAGCCCCAGGAACCCGACCGCGGCCGTCGACCGCGTGAGGCGGAAGACCTGGACGTAGGTGGCGACGATCGTGAACTGTGACCCGAACGTCGACGCGAGCAGTCCGAGCCACAGACGCCTGAAGTCTCGAGATGCCCGAAGCGGCGAGACGTCGAGTGCGATCCGCCGGACGAGCGAACGCTTGCCCTCGTCGTTCGGCATGCCCGGACGCTAGCAGGCGGTCACGTCGAGCAACCTTTGGTCAAGCGGAACCGAACCGGCCCTCGCGGGGCTTCTCGATGAGCGAAGAGAGGAGGGAGCATGCGGGTTCTCCTGGCGTCCAGTGCGGTCGCGTCGGGCCTCTGCGCGGGCGTCGATGCCAGCCAGACCGGAACTCTTCGTGGCGCTCGGTGCCTTCGCACTCCTCCTGGTGGTGTTGCTCGCCGCTACGTTGACGGGGCTGCGCCGATCGCCGCGTCCAGGGTCTCGAGACCCTCGTCGAGCAGGCCCTCGTCGATCGTGAGCGGCGGCAACAGCCTGATCACGTTGTCGTAGGTACCCGCCTTCAGGATCACGACGCCCTCCTCGAGGCACCGCTTCACGATCGCGTTCCCGCTTGGACCGTCGAGCGGCTCCTTCGTCCCGCGATCGCTCACGAGCTCGATCGCCGTCATCAGCCCGCGGCCCCTGACGTCGCCGATCAGCTGATGTCGCATCTGCATCTCGCCCAGCCGCCCGAGCACCTTCTCGCCCAGCGTCCGCGAGCGTTCGAGCAGGCCCTCCTGCTCGATCTGGTCGAGCACCGCGAGCGCGGCCGCGGCCGCGACCGGGTTGCCGCCGTACGTCCCTCCGAGCCCGCCGACGTGCACCGAGTCCATGACGTCTGCCCGGCCCGTCACCGCGCTGATCGGCAAGCCGCCGCCGAGCGACTTCGCGCTCGTGATGAGGTCGGGCACGACGCCCTCGTCCTCGATCGCGAACCAGCGGCCGGCGCGGCCCATGCCGCTCTGGACCTCGTCGGCGATGAAAAGGATCCCGTGCTCCGAGCAGAACTCGGCGAGCCCCTTCACGAACCCCTCGGCTGGGACGATGAACCCGCCCTCGCCCTGGATCGGCTCGAGGATCACCGCCGCGACGTTCTCCTCGCCGATGTGCTTGTGGATCTCCTCGCGCGCGTAGTCCAGCGCCTCCTCGGCGCAGCGCTCGGGCCCGCCCGGCCAGCGGTACGGGTAGGCGAACGGGAGCCGGTAGATCTCGGGCGCGAACGGCCCCATGCCCTGCTTGTACGGCATGACCTTCGCGGTGAGCGACATCGCGAGCAGCGTCCGCCCGTGGAACGCGTGGTCGAACGTGACGATCGCCTGACGCCCCGTCGCCTTGCGGGCGATCTTCACCGCGTTCTCGACGGCCTCGGCGCCGGAGTTCGCGAACATCGTCTTCTTCTCGAACTCGCTCGGCGCGATCGCGTTCAGGCGCTCGGCGAGTTCGATATAGGGTTCGTTGGCCGTCACGTGGAAGCACGTGTGCGTGTCGAGCTCGAGCTGCCGCTGGGCTGCCGCCACGACCTCGGGAGATGTGTGCCCGACGTTCAGGACGGCGATGCCGGTGGCGAGGTCGATCAGCCGGTTGCCGTCGACGTCCTCGATGATCGCGCCGGACGCGCGGGCGGTGACGATCGGGTGGGTGTTGAACACGCCCTGCGGGATCGATTTGGCCCGGCGTTCGAACCACTCGCGGGACTTCGGGCCGGGGACCTCGGTGACGAGCTTGCGCTCCTGCGGGATGTCCACGTGCTCGCGCCTCCTCGTGCGGATGGCGTCAGTCTCCCACGTGGCGCGAGGAGGGAGCGAGCCCGCCTACCGCGTCGGGGCGCCCACGTGCGCGGGCTCTCCCACGACGTGCGTCATGGGCAGCCCGAAGCTCGCGGCCACGCGATGCGGCAGGTCGAGCCGGAGCCACTTCGACGCTCC
>JBKPKU010000181.1:0-2796 GCA_046731295.1 Actinomycetota bacterium
CCGCACAACGCGTATCGCGCGCAGATCCTCAAGCTGGTCCGTCTCGGCGCGGTCGAGATGAAGGCGGACGGCCAGGTCACCGACCCGAAAGACCTGACGCTGGCCCGCAAGCTCGACGCGCTCGACGTGCAGGGAGAGATCGAGCAGGACTTCATGTGGCTGTTCGGGCGCGGCGACCGCGCGGTGAACGAGATCTCGATCAAGCACCCGAAGCCGCGCAAGGCCGGGTCCTCCACGACCTACGCGGGATGGTGGTTGGGCGTGAAGGGCAAGACCGGCGACATCGTTCGGCGCATCCGGAAGGGCGACCCGCGTCTGGAGTCCACGCTGTCCGGGATCATCGCGATCGCGGCGGCCGGCTACGGGATCTGGACCGCGGTCTGGGGTCTCGGCGGCTCGATCGGGTGGCTGCTCGTGCCGGTCTCGGCCGCCTCGCTCGTCGCGGCGCTGATCCTGATCCACGCCAGGCTCGGGATCGAGGACCGGACGCGGGTCAAGCGGCTCGAGGCGTTCCGGCGGTACCTCAAGGACTTCTCGGACCTGCCGAACGCGCCCGCGCTCGCGGTGGTCATCTGGGAGCAGTACCTGGAGTGGGCCGTCGCGCTCGGCGTGGCCGACGAGGTGGAGAAGCAGGTTCGGGCCCTCGTGCCGGTCGAGAGCCTGCGCTCGCCCATCCCCGGCGGGCCAACGGCCTTGGCCGGCCTCAACGCCTTCCATACCTTTCAGGCCGCGGCGCCCGTCCTGGTCGTCTCCGCCATGGCGACCCCGAGCAGCGGGTCCACCGGCGACGGGTTCGGTTCTCGAGCTCGTCCAACGGGTTCTCGGGGGGCGGGTTCTCCGGCGGCGGCGGGGGCGGCGGCGGAGGCACGGGCGGCGGGGCCGGTTGACCCCTAGCGCATTTGGGTAAGCGGAACCGGTGCAGCAGACCACGCACGTCCTGGCCGACCGGTACGAGCTGGGCCCGGTGGTCGGCGAGGGCGGCATGGCCCGCGTGTACCGCGGGTACGACCGCCACCTGCGCCGGCCGGTCGCGATCAAGGTGCTCGCGCCGCCGTACGACCGCGACCAGGCCTTCGTCGAGCGCTTCCGCCGGGAGGCCCGCGCGGCCGCCGGGCTGAGCCACCCGAACGTCGTCTCGGTCTTCGACAGCGGCTCGTACCACGGCACGCACTTCATCGTGACCGAGCTCGTCGAGGGGGAGACGCTCGCCCACCGGCTGCGGCGCGGACCCATGGCGCCCGGGGAGGCAGTGGCCGTTGCCGTCGACGTGTGCCACGCGCTCGAGGCGGCCCACGCTCGCGGGCTGATCCATCGAGACGTCAAGCCGGGCAACGTGATGCTCCTGCCCGACGGGCGGGTCAAGGTCGTGGACTTCGGGATCGCGCGCGCGGCGGGTTCGGACACGCTCACCGGGACAGGCGTGGTCCTGGGGAGCACGGCCTACCTCGCGCCAGAGCAGGCGTCCGGGCAACCGGTCGACGAGCGCGCCGACCTTTATGCGCTCGGATGCGTCCTCTACGAGATGCTCACCGGCGCGGTCCCTTTCAGCGCGGACACGCCCGTGGCGACGATGTACCGGCACGTGAACGAGGATCCGCCGCCGCCCTCCTCGATCCGGCCGGCCCCGGCCGGGCTCGAGGCCGTCGTGATGCGATGCCTGGAGAAGCTCCCGCGCCGCCGGTTCGGCTCGGCCGCGGACCTGGAGCACGCGCTGCTGGCGGCGGGAGGCGACACGACGCCGCTCGAGGTGACGCCGGCCGACGAGACCAGTCCGATCTCGCTGCGCGGGGCGCCCATCGCGGCGCCGCCGCCGGGCGACGCGGCCAACGGCGGCACCGCGCCGGTCCCGTTGAGCGATGGGCGCAGGGATCGCCCGAAGCCCCTAGCCCGCGCACACCGACGGGGCAGCTGGGGGCCGGCCTGGCTCCTACCGGCCCTGGGGATCGCGGCGCTGGTCGTGTTGGCAGGCGCGTTGATCGCGGCGAACTGGGATCGACTGCCCTCGCGCGCCGAGGTCAGGCGCGCGGCCGCCCGTGCCGAGCGCAGGCAGCCGAGCCCGTCCCCGGCGACGTCCCCGGCCACGTTCACAACGGCGTGGTCGAACCTCGTCGCGGTGCTCGACTCGGCCCGGTCCACAGGCGGCATCGACGAGCACGCGGCCGACGAGCTCTCCAAGCACGCCGCCGAGATGGCGGACGCCTACCAGGAGGGCGACACCGAGAAGCTGGGGGAGGCGCTCAGCAAGTTCGAGGAGGCGTTCGGCAAGGCGGTCGAGGAGGGCGAGATCTCACCGTCGTCGGTCGAGGCGATCGATCAGGCCGTCTCCGCCGTGGTGGTCGCGTTGCAGAACGAGGGCGCCCTCGCAACGGTCTCGGCGCCTTCGTCCGAGGAGGGCGACGAGGGCTCGAGCGATTCGGGGTCGGGATCCGATGGCAACGGGCCGCCGGCCCATGCGGAGGCCAACGGGCACGGCGAGGACTAGTCGGATTCGGCGCACCGGATCCCGATTCATTCGTCCTCTCATCGGGAACGATGCATGGTGAACGCAGGCTGCGATCGCCGGCCGCTGCGAGGAGCTTGATGGACCGACGGCCGCATATCTCATCGAGGGGGGTCTGGCGGCGTCCGTCCTCGCCCTCCTGCTCGCGAGCTGTGCAATGTCGAACGGCGGGACGTCCTCCTCGCCGACACCATCGACGGTGCCGTCCACGACCCCGGCCTCCGAGCTCGCCCCGACCCATGGCCACTACGCACCGGTCATAGATCCCGCGAACTTCGTCACCCGCGTAACAAATC
>JBKPKU010000182.1:0-2775 GCA_046731295.1 Actinomycetota bacterium
GGACCCGCGAGGCCCGAACGGCGCCGAGACGATGGAGGCCTCCCACTCGCCGGTGTGCGGGTGCTCGGCGCCGATCGTCACGTTCACGCCCTGCGTGGTCACGTCGCGCATGACCTCCAACATCTCGGACTCGTGCTCCAAGGCCTCGAACAGCCGCCGGACGGTCTCGCGCCGCCAGTGCGCAGCCTCGTCGGCGAGGTTGGCGACGCCGCCCACGAGCACATGGTGGGTTCCGGCCCCGATCTGCATCCCGCCGAACACGTCCGCGGCGGCCGCGAAGACCTCCCGTTCGGCCCGTCCGGCCCCGGCGGCCGCCTTCAGGACCTCGGCCCGCGCCTCCGCGATCGTCCTGTCTCGCGCCCGATCGGCGAGGGCGCGTTCGAGTGCCGCGAGGCCGTCGGCGTCGAGCTCGGCCGGTCGGTCGATCATCGCCTTCTCCACGGCCCCGCGCTGGCCCACGACCAGCAGCATGAGCCCGCTCCCGAGCTCGATCAGCTCGGTTCGGATCACGATCTCGTTCGAGCCGCCGGGGGGAACGGCGAGGCCCGCGTATTGCGTCACGCGCGAAAGGAGTTGGGTCGTGCCCTTCAGCACGTCCTCCAGGTCGATCATCGTCTCGGCGAAGAACCCGGCGATCGCCCGCCGCTGCGCGTCGCGCATCCTGCCGCCGGGAGGGAGCGCGTCGACGTACTTCCGGTAGCCCGCGTCGGTCGGGATCCGGCCGGCCGAGGTGTGCGGGTGCGAGAGGTAGCCGAGCTCCTCGAGAGCGGCCATCTCGTTCCGGATCGTGGCGCTCGAGACCCCCAGGCCCGAGCACTCGGCGATCGTCTCGCTGCCCACGGGCTCGCCGGTGCGCACGTACTCCTCGACGACGGCCCGCAGGACCTCGACCTTCCGCGTTCCGAGTTCGCGTTCGACCATGACGCTTAGCAGTCTACCCCGGAGAGTGCTAGGCCCCGCTGAACGCTGGCATGGCAACCAGAACGGAGCCTGGTGCGTCCTAGGGTGGAGCGATGAGGGTCGACGAAGTCGCGATCCGGGAGTTCCTACACACGGACTACCCGAGGCTGGTCGCGGCCGTCGCGCTCACCTGCGGGAGCCGCCCGGCGGCCGAGGACGCCGTGCAGGAGGCCATGTTGAAGGCCTGGGAGCGCTCGGAGAAGGGCGAGGAGATCGAGTCGTTGAGGGCGTGGGTGACGACGGTGTCGTTGAACCTGGCACGAAGCGGGCTGCGGCGGCTGCGCTCGGAGCGCCGGGCGAAGTCGCGGCTCCATGCGGCCAACCTCGGCGAGCCGAGCGCCGATCGCGTGGACGTCGAACGGGCGCTGTCGGGGCTCCCCCGCCGCCAGCGCGAGGCAGTGGTCCTTCGGTACTACCTGCAGCTCGACACGCGGGAGGCCGCGGCGGCGCTCGGCATGAGCGAGGGCACCGTGAAGAGCACGCTTTCCCGGGCGAGGGCAGCTCTGGCGGTCGCGCTCGGGATCGAGGAGTCCGAGGGGGCGAACGACCGTGGCGCTTGACGAACGTCTACGCCGCGGGCTCGAGGACGTGGGTCGGCCCGCCGACCCCAGCGGGGTCTACGAGGAGCTGATCCGCCGTCGCGAGCGCCGGCGCATCTCGCACCGCGTGCGGATCGGTGCCTTGGCCATCGTCGTGGTCGCAGGAACCATCGCCGGCGTGCTCGGTCTGTCGAGGATGTTCAGGACTGCACCAGACGACGACACGTTCGTACCACTCGTACCGGTGCAGCCGAGTGGGGCGGCTAACGGTCTCGTCGCATTCACAACGGGCGATCGGATCGTGGTTCGGGCCGCCGATGGTTCGAACACGCGTAGCGTCCCTGTCCCGGCCCCTGGTCTCGCGTGGCACATCGCCTGGTCCCCGGACGGCAAGCAGTTGGCGGTCGCGGTCTTCGGTGATCCCGGACGAAGCCTGTGGGTGATGCGGCCCGACGGGTCCGACGCGACCATGATCGCCGAGGGCGAGAACGTGTCCCGGCCCTCGTGGGATCCGGACGGCGTCCACCTCGCCTACTCGCTCGACCGCGACGGCGTGACGGAGGTGCACGTGACGAGGTCCGACGGGACGGACGATCGCGTGATCCATTCGGAGAAGGCCCCGGGGACGTACGCCGTGTTCTCGGCGACCTTCTCGCCCGATGGGTCGCAGATCGTGTTCGACGCCGGGACCGACGTGGGCTTCGACATCTTCCTGATGAACGCGGACGGTTCGAACGTTCGGCAGATCACCAGGACCGGAACCGACTACAACCCGTCCTGGTCACCGGACGGCAACCTCATCCTCTTTACTCGCCAGGAGGGCACCAGCTCGTCGGACATCTTCGTCATGAGGGCCGACGGCTCGAGCGCTCGGCGGCTGACCGAGGGCGACGCGTCATCCACGAACCTGAACCCCCTCTACTCGCCGGACGGAACGATGATCACGTACGGGGCGATCGACAACGGTGGCGTCGGATCGATCGTCGTGATGAACGCGGACGGCTCCGACGCCCGCACCATGGTCAATGGCGAGGTCCTCGGCTTCTCCTGGCAGCCGGTTCCCCGCACGGACGCGACCTCGCCGGCGCCCACCTCCGGTGAGGACATCGGGCTCGGCTTCCCGGTCTGCAACGTGTCGTCGATCGACGGGCATTTCATTACACCCCAGGAAACGGCGACCGTGTTCGTGGCCACGAAGGCGAGCGACGCAGGTGGATGCCCGGTACCCGAGGACGCGTTCAACGTGGTCGCCCTCGACGTCGATCGCGATGGACTC
>JBKPKU010000183.1:0-2557 GCA_046731295.1 Actinomycetota bacterium
CTTCCGGGAGCCGACCACGATCCGGTTCTCGCCGGCATGCAGGCGCGTGATGAGCCGGCCGTCGGCAGAGTAGATCGCCGAAGTCTGGGGGAGCGCGTCGGCGTTGTCGCGCGCCTCCTGCAGCGAAGGCAGATCGCAAGCGGCAGCCACCAAGGCGAACACGAACAGGCCGACGACGAGGGTCCGCGAGCCACCGGCGAGGATTCGGGGGCGTAGCCGAGCCGAAGGCGAGCGAAGCCCCCGAGAGCAAACCATTGCGGGACCATCTTGCCACGGCGCAGGAGGGTCGCACTGCTAGCCTTCGGGCGCGATGGGACCGCAGGACCTACCCGCCTTGCTCGCGGGCAACGCCCAGGTCACGCCGGCCGGGGAGCTCGAACGCAAGCTCGCGCTCGGCCGGCCGCTGCGGGTCAAGCTCGGGCTGGACCCGACGGCGGCCATGGTGACGCTCGGCTGGGCGGTCGTGCTGCGCAAGCTCCGGCAGTTCCAGGACCTGGGTCACCAGGCCGTGCTGATCGTGGGGGACTTCACCGCCCGCGTGGGCGACCCCTCGGGCAAGACGGAGACGCGCCCGCGGCTGTCCAAGGAAGAGGTCCAGGAGCATGCGGCGCGCCTGCTGGATCAGTTCTGGGCCGTGCTCGCCGAGGACCAGACCGAGGTCCGGTACAACTCGGAGTGGCTGGAGCCGATGGACATGGAGGCGATCCTCCGGCTCACCTCCTCGTACACCGTCGCGCGGATGCTCGAGCGCGACGACTTCGCCAAGCGGTACCGGCACGGCAAGCCGATCTCGATCATGGAGTTCCTCTACCCGCTGTTCCAGGGGAAGGACTCGGTCGCGGTGCGGGCAGACGTTGAGCTCGGCGGGCGCGATCAGACCTTCAACCTGCTCGTCGGGCGGGACCTGCAACGCGACGAGGGGCAGGAGCCGCAGGTGGCCCTGACGACGCCGCTGCTGGTGGGCACCGAAGGGGTGCGGAAGATGAGCCAGTCCGTCGGCAACTACATCGGAATCATCGAGCCGCCCCGCGACATGTTCGGCAAGCTGGCGCGCGTGCCCGACGCGCTGGTCGCCGAGTACCGGCTGCTCGCGCTCGACTTCTTCAGCGACCCGGCCGAGGCCGAACGCGTCGCCAGGGGCCTCGAGGACGGAACGCTCGACCCCTGGCAGGAGAAGCGCCGGCTCGCGCGCGAGGTCGTCGACCTGTACCACGGCGAGGGCGCCGGGGCGGCGGCCGAAGCCGAGTTCGACCGCGTGCACAGGGCGGGCGAGCTCCCCGGGGAGATCCGAGACGAGCCGATCCCTGCCGACCTGGTGGCCAACGGCACCGTCTATCTCCCGAGGCTCCTGGTCGCATTGGGCCTCGCGGAGTCGTCCAGCCGCGCGCGCGGGCTGATTGCACAGGGCGGCGTCCGGCTCGGCGGCGAGCGGCAGGAGGCTCTCGAGGTGCCTGTGGACCGCCTCCGGGGGGCCGTTCTGCAGGTCGGCAAGCGGCAGTTCGTTCGGTTGGGATGACGAGGGGCGGGCGTGCCCGCCCCTCGTGATCACCGTCTAGGGCTCGTCCGTCAGTTCGACCACAGAGCGGCCTGGCCGATCAGCGGCCACTCGCGCTCGGCGTCCCCACGCGAGAAGGGATTCGTAGCCAACCCCGAGGAAGCGGCTGCCGACCGTCGTGGTGCCGTGCACGATCGCCGGGCGGCCGCCGAACTGTCGACTGGAGACGTCCGGTCCCTCCAGTCTCGGGAACCTGCGATTTCCTGCCTTCAGGAGGGCCCATGGGGGGAGCAAATCGTGCCTGGGAAGGCGGGATCGAGCCGTCGGTTGACGCCGCACGGCTGCGTGCCTACAGTAACGGGTCGCGCGACCCCATCTTTGGAGTCCTTTCATTCGGGTCGGCGCTCGCACCTTGAGAACTGAACAGTGTGCCAAAAGCCAGTGCGTTTCCCCGTCGAGGGAAGGGCGCGCTTCGACGTGCCCGGAACGAGACGGTCGTACACACAGCATCACAGGAGGCCGATCCGGGTGTGCTGCTCGGGGAGGCCGGCTTTCCTGAACGAACCCGAAAACCCGGCCTTTCGAGGCCGGATCCCACGGTTCTCTACGGAGAGTTTGATCCTGGCTCAGGACGAACGCTGGCGGCGTGCCTAACACATGCAAGTCGAGCGGGAACCTCAGGAGGGGTAACCCTCTTGAGGGGAGAGCGGCGAACGGGTGAGTAACACGTGGGCAACCTGCCCCGGACACCGGGATAACCCAGGGAAACCTGAGCTAATACCGGATACTCCGGCGTGATCGCATGGTCGCGCCGGGAAAGCTCCGACGGTCCGGGATGGGCCCGCGGCCTATCAGCTTGTTGGTGGGGTAACGGCCCACCAAGGCGACGACGGGTAGCTGGTCTGAGAGGACGGCCAGCCACACTGGGACTGAGACACGGCCCAGACTCCTACGGGAGGCAGCAGTGGGGGATCTTGCGCTAATGCGCGAAAGCGTGACGCAGCGACGCCGCGTGGGGGATGAAGGCCCTCGGGTTGTAAACCCCTTTCGGCAGGGACGAAG
>JBKPKU010000184.1:0-35397 GCA_046731295.1 Actinomycetota bacterium
AGCCCCTCGAAGTAGTACAGGGTGACGACGATCTTCTCCCGCTCCGACAGCGAGTTGATCGCCGCCGCGAGCAGGCCGCGGGTCTCCTGAACCTCGAGCCCGGTTGTGGGGTCGGTGCCGCGATCGGCCAGGGTGTCCAGCAGGGAGACCTGCTCGCCCCGGTCGCTGCCGACGCTCAACATCTCGTCGAGCTGGAGCACCTGGACGAACGAGATCTGGTTGATGACCTCGTGCAGCTCGCGCAGGGACACGCCGAGCCGCTCGGCGACCTCCTTCTCCGAGGGCGCCCGCTTGTGCATGGATTCGAGGTCCGAATACGCCTTCTCGATCTCGCGCGCCTTGAACCGCACGGACCTGGGGACCCAGTCCATCGCGCGGAGCTCGTCGATGATCGCGCCCTTGATACGCGGGATCGCGTATGTCTCGAACTTGTTGCCGCGCGCCGGCTCGAACTTCTCGAGCGCGTCGATCAGCCCGAACATCCCGTATGAGACGAGGTCCGCCTGATCGACGCTGGCGGGCAGGCCGGTCGCCACACGGCTGGCGACGTACTTGACCAACGGCGCGTAGTGCAGGATCAGGCGCTCTCGAGCCGAGGCGCGCGCACCGGAGGCCTCGCTCTGCTTGAACTCGTCCCACAGGCGCCTGAGCTCCTCACCCACGTCCTGCGGCGAGGTCGTGTCGCGGCCCCGAACCTTGATGGTGGCTCGCCCGTCCCGCTTGTTCGCCTTCGCGGGGGCCTTGGGCGGGTCGCTCACCGCCGTGGCTTTCGCCGAGGGGTCGGCCTTGTCTGCCTTTGGCGATCTCGGCATCAGGCCCTCGGATGGCTCCGCTCGTAAGCCTCGAACAGGCGCGAGCGACTCACGTGGGTATACCGCTGGGTGGTCGCCACGCTCGCGTGGCCGAGCATCTCCTGAACCGCCCTGATGTCGGCACCTCCTTCCAGCAGGTGCGTGGCGAACGAGTGCCGCAGGGTGTGCGGCGTCACCCGCCGACCCGAAAGCGTCGCGCCCGCGTATCGTCCCACAAGCCGTCTGATGTCGCGTGGGCCGATCGGCCGACCTCTGCGGTTCGTGAACAACTCGACACACGGGCCGGGTTCGAGCACGTCCCGGACGGCGAGCCACGCGTCGACGGCCTCGCGGGCGGGATCGCCTAGTGGCACCTCGCGCTCCTTGTCGCCCTTGCCGATCACGTTGACGCGACCCCGATCCAGGTCCACGCGCTCGATCGTGAGCCCGGCGACCTCGCTCACGCGCAGGCCCGACCCATACAGGAGCTCGAGGATCGCGCGGTCCCGGGCCGCCACGGCAGCGTCGGCGTCGCTCGCGCCTTCGGCCACGTCCGGCGCCTCGACCAGGGCCGCGGCCTCCGGCACGCGCAGGACGACGGGCAGGCGGGAGACGACCTTGGGCCGCCCCAGGAGCGCCGAGGGGTCGGACTTCATCACCCCGCGCGCCTTCGCCCATCGGTAGAAGGTGTGGATCGCGCCGACGCGCCGCGCGATCGAGGCGCGCGCATACCCCAGCGTCGTGAGCTGGGCGAGGAACCGGCGCAGGTCCTGGAGCCGCGCGGTCGAGAGCTCGCGGTGCGTCCGGCGCAGGAACGCGGCCAACTGCGCGAGATCGCGACGGTAGGCCGCGACGGTCGAGGCGGCCAGGTGGCGTTCGAGCGCAAGATGGTCGACGAAGGCCTGGATCAGAGAGGCATCGGACTGAGGAAGGTCGCGGGCCTGCAAGGGTCCTCCGGATCGGGCGGCACTCAGTTGTACCAATCGGCAACGGGCTGTTCAAGCAGCCGGGTCTAGGCCTGCGTCGTCGCGCGCGGCTTCAGCGTGGCTTCGAACCGGCCGCCGACGTTGCGGACGAACCCCCGCAGCTCCAGTCGCATCAGTGTCCCCACGACCTCGGGCACGGGCATCTGGAGCGCCACGGCGAGGCGGTCCGGCAGCGCGGGCTCGATCACCTCGGCCAGGACCCGGCGTTCGGCCCGGTCGAGCTCGACCTGACGTTCGATCCTGGGGCGGTCGAGCTCGAGCCCGAGGTCGCTCAGGAGGTCGTCCGCGCCACGGATCAACGTGGCACCCTCCCGGATCAGCTGCAGCGGCGTGTGCGACAGCGCGCTGTTGGCGGCGCCCGCCACGGCGAACACGTCGCGCCCGAACTCCATCGCATGTTCGGCGGTGATCAACGAGCCGCTGCGCTCGGCGCCCTCGACCACGACGGTCGCCCGGCACAGGCCGGCGACGATGCGGTTGCGCGCCGGGAAGTGATGCGGGCTCGGCGGCGCCCCGGGCGGATACTCGCTGACGAGCGTTCCCTCCCGGGCGATCCGCCGTACGAGCGACCGCCCGTCGAACGGGTATGCGACGTCCAGCCCCGATCCCAGGACCGCCAGCGTCGAACCCTTGACGCCGAGGGCGCCCTCGTGGGCGGCGGCGTCGATGCCCCGGGCCGCGCCGCTCACGACGGTGACCTCCGCCAGGCCGAGCCCGTGACCGATCTCGTGCGCGGCCTCGCGCCCCAGCGCAGTGCATCGGCGCGCGCCGACGACGGCCACGGCCGACGTGACGTCCCCTGGCAGGCGCCCGATCACGTACAGCGCGGCCGGCGGGTCGTGGATCTGCCGGAGCTGGGCCGGGTACTCGGGCGAGCTCCACGTCACGAACCGCGAGCCGCAGGCCTGCGCGGCGGCCTCGATGTCCTCGGCACGCAGGGCGCGGGCGAACGCGCGGTCCCGCTCGCTCCCGGCCTCGCCGCGCGCGATCCAGGCGAGCGTGGCCGCGGCCGAACCGCGTTCGATCGCGATTGGCAGCAGCTTCCTCGGCGTGATGCCCCGAAGCGCCGACAGGATCAGCAGCGCCCTGCGGTCCTCCTCGCCCGCCCCGAACGCCTCCGGCCACACAGGCCACGGCGACGCGATCGCGTGCGTGGCGGCCTCAGCCGGCACGTTCGAGCCCCAGCAGCGGCGTCGTCGAGCGGTACGCGAGCGCCTCCACGACATGCGACGGCTCGACGAGGTCGGACGCGTCGAGGTCGGCGATCGTTCGGGCGACCTTCAGCGCGCGGTCGAACCCGCGCCCCGTCAGCGCGTGCAGTTCCACCGCCGACGCGAGCAAGGCTCGCGCCTCGGCCGACAGCCGAAGCTCGCGCCGGGCGACGGGCCCGGGCAGGTGGGCGTTGCACGTGAACCCGAGCGCGGCGTACCGGCGCCGCTGACGTAACCGCGCGACCTCGACCCGGCCGCGGACCGTCTCGGAGCTCTCGCCGGCCCCCTCGCTCATCAGCTCCTGCGGCGTCAGGCGCGGGACGATCAGTCGGAGATCGACGCGGTCCAGCAGCGGCCCGGCCAGCTTTGCGGCGTAGGTCTCCAGACGGTCGCCCCGGCAGATGCACTGCCGGACGGCATCGCCATGGAAGCCGCACGGGCACGGGTTCGTGGCCGCGACGAGCGTGAACCGGGAGGGGAACTCCACGGTCCCCACCATCCGGGTCACCACGACACGCCCGTCCTCCATCGGCTGCCGTAGCCCCTCGACCGCGTCGCGCCGGAACTCCGTGAACTCGTCCAGGAACAGCACGCCGTGGTGTGCGAGCGACACCTCGCCAGGTCGAAGGAAGGTCGTGCCGCCGCCGAGCAGCGCGGCCGAGGACACCGTGTGGTGGGGAGATCGGAACGGCCGCTCCTCGATGAGCCCGCCGTCGAGGAGCCCGGCGACCGAATGCAACTGGGTGACCTCGAGCGCCTCCTCGCGCGACATCGTCGGCAGGATCGTGGCGAACCGGCGCGCCAGCATGGTCTTGCCCGCGCCGGGCGATCCCACCATCAGGACGTTGTGTCCGCCTGCGGCGGCCACCTCGAGCGCGCGACGCGCCTGCGCCTGGCCACGCACCTCGGCGAGGTCGACCGAGTGGCGGCCTTCGTCGCGATCGGCGTGTTCGAGGGAGAGAGGGGAGGGTCTCCACGTGCCGCGCAGGAACCCAACCACCTCGTCCAGCGTCGCCGCCCCGACGACCTCCAGGTCCTCGACGAGCGCGGCCTCGGCGGCATTCGGCGCCGGGACGATCACGCCGCGCATGCGCGCCCGGGCGGCGGCGATCGCGACCGAGAGCACCCCCGGCGTCGAGACCAGTCCGCCCCGCAGCGAGAGCTCGCCGGCGAGCACCCAGCCGTCGAGCGCGGCCGGAGGGACCTGCGCGGTCGCAGCCAGCACGACCATCGTGACGGGGAGGTCGAGCCCCGGCCCCTCCTTCCGAAGGGTGCCGGGCGACAGGTTCACGACGACGCGGCGCAGCGGCCACTCGAGCCCCGCACTCTCGACCGCCGGACGGATCCGGTCGCGGGCGTCTTGGACGCCCGCCCCCGGCAGGCCGGTCAGCGTCAGGGACGGGAGCCCCCGGCCGACGTGCGCCTCGACGGCGACCAGGTGACCGCGGACCCCGACGACGGTGACGCCGTTGACGCGTCCGTACACGGTGGCCGACCCTAGCCGCAGGCACCGACACCTCGGCGCGTCTAGAACGCGTCCTCGAAGACCTCTACGTCGGGCCGGCCGCGGCTCAGCCACACGCTCGCGACGTCGAACCGAACGTCGATGTGCGCGAATCCGTGTTGTTGGACGTACACCTCGGCGAGCGCACGGATCTTCCGTCGCTTGGACCAGGAGACCGCCTCGTACCCGCCGCCGAACGCCGGCCCCGACCTCGTCTTCACTTCGCAGAACACCAGCAGGTCACGACGCAGCAGCACGAGGTCGAGCTCGCCGAGCGCGCATCGCCAGTTCCGCGCCACGACGGCGTAGCCGCGGCGCTCGTACACGCTCTGCGCGGCGTCCTCACCCGCGCGTCCGCGTTCGGAGCGCTCGTCGACGACGGATCCGTCCATCCAACGGACGCTAGACGCGGGCACCGACAAGGATCCGGGACTACTCGGGCAGTTGCAGGGAGTCGCCCGGCCGGAGCTCCTCGACGTTGACGTCCCGGCGCGTCATCACGCGGACGTTCGACACCAGGCGGGCCGGCCGGAACATGTCCCAGACCCAGGCGTCGCCCAGGATCACCTCGACCCACCCATCCCCTCGCTGGTTGAGCTCGACCGTGTTGGCCAGATAGAAGCGGCGCTCGGTCTCGACAACGTACGCGAACATTCCGACGATGTCGCGGTACTCGCGGTAGAGCTCGAGCTCTCGCTCCTCCTCGAACCGCTCGATGTCGTCTTCTTCGTGGTTCACGGCTCCTCCACCCTATCGCCGTCGTAGTAGCCCGTTCGAAGGCCCTTGAACGAGTACCTGTGGATCGGCGAGGGCCCGTGGCGCCGGATCGCGTCCCGGTGCTCCCGGGTCCCGTACCCGCGGTTGTGGTCGAACCCGTAGGCGGGAAACCGTCTGTGATACCGGTCCATCATCCGGTCCCGGGTGACCTTGGCCACGATCGAGGCGGCGGCCACCGAGGCGGTCACGGCGTCCCCCTTCTTGATCGACAGGTTCGGGATGGCCAGGCGCTTGACCGGAAACCCGTCCGACAGTACGTAGTCGGGGACGACGCTGAGCGTCGTGACGCACCGGCGCAGGAGCCACACGTTGGTCTTCTGCAGGCCGCGCCGGTCGATCCGGGTCGGCGTGCATCGGCACGCCGACCACGCGACCGCGTCGCGCACGATGCGCCCGAACGCCGCCTCGCGCTGCAGCGCCGTCAGCACCTTCGAGTCGTTGATCCCTTCCAGGTCGAACTCGGGCGGCAGGATCACCGCTGCCGCGACGAGCGGGCCAGCGAGCGCCCCCCGGCCGGCCTCGTCCACGCCGGCGATCAGGTGGAAGCCCTGCTGCCGCAGCCCGCGCTCGTACCGCCCGAGGTCCAGGACTAGTGGATCCATCCGACCCTCGACGGTGGCCACACCACGGCGAACGCGCGGCCGATCACCTTGTCCAGCGCGATGAAGCCCAGGCCGAACCGCGAGTCGTTGGAGTTCCTGCGGTTGTCGCCCAGGACGAACAACGCGTCGCCGGGGATCTCGATCGGCCCGTAGTGCCGGGTGTCTGGTGGCCCTCGCAGGTAGGGCTCGGGCACGCGGCCGCCCTCGATGAACAGGCTGCCGTCCCGCAACTCGAAGGTCTCGCCCGGCAGCCCGATCACCCGCTTGATGAAGCTCTCGTGCTCGGGCCGCTCGATCCCGAACGCCCCCGAGAGCCAGTGGAAGAACCCGCCCACGATCCCGCGATCGGGGCGGGGACGCCCCTTCGGATCCGAGAACACGATGAAGTCGCCTCGCTCCGGACCGTATACCAGCTTCTGGACGAGGACCCCGTGGCTCGGCGCGAACGTGGGCTCCATCGATCCGGAGGGGATCGAGAAGGCCTGGACGACGAAGGTCTTGAGCAGGATCGCCAGGACGAGCGCGATCGGCAGACCCGGCAGGAACGGGGGGTCCGCTCGGGTTCGGCCGGCCCGGGCGCGGCCACCGCCAGGCCACCTGCGGGCTCCCGCGAGCCCGAGGGGCGCTCGGTCACCCTAGCCCTGGACCTCGGCCCCGGTGGGCTCCGCGTCCGGGGTCTCCGCCTCCGCGGCGACGGCGGCGTCGGTCTCGGCGGTCGGCTCGGCGCCCTCGGCATCCTCGTCGGCCTCGGCATCGCTCTGGCTGGAGGCGGCCGCGGCGCGCTCGGCCTCGGCCGCCGCGATCGCCGCCAGCTCCTCGTCGCCGAGCCGGCGTTCGCGGATCCGCGCCTTCTTCCCCCGGCGCTCGCGGAGGTAGTACAGCTTGGCTCGCCGGACGTGGCCCCGGGAGACGACCTCAAGCCTTCCGATCGAGGGCGAGTGGAGCGGGAACGTCCGCTCGACGCCGACCCCGAACGAGATCTTCCGCACCGTGAAGGTTTCCTGGAGCCCGCCGCCCTGGCGGCGGATCACGACCCCCTGGAAGACCTGGATGCGCTCGCGCCCGGCCTCCACCACGCGCACGTGCACCTTGACGGTGTCACCCGGACGGAACTCGGGCAGGTCCGTGCGCAGATACAGGGCGTCGACGAGATCGGTCTTGTTCATGGCGGGTCGACCATGGTAGCAGGGGGTCTGGGGGGCTCAGGGAACGAGCGCGACTGCGCGAGCGATAACCCCCCAGGTGGCGGGGGGTCTGGGGGGCTCAGGGAGCGAGCGCGACTGCGCGAGCGGTAGCCCCCCCAGGTGGCAGGCGCTTTCACTGCGTCCGCTCAGGGTTCGAGCAGGTCGGGGCGGTTGCGCCGGGTCTTGTCCAGGGCGGCGTCGGTGCGCCAGCGCTCGATCGCGGCGTGGTCGCCGGAGAGCAGCGTCTCGGGCACGGCCATCCCTCGGAACTCGGCCGGCCGTGTGTAGTGGGGGTGGTCCAGCAGCCCCTCGTGCCCGAAGGAGTCCTGCTGGTGGGATTCCTCCCGTCCGATCACGCCTGGGACCAGGCGCGTGACGGCCTCGAGCACGACAAGCGCCGGCACCTCCCCGCCCGAAAGCACGTAGTCGCCGATCGAGACTTCCTCGGCCGGCAGGCCGTCGACCACGCGCTCGTCCACGCCCTCGTAGCGACCGCAGATCAGCACCAGCCAACGTTCGGTCGCGAGTTCGCGCGCGAGGTCCTGATCGAGCCGTCTGCCGGCAGGCGACAGCAGGAGGTTCCTACGATCGCCCTCGCCCAGGGACTCGACGGCCGCGAACACCGGCTCGGGCTTCATCACCATGCCCGGCCCCCCACCGTAGGCCTCGTCGTCGACCTGCCGGTGCTTGTCCGTGGCGAAGTCGCGGATGTCGTGCACGCGGACGTCTAGGACCCCCTCCTGGATCGCGCGGCCCAACAGGCTCTCGCGGAGCGGCCCCTGGAGGATGCCGGGGAAGATCGTGAACACGTCGATGCGCATCAGGCGCAGGCTACTCGGGCGCGGTGAGACCGGGGACCTCGCGAGTGACGATCCGTCGCCCCGCGACGTCGACCTCCACGATCACGTCGGCGATCACGGGGATCAGCGTCTCGGTCTCGGCCGCGTCGACGACGGACCATACGTCATTGGCGGCGGTGTGGATCACGTCGCGCACCGCGCCGAGTGCCCGGCCGGCGTCGGTTTCAACCGCACACCCGACGATCTGGTGGTCCCACCACGAGCCCTCGGGGAGCTTGGGCGAGGCGGACTCGGGGACGACCAGCAGTGTTCCGCGCAGCGCATCCGCCTGCTCGCGGTCGCCGAGGCCTTCGAACCGCACCAGCAGCCGGTCTCCGTGCAACCGCGACGCCGACACGGTCAGTGGGCGCCCGCTTTCGGTCCACACGGTCGCGCCGTCGCGGAATCGTTCGGGCACCTCGGAGATGACGAGCACGGCGACCTCGCCGTGGACCCCGTGCGCGCGCGTGATGCGGCCGACGACGACGCTCGGCTCGCCCATCCCGCGCATCCCCGGCGGCAGCTCGGGCTCGCGGTCAGTCGACGACCTCGACCGCGGTGTGGTGGATGCCGGCGCGCATCCCGGCGGCCTTCATGACCGTCCGGATCGCGCGCACCGTCCGCCCGCCGCGGCCGATCACCTTGCCCATGTCGTCGGGCCCCACGCGCAGCGTGTACACCACGCCGCGGTCGCCCTCGGCCTCCTCGATCTGCACGGCGTCGGGCTCGTCAACGAGCTCGCGCACGAGGTAATCGAGGAGGTCCTTCACGTCAGGACGCCCCGGCGGCGGCCTTGCCCTGCTTCGACTGGCCCTTTTCGGCCGTGAACCGGTCCCAGATACCGACCTTGGTCATCAACACCCGCACCGTATTGGACGGCTGCGCCCCGACCCTCAGCCAGTGCAGGGCGCGCTCCTGATCGATCTCGATCACCGAGGGATCGTCCATGGGCTGGTACCGCCCGATGTTCTCGATGAACCGCCCGTCGCGCGGGCTCCGCTGATCCGCCACGACGACGCGGTAGAAGGGCCGCTTCTTGGCCCCGAGCCGTTTCAACCTGATCCGAACTGCCATCCGCGTGCTCCTAACCGATCCCCGGGACGTTCGGCATCCCCGGGATCCGGGGCATGCGCTTGCCGCCCAGCATGGTCTTCATCATCTTCCGGGCCTGCTCGAACTCCTTGAGCAAGGCGTTCACGTCCGCCGTGGTCGCGCCGGATCCTCGTGCGATCCGCAGGCGCCGGGACCCGCCGATGATAGCGGGATTCTGGCGTTCCTCCCTGGTCATCGACTGGATGATGGCCTGGGCCCGCGCCATCTGGCCCTCGTCCACCTCCAGGTCCTTGACCGCGTTCTTGGCGCCCGGGACGCCCGGCAGCATCGCAAGCAGGTCCTGCAGCGGGCCGAGCTTGCTGAGCTGCTGCATCTGCTCGAGGAAATCCTCGAGCGTGAACCGGGCCGACATCATCTTCTCGGCCGTCTCGGCCGCCTTCTCCGCGTCCATGTTCTCCTGCGCCTTGTCGATCAGCGAGAGCACGTCGCCCATTCCCATGATCCGCGAGGCCATCCGGTCGGGGTAGAACGGCTCGAGGTCCTCGGGGCGTTCGCCGGTGCCGGCGAAGAACACGGGCCTGCCCGTGACCGACGTGATCGAGAGCGCCGCCCCACCCCGCGCGTCGCCGTCGATCTTCGTCAGGACGAACCCGGTGGTATCCACCTCGTGCATGAACGCGCGCGCCTGCACGACGGCGTCCTGGCCCGTCATGGCGTCGCACGCCATGACGACGTGATGGGGGTTGATCGCGTCTCGGACGCGCCGGGCCTCGCGCATCATCTCCTCGTCCACGTGCAGCCGACCGGCAGTGTCGACGATCACGAGGTCGTATCCCTCGCGGCCGGCGTGCTTGAGGCCCGCCTTCGAGACCCTCACGGCGTCCTTTCCGTCCGAGACCACGTCCACCTCGATCTCCCGCCCCAGGGTTCGGAGCTGGTCCACGGCGGCGGGGCGCCACAGGTCGGCGGCGACCAGCAGCGGCCGCTTCCCCTTGGACTTCAGGTGCAGGGCGAGCTTGGCGCATGCCGTCGTCTTCCCCGAGCCCTGCACGCCGGCCATCATCACCACTGCCGGACGCACAGATGGCAGCGCGAACGGCACCTGGGTGCCGCCCATCGTGGCCTGGAGCTCGTCACGCACGACCTTGATCACCTGCTGGGCCGGCGTGAGGCTCTTCATGACCTCCTCGGACACGGCCCGTTCGCGCACCCGGGCGAGGAGGTCGTCGACCACCTCGTGGGCGACGTCGGCCTCGAGCAGGGCCGTGCGCATGTCCGCCAGCGCGTTGTCGACCTGCTTGGGGTGCAGCTTTCCGCGCGAGCGCAGCTTCTTGAAGACGTCGTCCAGGCGGGCGGTGAGCGTGTCGAACATGGACCTAGAAGGTTACGACCCCGCGGTGGACGGCTCGGACGGGCCCTCCAGCACGCGTTCGACCGTCCGGAGGAGCGCGGTGGGCGAGAACGGCTTGGTGAAGTACTCGTCGGCGCCCAGCGAGAGCACGTACTCGCGCCCCTCCTCCCCCGTCGCGGTCACGATGATGACGCGGATGTCGGTGGTGGACGGGTCCGACTTGAGTTCGATCAACACGTCTGCGCCGCTGGCGCCGGGGATGTTGAGGTCCAGGAACATCAGGTCGGGGTGGCGATCATGGACCATGGACAGGGCGGTGGCGCCGTCGGGCGCCTCGCGGATCTCGAACCCCTCGTGCTCGAGGATCAGGCGCATGGCCTCCCGCATCGTCGGGTGGTCCTCCACGATCAGGATGTCGGCCTTGGCCACCGTCAGCCGCCGAGGAGCCGCGCCGCGAAGGCCTCTGCGTCGAAGGGCTCCAGGTCGCCCGCGCCCTCGCCGGTGCCGACGAGCTTGACCGGCACGCCGAGCTGATCACGAACCGCCAGGACGACTCCCCCCTTCGCCGTTCCGTCGAGCTTGGTGAGCGCCACGCCCGTTAGCTCCACCGCCTCGGTGAACGCCCGGGCCTGCGCGATACCATTCTGACCCGTCGTGGCGTCCAGGACGAGCAGGGTCTCGTCCGGCGGAGCCCCGGCCGCCTTCTCGATCACCCGGCGCACCTTCTTGAGCTCCTCCATCAGCGGCTGCTTCGTGTGCAGGCGACCAGCCGTGTCCACGATCAGGACGTCCGAGGATCGGGCGCGGGCGGCCCTCACCGCGTCGAACGCCACCGACCCGGGGTCGGCCCCGCGCTCCTGACTCACGAGGTGGGCGCCCGAGCGCTCGGCCCAGGCCCCGAGCTGCTCGGAGGCGGCCGCCCGGAACGTATCCGAACCGGCGAGGCTCACCCGCTTGCCCTCGCCCGCGAGGCGCGACGCGAGCTTGCCGATCGTCGTGGTCTTGCCCGAGCCGTTCACCCCCACGATCAGGACGATCCCGAGCCGGCCGGCCGGCAGGTCGAGCACCTCGGACTCGCCCAGGATCGTCCGGATCTCCTGTCCGACCAGGGCGATGGGGTCGTCGCCCACGGCGAAGCGCCCGCGGACGTCGCGGACGATCCGGTCGGAGGTAGCCGGGCCGACGTCGGCGGCGATCAGGACGCGCTCGAGCTCCGGCCACGGGTCCTGCCGACCGGCCCCGAACGCGCCTCGGATGCGTGCGGCCAGCCCCCCGGACGGGACCCTCGTCGTGGTCTGGGTGCGCGGGGTCGTCGCCTGCCGTGGGGGCGCGGCCGCCCGCCGACGGATCGAGATCACCCAGGCAGCGACGAGCCCGGCCACGACGACGCCGACCACGATGATCGCGACGACTATCCCCACGGCGCCTGAGGCTATCGAACGGCGTCTGGCTCGGGAGCGACCACGTCGTCGGCTGCGGGGCCGTCCGTGGCCGGCGTCTCGATGAGATGGGCAAGCACCTTCGAGGTGCCCTCCTTGTTCATCGAGACCCCGTACATCATCCCCGCGACCTCCATCGTGCGCTTCTGGTGTGTCACGACCAACACCTGCGCGTCCCGCGCGAAGCCCTCGATCAGCGTGATGAAGCGATGCAGGTTCACGTCGTCGAGCGCCGGCTCGACCTCGTCCATCAGGTAGAACGGGCTCGGCCGCGCCTTGAAGATCGCGAACAGGAACGCGAGCGCCGTGAGCGCCCGCTCCCCGCCCGACAGCAGCGAGATGCGCTTGACGCGCTTGCGCCCGGGCCGGGCCTCGATCTCGATGCCGGTCGAAAGCGGGTCCTCCGGGGTGGTGGACACGAGCCGCCCCTCGCCGCCGGGGAACAGCTCGCCGATCAGACGCTCGAACTCGGTCGCGACGTCCCGGTACGCGGCCTCGAACGTGGTCACGATCTCGGTCTCGATCCGCTGGATCACCTCGAGCAGGTCGCGCCGCGCCCGCCGCACATCGTCCAGTTCGCGCTGCAGGAAGTCGTGGCGCTCCTGCAGGGCCTCGAACTCGCCCCCCGCCAGCAGGTTCACGCGCCCGAGCATCGCCAGGCGCCGCTGCACGAGCTCGGCCCTGCGTTCGAGCGCCGGCACCGCGTCTTCCTCGTCGAGCTCGGCCAAGGCCTCCTCGGGTTCGCGCTGGTGGCCCTCGCGCAGCAGGCGTTCGGCGTCGCGGATCCGCCGCTCGAGGTCCCCGCGCGCGCGGTCCTCGTCCTCGTAGGTCACCCGCAGCCGGTCGAGCTCGGTCGACGCCTCTCGCCACAGGCGGTTGGTCTCCGCCTCCTCATCGGTCGCCGAGCGCTCCGCGGCGGATGCGGCGGTCCGCGCGGCGCTCGCTGCCTCGAGCGCGGTCGCACTCGCGTCCAGCAGCCGCTCGGCAGCCTCGCGGGCGGCGCCCGCCTCCTCGGCGCGGGCGCGCAGGGCGTCCTCGTCCCGGGCCGCGAGCTCGTCGCGTTCCGAACGCACGGACGCGAGCCGGCCCTGGATCCGGTCGCGTTCACGACGCACGGTCTCGACGGCGACGCGGGCCTGGATCGGGGGTTCGGGCGTGTGCGGCAGGTCCGGGAGCTCGAATGGGACAGGCTCCGCGGCGGCCAGGTTGGCCCGCCACACCGCGGCCGCGTCGTCCATCCCGGCGAGGCGCTGCGACAGGAACTCCTCCTCCTTGGCGACCGAGGCCAGCTCGCCGTCGGCGCGCGCGATGCGCTCGGCGGCCGCGGTGATCTTGGCGTCCGCCTCCTCGATCGAGCGTGCGATGTCGTCGAGCTCGGCGGCGATCTCGTCAAGCCGGCGCCGGCGCGGCTTCGCCGCCGAGACGGCCTTGGCGAGGTCGCCTTCGACCACCGCGAGCTCGCGCCGGACTTCGTCCGCGCGGGAGTCGGCCTCGGTCGTCGTTCGGATCAGCGCCGGACCGAACAGCACCCCGTCGCGTGTGACGAAAGACGCCTTCGGGTGCTCGGCCTGCCTCGCCGCCGCCTCCTCGATCGAGTCGGCGAGATAGACGTCCCGCAGCAGCAGGGAGACGAGCCCGCGCACCGCCGGGTCCGCGTCCACGATCGACAGCAGCGTGCGCTCGCCGGACAGGGCGAACCCCGCCGGACCGCCGCCGGCCAGCGCGATGGTCGCGCCGTCGCCCACGGGGGCGTCGGCGATCGCGGTCTCGGCCTCCTCGTACACCACCGCGTCCGCGAGCGGGCCCAGCCCCGCGCGCAGCGCTCGCTCCCAGCCCTCGGCGGCGCGGACCAGGCCGCCGAGAAGGCCCACGGCGCGATCCCCGTGCCCCTGCAGAAACCGCGACCCGGGTGTCTCCTCGAGGTCGTCGAGCCGGGCCCGCAGGACGTCCCGGCGGAGCTCCAGCCGGCGGATGCCCTCCTCCAGCTGGGCCACGGTGTCCGAGATGCCGTGGCGCTCGCGCTCGAGCTCGGAGCGGCGTTCGGCCAGCGGCGCCACGCCGGCGTCGAGGTCCTCGATCGTCCCCGAGAGCTCGTCGCGCTCGGCCCGGATCGCGTCGCGGCGATCGTCGACTTGGCCGAACGACTCCTCCAGCCGCGCGCGCTCGCGGTCGTGCGTCGCGATCGAACGCCGGATCGTCTCGATCTCGGCGCGATGGGCGGCGGCCTCTTCGGAGATCCGGCGGCGCTCGTCCTCGGCGTCGCGACGGGCCTCGGCCACCGACGCGAACGCCGCCTCCGCGGCGTCGAGCTCGCCCGAGGCCGTTATGAGTTCCTGCGACGTCTCGGCGAACCGCGCCTCCAGCCGCTCGAGGTCTCGTCCCAGCGCGTCCAGCCGCGCGTCCCGGCCGGCCTGCGCGGCGAGCGCCTGCCGGGCCTCGGACGCGAGCTCGACGGCGCGCCTGAGCTCGAGCTCCGCTTCCGACTTCGCGGCCTGCGCGTTCCCGAACGCCCCCTCGGCCTCCTGCAACGCCCACACGGAGCGGGCGCGCTCGTCGGCGGCACGGCCCACGCGCTCATCGAGCGCGTCCAGGCGCTCGCGCGCCGCGGTGCGGCGGGCCAGGCCCTCGTCCCAGCCCTCCTTCCGGCGGTCGCGCTCCACGACGAGCTCCCGCAGGCGGGCGGCCGCGAGTCGAACGGCGATCGCGTCCGCCTCCTGGGTGAGCGCCTCATGCCGCTTGGCCATCTCCGCCTGCTGCTTGAGCGGCTTGAGCTGGCGTCGGAGCTCGGCCAGCACGTCCTGGAGCCGGAGCACGTCCTGGTCCAGACCCGAGAGCTTGCGTTCGGCGCGCTCCTTGCGCTTGCGGTGCTTGGCAACGCCGGCCGCCTCCTCGATGTACGTGCGGCGGTCCTCGGGCCGTGATGTCAGCACGTCTTCGAGCTGGCCCTGTCCGACCACGGTGTGAAGCGCGCGCCCGATCCCGGATTCGGACAGCAGCTCCTGCACGTCGAGCAGTCGGACGACCTGCCCGCCGATGCGGTACTCGCTGTCACCGGAGCGAAAGATCGTGCGGCTGATCTCGATCTCGGTCATCGGGACCGGGATCAGCCCGGCCGCGTTGTCGATCACGAGCTTGACCTCGGCCATCCCGAGCGCCGAACGCTGGGGGCTGCCGGCGAAGATCACGTCCGCCATCTGCCCGCCTCGGAGCGCCCGCGGGCCCTGCTCGCCCAGGACCCAGCTGATCGCGTCGACGAGGTTGGACTTGCCCGAACCGTTGGGGCCGACGATCACGGAGACCCCCGGCGCGAACTCCAGGACGGTTTTGTCCGCGAACGACTTGAAGCCTCGGATCTGCAGGGAGCGGAGGAACATCGAAGGCCGATGCTAACAGTGGCCCCCCGCGCGATCGGGGAGCCCGCGGGGGAAAAGTTCGGCCCCCGTCGGGCCCCGTTCGTCAGCCCGTCACGCGGAACCCGGTCTCCCCCTGCGGCTCCTCGTCCCGAACCTCCACCTCGTCGACGCGAGCGAGATCGGGGCCCTCGAAGCACCACGAGACCATCTCATCGACCGAGTGCGCAGGCCCCTCGAACACGGCCTCGACCCCGCCGTCGGGGCGGTTGCGGACGCTGCCGACCAGGCCCCTGTCGCGGGCCAGGCGCGCGCATGTGGCGCGGTAGAACACGCCCTGGACGCGGCCCGACACGATCACGCGCACCCGCCGCACCCGCGCATACTAGGTCCGTGCCGGACTTCGACTCCCGGACCGCGCTGCTCGTCGTGGACATCCAGCACGACTTCGCGGATCCGGTCGGGAGCCTGTACGTGCGCGGCGGCGAGGAGATCATCCCCGAGGTGAACGCCGCGATCGCCTCCGCCGTGAACGAGAGCGCCGACGTCATCTACTCGCAGGACTGGCATCCGGCGTCCACGCCGCACTTCGAGAAGGACGGCGGGGTCTGGCCGGTGCACTGCGTACACGACACCTGGGGCGCGGCCTTCCACGAGGCGCTGCACGTCGAGCCCTCGGCGCCGGTGATCCGCAAGGGCACCGGCGGCGAGGATGGCTATTCGGCCTTCAGCGTTCGAGATCCCAGGAGCGGGGAGGCGTGGGAGACCACGCTCGGCGCCGAGCTGCGCGAACGTCTGATCAAGCGACTGGTCGTCTGTGGGCTCACCACCGATTACTGCGTGGTCGAGACCGTCTCGGACGCGCGGGCCCGCCACCTCGACGTCGACGTCATGACCTCGGCCATCCGGGCGGTCGACCTTCGCGACGGCGACGGCGAGCGCGCGATCCAGCGCATGCGCGACGTCGGCGCGGTGCTCCTGTAAGACGAGTCGCCGTCAGGACTGGCACTGCGGGCAGTAGTACGCGTTGCGCCCGGAGATCTTCACGGCCTCGATCGGGGTTCGGCACCGGCGGCACGGCAGCCCGGCCCGCCCGTACACCTTGAGCTCGTTCTGGAACTCGCCCGGCTTGCCGAACAGGTCCAGGTACGCCTCGTCCTCCAGTGTGGTCCCGCGGAAGCGGATCGCCTCCTGCAGCACCTCCTGCATCCCCCGGTACAGGCGGCGGACCTCCTGCGAGGACAGGGAGTCCGAGGCGCGGTCGTGGCGAAGGCCCGCGGCGAACAGGACCTCGTCCGAGTAGATGTTGCCGAGCCCACTCACGAACTTCTGGTCCATCAGCAGCTGCTTCATCTTCGAGCCCCGCTGCGCGAGCGCCGCGCCGAACGCCTGCCATGTGAACACATGATCGAGCGGATCGATCGCCAGGTGCTGGAGCTCCTTGACCTTGCCGAGCTCGTCCGTGGTCGCCACGAACATCTCGCCGAAGCTGCGAGGGTCGACGAAGCGCAGGTCGCCGCCCTGCTGGAACGTGAGCACGACGTGCGTGTGCGGCGGGAGCGGGACCCGCTTGTTGGCCCGCACGAACTGCCCGCTCATCCCGAAGTGCGTGACCAGCACCTCGCCGTTGTCCATGTGCAGCAGCACGTACTTACCGCGGCGCTCGGCCTTGGTGAACCTGCGGCCGACCAGACGATCGGAGAACTCCTTGCGCTTGGCGTGGCGGCGGATCACGCGCATCGCGTTCTTGGACGGGCGTACCTCGGCCTCGGCGACCTTGCGGCCCACCACGTCCTTCTCGAGGTCCCGGCGCATCACCTCGACTTCGGGCAGCTCCACCTACGACCCCTTCCTTCGCGTCGCGCCCGCGCTTGCGTCGGGCTTGCGGGCGTGACCGCCCGCGCCGTCTTCGGACCGGGAGGGCGGCGCAGGGCGTTCGGAGAGCCGGATGTACGCCTCGTGCGCCGCCTGCTGCTCGGCCTCCTTCTTGGAGCGCCCCATGCCGGTGCCCCACTCCTTGCCGGCCAGGAACACGGTCGCGGTGAACTCCTTCTGATGGTCGGGCCCGCGTTCGCGGATCCGGTACTCGGGCACGGAGCGGACCTCGGCCGAGGCCAGCTCCTGCAGGATCGTCTTGTAGTCGCGCTCGCCCTCCCCGCGGACGTACGCGATCATCCGCGGCCGGAACACGCGCTCGATCAGCTTGCGCGCCGCCGACAGGCCGCGATCGAGGTAGATCGCGCCCAACAGCGCCTCGAGCGCGTCGGCCAGGATGCTGCTCTTGTCGCGGCCGCCGCTCATCTCCTCGCCCCGCCCGAGCAGGACGAAGCGGCCGAGCCCGAGGTCCCGGGAGGCGTCCGCTAGGGCTCCCATGTTCACGATCGCGGCCCGTAGCTTGGCGAGCTCCCCCTCGGGCATCTCCGGGAACTCGCGGAAGGCCATGTCGGTAACCACGACACCGAGAACCGCGTCGCCCAGGAACTCCAGCCGCTCGTTGTTGGCGGGCAGGTCGTGCTCGAACGCGTGCGACCGGTGGGTCAGGGCAAGTCGACGCAACGAGCCGTCTCGGAACCGAACCCCCAGGATGCGATCGAGCGCCTTCGGACTCTCCGGGGTGATCGCGTCTGCCACGCTGCTACTCGACCTCGACCGCCTGGCGGCCGGCGTAGTAACCGCAGTTCGCGCACACGCGGTGCGGGAGCTTGGGCTGGTGGCACTGCGGACACTCCGCGTACGTGGGCGGCTGCGCCCTCCAGTTGGCCTTGCGCTTCGCGCCCCGGGTGTGGCTCTGTCGTCGTTTCGGTACGGGCATCGGTTCCTCCGTCTCGGGTCGGGTCAGTCGTCCTCGTCGGCCGGCGCGAGCGATCCGTCGAACAGCGCGTCGAGCGCGGCCCACCGGGGGTCCGTCCGCGCGTGGCCGGGGCACTCGCCCAGGTTCCGATCGCCCCCGCAGATCTCGCAGAGCCCCAGGCAGTCGTGGCGGCACAGCGGGGCGAACGGCATCTCGAGGCCCACCGCGTCCCGAACCATCGGCTCGGGATCCAGCGTGAGGCCCTCGGCGAGCGCGTAGTCGTCCTCCGGACCGGGCTCGCGCGCCACGAGCTCCGTCATCTCGACATCGAAGTCGCGTTCGAACGGCTTGAGGCAACGGGCGCAGCGCATCTTGAAACGACCGCCGACCGAGCCGCTCACGTAGATCCCGTCGACCACACTCTCCAGTAGCAGGTCGCCGGCGATCGGCGCGTCCTCGGGGACATCGACGAGCTCGGTGCGCAGCCCGGCGACGGGCTCCTCGAGGTGCACGGTGCGCGAGGACCCCGGGTTCTCGAGCAGGTCCCGGATGTCGATGGCGCGCATCACGATCCCTCCTCCTCGTCCTCGCTGAGGATGACCTCGGGCCCGAGCTCGGCGCTGGGCGTGGCGCCGCGGAGCTTCTCTCGGCCGGCGACGACCTGGTCGATCGTCTTGGACAGCGCGTCGTTGGACGCGATCGTGTCCTCGAGGATCTTCTGCAGCGTGCCCTCGAGCTGCGCGAGCTTGGCGTCGACGTAGTCCTCGGCCTCCAGGCGCAGCCGCCGCGCGTCCTCGTCCGCGTCCTGGACGATGCGCTCGGCCTCCTCCTTCGCGCGCTGCATGACGGCCTCGTGCGACGCGAGGCGTAGTTGCTCGGCGCGCGCCTGCTCCACCATCGCCTCGGCGTCGCGGCGCGCCTTGGCCAGGAGCTCCTCGCGATCCTTGACCACCCAGCGCGCCTGCTTGATCTCGTCGGGCAGGGCCCCCTTGAGGTCCTCGATCAGGTCGAGCACCTCGTCGCGGTTCAGCAGCGCGGAGGAGGACAGGGGCATGGACTTGGCGTCACGCACCATCTCCTCGAGCTGGGAAAGGCGGGCGGTGAGGTCCATCTACGCGGAACCTCCGAGCCGGTCCGCCAGCCGCTCGGCCACGTGGTCGGGCACGAGCCCGGTCACGTCGCCGCCGAACCGCGCGACCTCCTTGACGAGCGACGAGGACAGGAACGACCACTGCGGGCTCGTCGTCATGAACAGCGTCTCGACGCCGGCCAGGCGATGGTTCATCTGCGCCATCTGGATCTCGAACTCGAAGTCCGTGACCGCGCGGAGGCCTTTGACGACGAGATCCGCGCCCCTTCGGGTTGCGTATTCAACGAGCAGTCCATTGAAGGCCTCCACCTCGACGTTGCCCAGGTGGTGCACGGCCTCCTTGATCATGCCCACGCGTTCCTCGGCCCCGAACAGCGGCTGCTTGGCGGGGTTGTCGAGCACGCCGACCACCAGGGCGTCGAAGCGCCCGGCTGCGCGTTCGATGATGTCGATATGACCGTTGGTGACCGGGTCGAACGTCCCCGGACACAGGGCGGTCAGGCCCATCTACGCCTCCCGGAATATGAGGACGAGGGTGTCGCCGTAGGTCAGGCGCCTCGCGGGCAGCCAGTGTACCGGAATGACAGGCGTGGAACTCTTCTTCGGGCGCGTCAGGACGACCCTCCAGCCGCCCTCGGAAGCCACACCGGAGCCCAGCGCGGACAGCACGGCCTCTAGCTCGGCCTCCTCGATCGAGTAGGGCGGATCGGCGAACACGAGGTCGGAAACGGTGCCAAGATTGTCATGACTTCTGACAAACGACAGCGCGTCCGAGGTGACGACCTCGGCCCGATCCCCCACCTTGGTTCGTTCGAGGTTGTCCCGGATCGTCCGCACGGCGGCGCGGTCCCGCTCGACCAGGACCGCCCGCTCGGCGCCGCGCGAAAGCGCCTCGATGGCCATGGCGCCGGTCCCCGCATACAGGTCCAGGACCCGCGCGCCCGGCACGTGTTCGGCGAGGCTGGAGAACACGCCCTCGCGGGCCGCATCCGAGACCGGCCGGACGCCGGGCGGGACCGGCGAGAGCCGGACCCCCTTGGCGGATCCGGCCACGATCCTCACGGACGGCGCCCGTTCACGAGTGGAACAGCCAGTCGATCGAGCCCTCGAACCGCGACCGTAGCTCGTCGAGCAGCCCCGGCTCGCCCGACAGCTCGGGGTCGTCCTCGATCTTGGCGAATGCCCGCGCCCGCGCTCGCCTCACGAGGTCGAGGTCATCGGCCAGGCGCGCGAGGCGAAGGTCGGGCATCCCGGACTGCTTGACGTCGAACAGCGTTCCCTCGCCGCGAAGCTTGAGGTCCTCGTCGGCCAGCTCGAAGCCGTCGGTCGTTCGAACCAGCGCATCTAGCCGCGCTCGGGCATCGAGGTTGTCGGGTTCGGACGCGTCGAACAGCAGACACGTCGACGGATGTGTGCCGCGGCCGATCCGCCCGCGCAGCTGGTGCAGCTGCGCCAGCCCGAACCACTCGGCGTTCTCGATCAGCATCACGGTGGCGTTCGGCACGTCGACGCCGACCTCGATCACCGTGGTCGAGATCAGGAGGTGATGGCGGCCGGATCGGAACTCCTCCATCACACGCTCCTTCTCGACCGGCCTCAGTCGGCCGTGGAGCAGCTCGACCGACAGGTCGGGAAAGACCTCGAGGGCAAGGCGCTCGGCCTCGGCCTCCGCGGCGCGGACCTGCGTCCGGTTGCCCTCGTCGATCGCGGCGCACACGACGAACGCCTGCCGGCCCGCCGCGGCCTCCTCCCGCACCAGCCGATACGCGCCTGCGCGCTCGGAAGGCGTGCGCACGATCTGCGTTCGGATCGGCTGCCGGCCGCGCGGCATCTCGTCGAGGACGACGACGTCCAGATCGCCGTAATAGGTGAGCGCCAGCGTTCGGGGGATCGGGGTCGCCGTCATGATCAGCACGTCCGGCGACGCGCCTTTGCCCTTGAGCGCCATGCGCTGGTGCACGCCGAACCGGTGCTGCTCGTCGATCACCGCGAGCGACAGGTCGGCGAACGCGACCCCCTCCTGCACCAGCGCGTGCGTCCCGACGACAAGGTCGACGTGGCCTGCCGCGATCCCCTCGAGGATCCTCGTGCGGTCCTTGCCGGTGACCGCCGCGGTGAGCAGGGCGTAGGTCACGCGCGCCTCGGCGTCCGGCGCCTCGGGCTCGAGCAACGAGCCCTGTCCCGATGTGGGCCTGCCGGAGGACGCGAGCTCGAGGAACGGCACCGCGCCCGCGGGCCCGAGAAGCGCCTCGACCTGACGGAAGTGCTGTCCCGCCAGGACCTCGGTCGGCGCCATGATCGCGGCCTGGTGGCCCGACCCGATCGCGACGAGCGCGGCGTGCAGCGCCACCAGCGTCTTTCCCGATCCCACGTCGCCCTGCAGGAGCACGTTCATCGGGCGCGGGCGAGCCATCGCGGCGTCGATCTCGGCGGTCGCGCGGCGCTGCGCGTTCGTGGGCTCGAACGGCAGCGTCGCGTAGAGGCCTTCCATCAGCGGACCGTCGGCCGTGTGCGCGATCCCGATCTCGGCGGCCTCGACCCGGTGCTTGCGAAACGCCAGGCCGAGCTCGAGCACGAACAGCTCGTCGAACTTGAGCCGCTCGGTCGCGGCCGCGAGCTCGAGCTGCGACTCCGGGAAATGGATGTGCCGGATCGCGGTGTCGAACGGCTGGAGCGATTCGGCCCTCGCGATCTGGGCGGGCAGCGCGTCGGGGATGACGCTCAGTCGATCGAGCGCGCGCCAGACGAACTCGCGGATCGTGCGCGTCGTGATCCCCTCGGTGGCGCGATGGATCGGCGTGATGCGCGCCGTGTGCACCGGGTCCTGGTCGTCGCTCTTCAGGAGCTCGACCTCCTGCTTGGCGAGCTGCCGCCGCCCGCCGTACAGCTGCACGACGCCCGACGCCGCCACCTCGTGCCCCTCCCGGTACAGCGTGGCCGTCCACGGTTGGTTGAAGAACGTGATGTCTAGGTTGCCCGACCCGTCGTACAGCGTGACGGTGACCATCGATTGACGCCGGCGCGTCTGGCGTTTGTGGACGCGCTTGACCCGGGCGATCACCGTCGCGTACGTGCCGATCTTGAGCTCACCGATCCGCGACACCTGCGACCGGTCGATGTAGCGGCGCGGGTAGTGGTGAAGCAGGTCTCGGACGGTGTGGATCCCCATCGCCTCGAGCACCTCGGCGGCGGGCGGGCCCTTGCGCTGCATCCCGACCCGTCGCCCGGCGAGCTGCCGGTCGATCTGGCCGACAGGACTGTCGAGGGTGAGGGGGCCAGCCCGGGGGCGCGTGGTCGTGAGGTCTTCCACCGCATCGGTTCTACCATGCGATCCGTGACCCTCCGCCGCTCCCTCGTTCCCGTGTTGTGCTCCGCGCTGCTCCTCCTCAATGCGTGCGGTTCGTCCGGCGGGGCGGTGACCGCGACCGGGCGGCTACCCTCGGACCCGTACGCGCTGCCCGAGTTCGACAAGGCGGCGTACGACAAGATGCTCGCCCGCCAGCGCGGAAAGCCCGTGCTGGTCAACATCTGGGCCTCCTGGTGCGGCCCGTGCCGGCAGGAGGCGCCGTTCCTGTCCGCCGCGAGCAGGACCTATGGCGACCGGGTCCAGTTCGTCGGCGTCGACATCCTGGACGCGCGCGACTCGGCGCGCGCGTTCATGCACGACGCCGGCTGGACCTACCCGAGCGTGTTCGACCCGAATGCGGCGATCCGGGACGGGCTCGGTATCCTCGGGCAGCCGGCGACGCTGTTCTACGATGCCTCCGGCGACCTCGTCGACACGTGGATGGGACCCCTGACCGAGGATGCGCTCACCAAGGGCCTCGAATCGATCACGAACTCAGCCCCGTAGCGGGCTGTCCGGCTAGCCCCAGCGCTTGGGGTTTCGGAACTCGATGGGGACGTCCTTGTCGGGCTTCGGACCCCTGGCCCTCCCCCTCCCAGGGCCCTGCCACCCGTCGCCACCCGGCACGTCGCCGTCGACCTGGACGCTGGAGGGCGGTTTGGTGAAGGTGAAATCGGCCTCGAACCGCGGGGACCCCGCCGGCCCCTTCGCTTGCACCCCCACGGTTCCGATGCTCTGGTCACCGTGCTCCCAGCTGCCGGGCGGTTCCTCCTTCCAGACCGTCTCGTCCCATTTGTCCCCGGGTTTCGGGGGCTCCTTGGGACCGCCGTCGCTGACGACCGGGTAGTCGAAGATCGGCATCTGGCCCTGCGCGTCTGCCGCCATGGCGTCGCCCCCCTCCGCGGGCGCAACAACCCTACGGCCCCCTCCTCAGCCGAGCAAGCCCGACCTAGACTCCGGCCCATGCCGATCTGCGGCACGTGCGGCCAGCGCAATCCCGCGCGCGCGCGTTTCTGCATGTCGTGCGCCTCTCTGCTCACGCCCGAGGAGCCCGCGCCTCACGGCGCGCGGAAGACCGTCACCGTGGTGTTCTGCGACGTCGCTGGATCGACGCCGCTCGCCGAGCTCTTGGATCCCGAGCCGATGCGGGAGCTCATGACGCTCTTCTTCCGCGCGATGCGGGACGCGCTGGAGCGCCACGGCGGGACGGTCGAGAAGTTCATCGGCGATGCCGTGATGGCGGTGTTCGGCGTGCCGCTCCTGCACGAGGACGACGCGATCCGAGCCGTGCGCGCGGCGCAGGCGATGCACGACGAGCTCGCAGTCCTGAACCTCGATCTGCAGGCTCGGTTCGGTGTGTGGATGCAGACACGGATCGGCGTCAACACGGGCGAGGTCGTCGTGGGCGACCCCGCGGCCGGTCAGGCGCTCGTCGTAGGGGACGCCGTCAACGTCGCCGCCAGGCTGGAGCAGGCGGCGGGCAGCGGCGACATCCTCCTCGGGCCGGGGACGTACGCGCTGGTTCGAGACAGCGTGATCGTCGAGGCGACCGAACCGCTCGCCCTGAAGGGCAAGACAGGGTCGATCGTCGCCCACCGTCTCCTTTCGATCGGACCGGGGCCCGATCAGGTGGGAAGCCGGCCGGATCCATTGCTGGTTGGACGCGACCGGGAGCTCGAGACGCTCCGCTCGGCCTTCGACCTCGCGGTCGCGCAACGGTCGTGCGTTCTCGTTACGGTCCTCGGTCCTGCGGGGATCGGCAAGTCCCGTCTCGCGCGTGAATTCGCAGCTCGGGTCGCACCCACGGCGACCTTGCTTCGCGGCCGTTGCCTCCCGTACGGGGATGGCATCACCTTCTGGCCGGTCGCCGACATCGTGAAGCAGGTCGGCGGCATCACCGACGCGGACGGCCGCAACGACGCCCGCTCGAAGATCGAGGCCGCGATGGCCGACGGACCGGAAGGCGCGCTCGTGGCCGAGCGCGTCGCCGGTGTCACCGGATTCGGAAGCACCGTCGCGGGGCTGCAGGAGACCTTCTGGGCCATCAGACGTTTCCTCGAGTGGGCCGGCCGCGACCGGCCGCTCCTGGTGGTCGTCGACGACTTGCAATGGGCCGAGCCGACCCTGTTGGACCTCGTGGAGTACCTGGCCGGCTGGAGTCACGACGTGGCGATGACGCTGCTGTGTCTCGCCCGGCCCGACCTCATGGACCTGCGGCCGACGTGGGCGAGCGGGATCGCCGCCGCATCCGTCCTGTCGCTCGAGCCCCTGGACCCCGGGGAGAGCCACCGGCTGGTCTCCGAGCTGCTGGGCGGAACGAGCCTGGACGACGAGTCGTTCGCCCGGATCGCCGAGCCCGCGGCCGGGAACCCGCTCTTCCTCGAGGAGATGTTGCGCATGCTCGACGACGACGGGCTGCTCCTGCGCCGAGGAGACCGATGGGTGGCGGCCTCGGATCTCGGCGAGGTGCGCGTTCCCGACTCGATCCATGCGCTCCTGGGGGCCCGGCTGGACCGCCTGTCCCGTGAGGAGCGCCTCGTGATCCGGTCGGCAGCGGTGGTCGGGAAGGTCTTCTGGTGGGGAGCCGTCGAGGAGCTCGCCTCGGAGGCCGTGCATGGCCAAGTGGGAAGCGCGCTCCAGACGTTGGTCCGCAAGGACCTGATTCGACCCGAGCCGTCGACGTTCGCGGGCGAGGACGCTTTCCGCTTCCATCACATCCTGATCCAAGAGGCCGCATATCGGGGGACGCCGAAGGAGGTACGAGCAGACCTGCACGAGGCGTTCGCCGTCTGGCTCGAGGGCATCGCCGGTGACCGGTTCGTCGAGCTAGAGGAGGTGATCGGCTATCACCTCGAGCAGGCCTACCGCTACCGTTCCGAGCTGTCTCCCGTCACCGAGCGGGAGCGGGCGCTCGCGACCCGCGCCGGGCTCCGCCTCGGCCCCGCCGGCATCCGCGCCTTTGAACGGCGCGACGTCCCGGCCGCGGCCGATCTCCTGGGGCGAGCGACCTCCCTTCTGCCGCGCGACCACCCCGACCGAAGGATCGCGCTCATCGCGCTGGGGGAGGCGCTGGAAGATGCGGGTGATCTTGGGCCCGCCCTCCGGGCGTTCGAGGAGGCGGAGGCCATGGCGAAGGAAGCCGGCGATGCGGTCAGCGCCGCGAACGCGGCCATCCTCCGCCTGTTCCTGTCGGAGATGACAGACCCGGGCACCTCGGTGGAGCCGCTCGGCGAAGCCGAGCGTCTGATCGCGACGCTGGAGGCCGCAGGGGACGACCGAGGGCTCGCCCGCGCGTGGGTGTTGGTCGGGAACCTGCACTGGGACCACGCTCGCTACGGCGAAGCCGACGACGCGCTCGCACGATCGATCGAGCATGCCCGTCGGGCGGGGACGACGCGCGAGGAGTTCGATGCATTCGGCCGGTACACGGGCACGGGGACCTACGGACCCGCTCCCGCCGAGGAGATCGAGCGACGGTGCGACGAGCTGCTCGAGCGGAGCGCCGGGACCGGTTACGAGGCGCCCGCGCTCCGGGCCCTCGCATGGGTCCGGGCGATGCAAGGACGCTTCGACGAGGCGAGGAAGCTTGTCCAACGGTCGCGAGCGATCTTCGAGGACTTCGGCCTTCGGCTCCGCTCGAGCTTCGTGTCCGAGACGGCCGGCGAGATCGAGATGCTCGCCGGCGACGCGGTCGCCGCCGAACGGGAATTCCGGACGGGGCTAGAGGCCGCCGTCGACATGGGCGAGCAAAGCTTCGAGTCCACGATGGCGGCGGCGCTCGCCCACGCGCTCATCGAGCAGGGCCGGCTCGACGACGCGGAGGAGATGGTGTCGGCCAGCGAGCTCGCTGGCGCCGAAGACGACGTGACGACGCAGGTGCTCGGCCGCAGTGCCAAGGCCCGCATCCACGCCGGCCGGGGTCGGTACCTGGAGGCGGAGCAGCTGGCACGCGACGCCGTCGCGCTGTCCGAGACGACCGACGACCTGAACATGCGTGGCGACACGCTCGTGGACCTTGCCGCGATCCTCCTCGCTGCCGCCGACCTGGACGGCGCCATGGAGGCATTCGACGCGGCGCTCACCCTCTACGAGTCGAAGGGGAACGAGGTCTCCGCCGCCTCGACGCGGCGACGAATGTCGAAGCGATAGCGCCCGGCCACGGTCGGCTCCGAAGCGTCTGCTACCCTCGTTGGGCCATGGCAGCCGTCTGCGACATCTGCGGGAAGAGGCCGTTCTTCGGCATGCAGGTCTCCCACTCCCACCGCCGCTCGCCGAAGCGGTGGAACCCAAACGTGCAGCGGGTCCGGGCCCTCGTGAACGGGACCCCCAAGCGCCTGCACGTCTGCACGAGCTGCCTGAAGGCCGGCAAGGTCCAGCGCGCCGTCTAGCCGGATCGCCGTCTACGCCTGCGGCGTCGTCCCCCACAGGTGGTCGACGGGCCCGATCCCGCCTCCGAACGGCAACGCCCGGCGGATCGCCTCCGTGACGAAGGCCTTGCCCTTGCGGACGGCCTCGAACAGCTCGTCGCCGCGCGCCAGGTAGGCCGCGATCGACGAGGAGAGCGTGCACCCGGTCCCATGGGTGTTCGGCGTCTCGATCCGCTCGGCCGAGAGCCACTCCATCCGGTCCCCGTCGAAGAACAGGTCGTCCGACGAGGCCGAGCCTTCGAGGTGACCGCCCTTGACGAGCACGGCTCTGGGCCCGATCGCCTGGATCACCTCGGCCGCGTCCTCCATCAGGTCCCGGCTCGTCACGTCGAACCCGGCCAGGCCGGCCGCCTCTGGCAGGTTCGGCGTGACCAGCGTCGCGAGCGGCAGGACGCGATCGCGCAGGCCCGACACCGCGTCCTCCTCGAGCAGCCGGTGGCCGTGCTTTGAGACGAACACGGGGTCGACGACCAGGTTCGGGACCGCGGCGTTCGAGACGGCCTCGGCGACCGCCTCGACGATCGAGGCGGACGCGAGCATCCCCGTCTTGGCCGCGTCCACCCCGATGTCGGTGACGACCGCCGTGATCTGATCGGCCACGAACGCCGGGCTGATCGCCTCGTACCCGCTCACGCCGAGCGTGTTCTGCACGGTCACCGCGGTCACGGCCGTCATCCCGAAGACGCCGAGCGCGCTGAACGTCTTCAGGTCCGCCTGGATCCCCGCGCCGCCGCCCGAGTCCGAGCCGGCGATCGTCAGCGCGCGCGGTCGTCCGGCGGGTTCGTCGCCCATGACCCCAGGCTACCCAGGGCCGAAGTGATCCCAGCCCGCGGGCGCGAGCTCGGAGGTTCGGCCCCCGGCGTCGACGGACACGAGCCCGGGTTCCTCCGTGATCTCGCCTACGTGGGAGAGCCGCACGCCGAAGTCCTCCAGCAGCCGGGCGGCGGCCTCCTCCACCGAGCCGGCCGGCATCGTGGCAAGCAGTTCGTAGTCCTCCCCGCCGGACAGCGCGAGCGACAGCGCATCGACGCCGAGCGTGGACGCACCGTCCGCGAGCGCCGACGAGACGGGGATGGCGTCCACTGCCACGCGCGCCCCCACCCCGCTCGCCCGGCACAGGCGGGACAGGTCCTTCGCGAGCCCGTCGGACAGATCCATCATCGCCGTCGCGCCCGAGCGCGCGAGGATCTGCGCCTCGCCGACGCGAGCGACCGGGCGCTCGAGCCCCTCCACGAGCGCGCGCCCCCACGGCGCGGACAGCGCCACGCTCGTCACGTCGGGTTCGGCGCGCGCGAGCGCGAGCCCGCCGGCCGCCGCGCCGAGCTCCCCCGTCACGACGATCCGGTCGCTCGCGCGCGCGCCCGAACGCAGCAGCGCGCGGCCCGGCGCCACCTCGCCGACCACGGCGGCCGAGAGGACCAGGAGCTCGGCGCGGTTCGTGTCTCCGCCGACCAAGGCGAGCCCGTACTCGGCGCAGGCGTCGCGCATCCCGCCGAACAGCTCCATGACCCACGCGGCCTCGACATCGGCCGGCGCCGCGAGGGCCACCATCGCGTACCTGGGGCTCGCCGCCATGGCGGCGACGTCCGACACGTTCACCGTGATGGCTTTGGCGCCAAGGTCCCGCGCCGAGATGGAGCCGCGCTCGAAGTGCACGCCCTCGGCAAGCAGGTCCGTCGTGAGCACCAGCGAGCCCGAGCCGGGCTCGACGACCGCCGCATCGTCGCCGATCCCCACGAAGACGCCGGGCTCGCCGCCAGAGAGCAGGCGCGAGATGGCCTCGATCAGCTGGTCCTCTGATACGTCCATGAGCGGCGTCGCGACCGCGGCCGCCGGGCGTTCCGGCGATCGAGCCGCGCGGGTAGGATAGAGCGCGCTCCGAGCAGGCCCTGAGCTCGCGAGCGATCCCGACCAAGGAGCACCCGTTGAAGGTCGATGCGCGCCAGATCCTGGACAACCCCTCCGCCGAGGAGCTTCGACGCCTCACCGAGGCCATGCCGCAGGCGCGGGTGACGGGCTTCGGGAACGTGAACGTCCAGACGCGCGTCACCTCCCGCAGCTCCGCGAGCACGTACGTGGTGGCCGAGCGCTCGAGCGGGAAGACGATGACCCCCGAGGAGTTCGACCGCGTCGCGCAGATGCAGGACGAGTACCTGCGCGACCGCGGCGTCGTCGTGATCGACGGCTTCATCGGCAACGACCCGAGCTTCCGAACGAGGGCCCGCCTCACGATCGAGACGGCCAACGCGAACATCGCCGGGATGCAGCAGAAGCTGTACTTCCCGCGCGACGACGGTCTCGAGCCCGAGGTGCACGTGATCTACACGCCGAACCTCGAGGCGCCCGGCTATCCGGACGACCGGCTGATCGCGGTGGACCTGGACAACGGCGTCACGCGCGTCGTGAACTCGGACTACTTCGGCGAGTCGAAGAAGGGCGGCCTTCGGATGTGGAACGCGAAGGTCTACGACCTCGGCGGCCTCGCACTGCACGCCGGCCTCAAGGTCGTACCGACGAAGGCGGGCGAGAAGGTGTTCATGATCATCGGCCTATCCGGAACCGGCAAGACGACCACGACGTTCACCACGCAAAACGACTCGCTGCCGGTGCAGGACGACTTCGTCGCGCTCACGCCGGGAGGCAAGCCCTACGGCACCGAGAACGGCTGTTTCGCCAAGACCTTCAGCCTCGACCCGGAGTTCGAGCCGAGCATCTACAACGCGGTCATCAAGCCGACGACGTACCTCGAGAACGTGTACCAGGACGAGCGGGGCAACGTGAACTTCTTCGAGCAGGGCTATACGCAGAACGGGCGCGCGGTGTTCGGCATGGACGACCTCGCCCGCTACCGCGACGCGACGCAGGTCGGGTTGGTGGACTACCTGCTGATCCTGAACCGCAACGAGAACCTCATCCCGGCGGTCGCCAGGCTGGACCCGGAGCAGGCGGCCGCCTACTTCATGCTCGGCGAGACGACGGGCACCTCCGCGGGCGGCGCGTCGGAGGCGGGCAAGTTCCTGCGCGTGCCGGGCACGAACCCCTTCTTCCCGCTCCCCCACGACCTGCAGGGCAACCGGATGCTCGAGCTCCTGGGGACCCACCCGATCCAGACATACCTGCTGAACACCGGGCGCGTCGGCGGCGGTGACGGGGACGAGCGCTCCAAGAAGGTGAAGATCCCGCACACCTCCGCGTGCGTGGAGGGGATCGCCGAAGGGTCGATCACCTGGACCGAGGACCCGGACTTCGGCTACCGGGTCGCGGCGACCGTTCCGGGGATCGACGACCCCGAGCTCCTGCAGCCGCGCAGGCTGTACGAGCGGCAGGGCCGCAGCGACGAGTACGCGGAGATCGTCGATCGGCTCAAGGCCGAGCGCGTCGCGCGCCTCGGGGAGTTCCCCGAGCTCGCGCCCGAGATCGTCAAGGCCGTCGGCTAGGCCTCGCCCTCTCGCTCGCCCTCGGGCGATCGGCGACCGAGGAACCACCCGCCGATCAGCTGCATCACCCCCAGGATCAGCGGCACCAGCAGGTACCAGCGATACGCGTCGAGCTCGTCCAGCGCCGCCCTGCCTTGCACGTCGATCGAGGCATAGATGAAGAAGAAGCCGGCGAACGCGAACCACAGGCCGATCCGCCCGGTCAGGTACAGCGCGTAGAGCAGGTGATCGACCACGTCGGTGCCCTCGAAGTGCCGCCGGCTCCAGTACCAGATGCTGCGCACGCCTCCGAGCGTGAACGCGATCCCGATGACGAGCTCGAGGACGTTCACGCGTGCGTCCCCGCCGACCGCGCGAGCGCGTCCACGACCTGCCGGTCCGAGGTCTGGTCGAAGTCGCGGTACCACTCGCCCACCGCGAAGAACGGGCTCGGGGTCTCGAGCACCACGACGTCGTCCGCCTCGGCACGCAGGCGTTCGAGCGACTGCGGAGGGGCCACCGGCACCGCGAGCATCACCCGCTCTGCACCTTGTTCGCGCGCCCATCGCAGCGCCGCGACGGCCGTGCTCCCGGTGGCCACGCCGTCGTCGACGACGATCGCGACGCGGCCCTCGACGGGCTGCGGCGGTCGTCCCTGGCGGTACGCGTGCTGGCGGCGTTCGATCTCGGCCTCCTGCGCCGCGATCTCCCGGTCGAGGTACGCGTCGCTCACGCCGAGGCCAACCACCATCCGACGATCGAGCACCCGGATCCCGGGCGCGACGGCGCCGATCGCGAGCTCGGGATTGCCGGGGGCCCCGATCTTGCGAGGCACCACAACGTCGAGCGGTGCGCCGAGCGCACGTGCCGCGGCCTCGCCCACGATGACGCCCCCACGCGGGATCGCGAGCACGAGCGCGTTCGACCCGGCGAGCGGGCGCAGGGCCTCCGCAAGCCGCTCGCCGGCCTGGACCCGATCCGCGAAGATCATCCGTCGCCCGCCTCGCCCCGCGAATCCTCGATCTCCCTACGGGACTCCTCCTCCTCGAGCTTGCGTCGTTTGTCCGCGATCACCTGCTCGGGCGGGGGCATGGGCTTTCGGATCCGCCGGTAGATCGCGAGCGGGTCGTCCTCGCGCCTGGATCGCCTCTTCTTCTTCGGGGCCACCGCTCGATTATCGGCCCGCGCCCAGCCGGCCGGCACGCCGCGGACCCGTTGTCGCGCCGGGGAACGGCCGCATAGCATGACCGCCTTGCGGAGGAGGAGGTCAGCGTGGTTCAGGCGTACATCCTGATCCAGACCGAGGTCGGCAAGGCCGCCCAGGTCGCGAAGGAGGTCCGAGACATCGCCGGGGTCGCCGAGGCCGAGGACGTGACCGGCCCCTACGACGTCATCGTGCGCGCCGAGGCCAAGAACGTGGACGAGCTCGGCAAGCTGGTCGTCGCCAGGATCCAGGGCGTCGAGGGCATCACCAGAACGCTGACCTGCCCCGTCGTCCACCTGTAACGCACGGACGCCGGCCTGCGGCCGGCGGCGTCACACCCCGGTGCCCCGCTTGCGCTCGGCCTCGTGCCGCTCGACCGCGAGCTCGATGAGCCGGTCCACCAGGTCGGGATAGGCAAGGCCGGAGGCCTCCCACAGCCTCGGGTACATCGAGATGCTCGTGAACCCGGGGATCGTGTTGACCTCGTTCATGTAGAGGCGGCCGTCCGGCGCGAGGAAGAAGTCCACCCGGGCCATGCCGGCGCCGTCGATCGCCCGGAACGCGGCCACGGCCAGGCGCTGGATCTCCTCGAGCGTCTCGGCCGGCAGGTCGGCCGGGATCAGGAGCTCGGCGCCGTGCTCGTCGAGGTACTTGGCCTCATAGTCGTAGAACGCGTGATCCCGCGGGACGATCTCGCCGGCCACCGACGCGACGGGGTCGTCGTTGCCGAGCACCGAGACCTCCAGCTCCCTCGCGCCGGCGATCGAACGCTCCAGCACCGCCTTGCGCCCGAACCGGAACGCCTGCTCGAGCGCTCCCCGAAGGCGCGTAGGCTCCTGGACGAGTTCGATGCCGATCGAGGACCCGAGCGCCGACGGCTTGGCGAACAGCGGGTACCCGAGATGCGAGGCGCGCGCCTCGACCCCCTCGGGATCCTCGGCCCAGTCGCGTTCGTGCACGACCTCGTGGGGCACGACCGGGATGCCGGCCGCGGTGAACAGCACCTTCTGGATCGCCTTGTCGAGCCCGACCGCCGATGCCAGCACGCCGGCCCCGACGTAGGGCACCCCGGCCAGCTCGAGGAACCCCTGGATCGAGCCGTCCTCCCCGTACGGGCCGTGCATCACGGGGAACACCACGTCGACGGGCGTTCGGGAGCCGTCCGCGGCCACCAGCGTCTGGGACCCCGGGTCCTGGTCCAGCGCGATCTCGGCGCTCGCATCCGGCGTCACGCCCGGCAGCTCGTCGGAGGAGCCGGGGCCGAGCGCGGGCGGACCGGCCGGCAGCAGCTGCCAGCGCCCATCCCTGGTGACGCCGATCGCGATCACCTCGTAGCGCTCGGGATCCAGCGCCGCGATCACCGAACGCGCCGAGATGACGCTGATCTCGTGCTCGGCCGAACGACCCCCGAACACGACCGCGACCCGGCGCCTCACACTCGGGGGGCTAGCGCTCGCGCGTTCGCGCTCGCTTCTTGAGCCCCCCGAACCCCCCGTCACACCTTCTCCAGGGCGCGCTCCATGTCCTCGATCAGGTCGTCGACGTCCTCGAGGCCGACGCTCAGCCGGATGAGCCCGTCGGCGATCCCCGCCGCCCGCCTCGCCTCGGCGTCGAGCTGCCGGTGGGTCGTCGATGCCGGGTGGCACACGAGCGTGTGGATCCCCCCCAGGCTCGCGGCCACCCAGACGAGCTCGAGCGCGTCGCAGAAGCGCTGACCCGCCTCGACGCCGCCGACGACCTCGAACGCCGCCATCCCGCCGGACCCGCGCTGCAGCATGCGCTCCGCCAGCGCGTGCTGCGGATGGGACCCGAGCCCCGGGTAGTGCACGCGCTCGACCTTCGGCTGGGCCTCGAGCCAGGCCGTCAGTGCCAGCGCGCTCCGGCAGTGCCGATCCATCCGGAGCTCGAGGGTCGACAAGCCGCGCATCGAGAGCCACGCCTCGAGCGGCGCCATGGTCCCCCCGGTCTCGATCACGGTCGAACGGAGCCCGGCCAGCCGTTCCTCGGACGTGCATACGACGCCGCCGATCAGATCGTTGTGGCCACCGATGTACTTCGTCGCGGAGTGCAGCACGTAGTCGAACCCGAGGGCGGCGGGATTGCAAAGGTACGGGGACGCGAACGTGTTGTCGACCACGCTCGGCACGCCCGCGTCTCGCGCGATCGCGCCGAGCGTCTCGAGATCGGAGACGACGACGTTGGGGTTCGCGATCGTCTCGCAGTACAGGAACGCGGCGCCCGGCAGCGCCGCGCCCACCGCATCGAGGTCGCGGCCGTCCAGGAACCGCACGTCCACGCCGTAGCGCGGCAGCACGTGCGCGAACAGCGAGTACGTCCCTCCGTACAGCTCGCTGCTCGCGACAACGCTGTCCCCGCGTTCGGCGAGCGTGGTCGCGACGGTGTGGATGGCGGCCATCCCCGAGGCGAACGACAGGGCCGACTCTGTGCCCTCGAGCTCGGCCATAACGCGTTCGAACGCCAGCAGCGTCGGGTTGCCGTAGCCGCGCGTGTACGTGTACCCGGGGCGCCGGAAGTGGATCGTCTCGGCGAACGCATCCGACGTGTCGAACCGGAACGTCGAGGTCTGGAAGATCGGGACGCTCGGGGTCTCCTGATCCACGGGCGGCAGGACCTGCCCGTGGATCGCCCGCGTGGAAAAGCTCCGCTCGCGCCCGGTCGGCATCGACCCCAGCCTACCCTCGGGTCCAGCGCGCAGGGTACCGGCGGCGCAGGTCACCCACCAGGCGTCCGAGCTCGTCCATGAGCTCGTCGGTGAGCGACCGGACCGCGCCCTGGTCCTCCCCGTCGATCGCGCGCTCGGCCGGATCGAACGGCGCGCCCGCCACCACCCAGATCGGCCGGCCGAACGCGAGGCTCTGCCGGCCGGACTTGCGCCACACGTACTGGCCGCCCCACGTGGCGACCGGCAAGATCGGCACCCCGGTCGCGAGCGAGAGCCGGACGGTGCCGGTCTTCCCCGAACCCGGCGAGAAGTCCGGGTTCGTCGTCGTGGTGGTGCCCTCGGGATAGACCACCACGACCTCCCCCGCCTGCACCGCGGCGGCCGCGTCCACCAGCGACGACTGGTCGCCGGTCCCGCGCGCGACGGAGATCTGGTGTGCCCCGCGGAGCACGGTCCCGATCCCCTTCGCGTCGAACAGCTCCTGCTTGGCCAGGAAGCGCGGTCGGCGCCCGGCCTGCACCACGAAGTAGCCGTGCGCGAACGGGTCCAGGTACGAGAGATGGTTTCCGGCCACGATCGCCGGTCCGGTCTGCGGGATCCGGTCCAGCCCCTCCAGGCGCCAGTTGAACCACAGTTGGAACGGCGGGCGAAGCGCGAGCTCCGCGGCTCGGTACCAGGGTTCCAGGACGCGCCTCCTTCGGGCGGGCGATGCTACCGCGCCCGCGACGGTGGCCGCAGAGCGCATCGGCGCGTGTCGGCGGTTCTTGGCGCGCCGGTACTAGCCTTGGCCCATGCGCGTCGTCGCGGTGCCGGTGAAGTCGCTGCCCCGAGCCAAGACGCGGCTGTCGCCCGCCCTGACCGGCCTCGAGCGCGGTGCGCTCACCCTGGCGATGCTCGAGGACGTCCTGGACGTCGCCCTGTCGGTGCCCGGATGGGAGACCTGGGTCGTCTCACCCGACGAGGTGGCGCTTGAGATCGCGGCCAGGCGCGGCGCCAGGGCCGTGCCCGAGGACAAGCCGCCCCTGGCGAACGCCATCCGCCAGGTCGAGGCCCTCGCGAAGAAGGAGGAGGCGGTCGCCCTCGCGATCCTTCCGGCCGACGTTCCGCTGGTTACAGTGGACACGCTGCACGCGGCGCTGCGAACGCTCGGCGCGGTCGTCCTCGCGCGTTCGGCAGATGGATCGGGCACGAGCCTGCTGCTCCGCCGCCCGCCGCGGGCGATCCCCGCGCGGTTCGGACCCGAATCGTTCCGGCGCCACCTGCAGCTCGCGGCCGAACGTGACCTTCCCGTCGCGGTCGTCGAGCGCCCCGAGCTCTCGTTCGACGTGGACCGGCCGGACGATATCCTCACGC
>JBKPKU010000185.1:0-1637 GCA_046731295.1 Actinomycetota bacterium
CGGCTGAGCGATCGAATCCCTTGCCGTCATCCCCAACCTCGAAACGCAGGCCGCCGGCCTCGTGGCTGAGATTCACCCATGCGCGCGAGGCGTTCGCATACTTCGTGACGTTCTGGAGCGCCTCCAAGCAGCAGAAGTAGACCGCCGCCTCCAGGTCTTGCGGATAGCGGGAGATGCCGTCGGCGCTGACGTTCACGGGAAGAGGCGCCTTCCGAGCGTGCGACTCGAGCGCCGCCGCCAGACCCTCTTGAGCCAGGAGCGGCGGGTAGATGCCGTGGGCCAGCTCGCGCAAGCTCTCGAGCGCCTCACCAGTCTCCCCCACCACCTCGTGCGCCAGCTCGGCGACCTTCTGAGGATCCCTTCTCACCATCCTCTCGATGAGCCGCATCTTCACCGTGAGGGCGACGAGCTGCTGCTGGGCCCCGTCGTGCAGGTTCCGCTCGATCTTGCGTCGTTCATCATCCTGGGCCGACACGAGGCGCTGACGCGAAGCGCGGAGGTCCGCGATCAACGCCACGTTGCGAAGGACGAGGCCGGCCTGGGAGGAGAGATCAGCGAGCAGCTTCTCCTCGGCGGGCGTGAACCGTTCGTAGGGCGACTTGGCAACGACGAGGGCGCCGAGGAGCTGTCCCTGGTAGCGGACGTCGGTCTCGCGACTCGTGAGCTCCACGCGACTTGCCTGGACGATCTTCTCGTGGACGCCATCGCGGAGTGGAACCGGCGGAGGCCTCGGCCCATCCGTCGGCGGCCAGGATGCCGACCGCCTCAGCTCGGATCCCATGCGGAGCCACACCTCGGCTCGGGAGGCGCCGGTGCCCTCGGCCAGGATCCTTGCCATGTTCGGCAGCACATCGTCGATCGAGTACGTCTGAGAGAGCCGCTCGGCGAACGTGGACAGGGTCTCGTACGGCGTCGCCAGGTCTCCGTACACGATGCGCCTCGCGACACCTTGAACACGCAGCCGCATCGGCTGGAACGCGACGGCGACGATCGCGGTCGCCACGAGCGACAACACTTCCGTGGCCCCGACGAACGTGCCGACGACCACCACGACGACCACGTACACGGCCGTGATGAACGCGGCGAGACCCCCGTAGACCAGGGTCTTGTCGATGATGACGTCGATGTCGTACAGGCGGTACTTGAAGATCCCGATCGCGGCCGCGATCGGAACGGCCGCCGTCACGACGACGAACGGCACGAAGACCGCGTCGGGAAGGTTGGCGAACAGTCCGGGAAGCAGCAGGGCGACGGCCGGCACAGCGGCGAACGCGAACCATTTGATCTGATGGCGTTCGTCACTCTCCGAACGCCGATACCGGACGAGCGGGGCCGAAGCGCAGAGCAGCATGGCGACCACCGTCAGCTCCCTCGCCGGCCCCAGCGGGATCGCGTCCGGAGCGATCGAGTTCGCCTCGAGCCATCCGATCGACAGCACGGCGAGAAGTGCGACCGGTTGCCATCGCCGGGACGGGAGGTGGCCATCGGGGAACAGCAGGAACAGGAAGGCGTAGGTGAGGAACGGGACGGGGCCCACCCACTGGTTCGTTCGCAGAGCCCAAGAGGTGCCCGGCAGCGAGCCGGGGTTCGTCAGGTCGCCGTAGATCGCGTACTCGAACGCGGTCAACCCGATGCCC
>JBKPKU010000186.1:0-18396 GCA_046731295.1 Actinomycetota bacterium
CCGCGGCGCTGCTGTCGATCGCGCTCATCAGCTGGACCCTGCAGATCCGCGCGGACCAGCCGGAGATCTATCGGACCGTCGACATCGTCCTGGTGGCGAGCGCGGTCCTGTGTCTCGGCGTGGGCCTGACGGACTGGGCCGCGAAGGGGAGCCTGGGCGCGATGGTGGTGCTGCTGCTCGCGCCTGTCGCAGTGGGCGTGGTCGTGTGGCTCAAGCACACCGAGCCGGACGCGGTCGACATCGATTGACCCGACTTGCGTTCTATCGGCGACCTGTTACGATACATCGCGATAGGTTGCCGATAGAGTAGGGTGGACGAGATGGGTCATCGAGGGCACGAGCATGGACGCCGGCACCACCACGAGCAGTGGGGGCGCCGTGGGCAGTGGGAGAAGGCCTGGTTCGGCGGCCCGCCGTGGGCCGGCGGCCGGCGGGCGCGCCGGGGAGACGTTCGGACGTCGCTCCTGACGCTGATCGCCGACAAGCCGATGCACGGCTACGACCTGATCCGCGAACTCGAGGAGCGCAGCGGCGGTGCCTGGCGGCCGAGTCCCGGTTCGATCTACCCGACGCTGCAGCTGCTCGAGGACGAGGGGCTGGTCACGGGGGAGGAGCGCGACGGCAAGCGGGTGTACACGATCACCGACGCCGGCCGCGCGGAGCTCGAGGAGCGCCGCGAACGCGGCGGCAAGGAGCAGCCGTGGGAGTTCGGGCCGATGGGCGAGGGGCTCGGGCAGCTTCGGGACGCGGGCTTCCAGATGGCCGCGGCCGCGATGCAGGTCGCGCGCACCGGCACCGAGGCGCAGCGCAAGCAGGCCGCCGAGATCCTGGCCGAGGCGCGCAAGAAGCTGTACGCGATCCTCGCCGAGGACTGAGGTTTCCGTCCCGACGGCCCGGACCGCGTATCAAGCGGAGGTGATCGTGTCCATCGCGTTCGCGAGCTCGTCCGGCGCCGAGAACATCGGCCAGTGACTCGTCGGGATCTCGACGAATGACCACTGTGGTCCGGAGAGTTCCGCAAACCACGGGTGGCCGCTGGCGATGAACTCGCGGACCTGTTCGAGGGGAAAGCTGCACGAGATGAGGACGTGCGGCAGTGTGGTCCTGGCCGGGCTGCCCAGCGCGATGGCTTGCGTGTAGGTCTTGAACGGTTGTGGCGTCGCGCGTTCGCGCACGCTCCGCCGGGTTCCTTCGTCGAGGCCCTGCAACCCGGCGCCGTTGAGCGTTTCGAGCTCCTCCCACGACGGCATCGGTAGGCGCCAACCGTCACCCTCCTCCGCCACATGTCGCTCGGTCGCCTCCTTCACGGGAGGGGGAAGCGTGTCGATGTACGCCGTCCCGTCCGACGCCGGGCCGCTGTCGACGTAGACGACCGCCGCAAGCCGGTCGGGGATCCGGTCCGCCGCGCCGGTCACCGGGATCCCTCCGTAGCTGTGTCCAACGAGGACCACGTCTCGCAGGTCGGCTTCCTCGATCGTGCCGACGATGTCGGCCACGTGCCGTTCGAGGTCGACTTCGGGCGACGCGAGGTTCGCGCGATCACCGAGACCGGTCAGGGTCACGGGATGAACCTCGTGTCCTTTGGATCGCAGTCGACTCGTCACGGCGTCCCACGCCCAGCCGCCGAGCCACGCCCCCGGCACCAGTACGAACCCCGTCATCGCGATCATCCCCTCGGTGTGCCCTCGGCCCTAGGCCGCGGACTGCTCTATTCCCCTTCCAGCCGCATGTACCCGGCCGAGTGCACGCCGACGACCTTCCCCCGGCGTCCGTAGCGGACGGTCTCCTCGTGCCTCATCTCGCGGAACAGGCTCACGTCCTACGCGTGCTGCGAGGGGTGCCGGCTGCGCCAGTACAGCTCGTCGGCCTTGCGCTCCTTCCATCCCTCCGAACACACGCTGGCGAACACGACCATCGTGTTGATCACGACGGCGATGCCCACGCGCCGAGCGGCCAGACGAACCACCAACTGCCGTCCTCGCCCCGAGTGAGCAGGTTGATGAGGAACAGACCGGCGTTGACCACGCGTAGACGAGCAGGTGGATGTAGTAGCCCTGGAGCGCCTCGGCGCGCTTGAGCGCGACCCAATAGGCCTGGTCCTCCCGGTATGCGGTTCCGAAGTCGGTCGACATCGTTTCCTCCGATCCGAAACGGAGCTCGGTCCGGTCACCCCAAGCCTGACCGCATGTGGCGAGCCTCCCTCGGGCCGGAGGTCCGGTGATCGAGAGGACCTTCGCGTGATCGAGGGGACGTTCGTGCGGACCGGCCGCACGCCACCGCCTTGAGGCGCGCTCCCGAAAGGTCAGCGCGTCCTTACACGGCGACGATCTCCCCGGTCATGCCCGGGTGGAAGGTGCAGTGGTACTCGGTGGTCCCGTTCGGCACCGTGAACGTGGCCGTCACGACGTTCCCCGGCTCGACGGTGCCGGTCGACAGGTCCAGCAAGTCGATCGTGAAGTTGTGGCCCTGGCTGCCCCCGTTCCGGACCTCGACCTGCACCTGCGTCCCCGCTCCCAGCCGCAGACCGTCGGGTGCGAACTCGTCGTCGTGCATCGCCACCCTGATGGCGTCGGCGCCCCCGGCGCCCTCGTGCACGTCGCCCAAACGCGCTCGGGCGCAGCCCGTGAGTGCCACGAGCGCCAGCGAGAGGACGACAGCGGACGTGCGGAACCAGGTCTTCTTCATCGTTATCTCCTTCCCCGACGGGTTCGGAGCTAGGGCTCGCGATCCCCCAGGTAGCGCAGGACGGCGAGGACCCGGCGGTGGTCGGTCTCGGCGGGCTCGAGGCCGAACTTGGTGAGGATGCTCGTCACGTGCTTCTCGACCGCGCCCTCGGTGATCACCAGCCGCTGAGCGATACCGGCGTTCGAGAGCCCCTCGGCCATCAGCGCGAGGACCTCGCGCTCGCGAGGCGTGAGCTCGTCCTGCGAATGCCGGCGCGCGCGGGCGATGAGCTGGGCGACCACTTCGGGATCGAGCGCGGTCCCGCCGCTCGCCACGCGTTCGAGCGCGTCGAGGAAGTCGCGTACGTCGGCGACGCGCTGCTTCAGCAAGTACCCGACGCCGCTCGTCTCGCCCGAGAGCAGCTCGGTCGCGTACCGCTCCTCCACGTACTGCGAGAGCACCAACACCGGGGTCTCGGGCCGGCGCTGGCGGATCTCGATCGCCGCCCGGAGCCCCTCGTCCGTGAAGGTCGGCGGCATCCGAACGTCGATGATGCAGACATCCGGCCGCTCCCGCTCCACCGTCTCGACGAGCTCGAGGGCATCGCCGACCGACCCGGCCACCTCATGCCCGTCGTCGGCCAGCAGGTGCGCGAGACCCTCTCGCAGGAGCACGCCGTCCTCGGCGATCACGACGCGCAAGGGATCTCCACCATCAGGACCGTGGGCCCGCCCTCCGGGGAGAGCAGGTGCAGCTGGCCGTCGAGCGCGCCCACGCGGTCCCGGATGCCGGCGAGGCCGGAGCCCTCGGCGACCGTCGCGCCGCCGGCGCCGTCGTCCTGGACCTGGATCGTCAGGCGATTCCCGCTGCGGCGAACCGTGACGTTGGCCTTCGTCGCCCCCGCGTGTTTCGTCACGTTGGTGAGCGCCTCGCTCACGACGAAGTAGGCAGCCGCCTCGACCGAGGCCGGCGGGCGTTCGGCGACGTCGACCTGGACGTCGACGGGCACGGTCGACCGCGCGGCGAGCGCCGACAGGGCGGCGTCGAGTCCCCGATCCGTGAGCACGGCCGGGTGGATCCCACGGGCGAGATCCCGGACCTCGGTGATCGCGCGCTTGGCTTCCTGGTGGGCCTCGTCGACCAGCTCCTTCGCGCTCTCCGGATCCGTGTCGAGCTTCTCCTTCGCCCGCCCGAGGTCCATCGCCAGCGAGACGAGCCGCTGCTGCACGCCGTCGTGCAGGTCGCGCTCGATCTGGCGGCGGTCCTCGGCGGCCAGGTCGACGGCCGCCGTGCGCGAGGCGGTGAGCTCGCGCACCCGCTGGGCGACATCGGAGCCGAGCATCGCCCGGACGAGCGCTCGGTTAGCCGTCGCGAGCCCGCGCACGACCCACGGCGTGACCAGGAGCACGACGGCGCCAATCAGGACCAGCACGGCGTACTCGATCGGGGTATCGATCACCCAGCCGCCGCTCCCACCGATCACGTTGAGCTTGGGGGCCGAGTCGATCGACACCTTGACCCACGAATCGAACACATGCACGGGTCCGGGGAGCGCCCACGCGTACACGGGGAGGAACAGGAGCGAGAGTCCCAGCACCCAGAACGTGAAGGCAAGGGTGAACGTGACGACGCCGATCGGCAGCAACAGCAGGTGGTAGACGATCTCGGTCCACGTGGCCGGGTCGGTGACGCGCGAGACGAACGGCCGCCACCACCGGTCGGGGGGCGGGTCGGCGCGGTACGGGCTCGGCACGTCGAGATCGAGCAGCACCTTCGCGCGCCCCCGCTCGAACCAGCCTATCGCGCGCGAGACGTAGAGCATCGCGATGAGGATCGGGATGCCGATCAGCGTGATCAGCAGGCCCAGGCCCGTCGCGAATCCCGTCACGATGATCGTGAACGTGGCGATGCCCACGGGCATGTTGAGGAGCAGGTGGATCGTCTCCTTCCAGGTCCGCAGCTCGAACGGCGCCCGCAGCGCGCGGACGAGTGGGTTCGGGCTCGGAGCCTGAACGGGAGGCGGTGGCAGGGTCATCGAGGTATCCATGCTTGCAGCGTAGGGACGGGCGTGCGCCCGCCCAATGCTGCCACCCGGCGTGTTCGGCGTGGGGTTATCCCCCTGGCCGGGACGGCTCCTATCATCGATGCGATGGCGGATCGGCCCGGCCTGATCGAGCTCGGCTCGGAGCGTCTGGAGGCGTTCTCCGACGCCGTGTTCGCCGTGATCATCACGATCATGGCGCTCACCCTGGAGGCGCCCCGCGGACACGCATGGGCCGACATGCGAGACGACATGCTGCCCGGGCTGGTCGTCTACGCGCTCAGCTTCACGATGGTGGGGATCTACTGGAACAACCACCACCATCTCCTGCGCGCCGCCGACAAGATCAGCGGCGCGGTCATGTGGGCGAACCTGTTCCTGCTGTTCTGGCTGTCGCTGGTCCCCGTGCTCACGGTGTGGGTGCGCGAGGAGTACGAGTATCCCATGCCCGCGGCCGCATACGGGCTCCTGCTGCTCATCGCTGGCGGCGCCTACAGCATCCTCGTCCGGGCGCTCGTCCGCGCGAACGGTCGGGATTCCGCCGTCGCCAAGGCGATCGGCTCCGACGTAAAGGGGTGGGCGTCACTGGTGGTCTATGCCGCCGCCGTCCCGCTCGCGTTCGTCAGCCCGTGGATCTCCTACGCGCTGTTCGTCGCGGTCGCGTTGATGTGGCTCGTGCCCGACCGCCGGTTCGCGCGGTAGGGCCCGCCGCCGGCAGCGTCTGACCACTGCCGGAGCTCACGGCTAGAGGTCCCGGCACGAGACGGTCGCATGGGCGATCAGGACCTCGGAGCAGGCGAGCGCCTCGACCTCGTTCGCGGTCAGCGGCTGGTCGAACAGCCGGATCTGCGACACCGCCCCGCTCGACCACTCCCCGATCGTCGTGCGGTCGTCGGCGAAGAACCGGAGGGTCCCCCGCCCGCTCACCTCGGCTACGCCTGTGCGGTCGGTGAAGGCGAACTGCCTGACGCCGTTGACGTATGCCACGACCCGGTCGGTGGAGTCCCGCGTGAGGACGACCTGCACGTAGGAGTCCGTCCCGATCCGCGTGAGAGCGCCGAGCTCCTTGGGGAAGAAGTTCAGGCAGCCCTCGTGCACGTACAGGCCGTCGTCGGTGGAGCCGTTCTTGAAGTCGATGACCTTCCGGTCCTTCGAGAGGAAATCGAAGCGGAACAGGACCTCGATGGTGTACTCCGAGCTCGGGACGACGCCGGTCGTGGGGCTGAGCGCCAACCCTCTGCCGCCGGCGAACCGCAGCACCGTGACCCCCGTGCCCAGGTCGGCGGTGAAGACGGCGGTGCCGTCCTCGACCTCGACGAGGTCCGGGGCCGTCCCGAGGCTGCTCTCCAGCGAGTCCTGGAACAGGTAGTCGGCCGTGGCGGCTGGCGCGGTCTCCCCCGGCTCGGGCGGCGGCGGCGGCCGCCGGTCGCCCGAGCACGGGGCGAGCAGGATGGGCAGCGGGGTGGTTGCCGCGCTCGCACCCGAGGGCTGCCCGGCCGCCTGCTCATCCTGCCCCGGGCTCGCGGGATCGGGCTCGCCGCCACGGGTCAGCACGAAGGCGACGACGGCCGTGAGCGCGAGGGCAAGCGCGATGACCCGCCAACGGCCGCGCTCGGCGTTGTGGACCGGAGGAGGGACTTCGTCTCCAAGCTCCTCATCCTTTCCGGCGTGCTCGCGGCGCGTTCCGGCGGCCTCGGGCGGTGCCTCGGAGCCCGCCGGGGCGGGAGCCTGCCGAGCCGGCGCGGGCTCCGAGTCCATCCGGTACAAGGGAGCGCCGCACCTGGGGCACGCGTGCTCGTCCGTCTCGCCGCGCCAGTCGCAGCGCAGGCAGAACCGCTCGGTCACGGTGCGAGCGTATGACGAGATTCTTCGTTCGGCGCTGCTCGTTGCGGGTCGAAGTCGGACGAAGCCGGCTACCAGCGTTCGCGGTGCACGATGTCGTCGAACGGTCGCCGGTTCGGCCGCTCGATCGGCGTGAGCGGCCGGTCGGCCGGGTAACCGAGGGCGACGAGCCAGGCGCACTCGCGATCGTCCGGGAGTCCGAGCACCCGGCGCGCAAGCGCCTGGTCGCCGACCGACGCGTGGCCGCTGCCGATCCCGAGATCGGCGGCCGCGAACATGATCGACATCGTCGCCTGGCCGAGGTCGTACTCCAGCGTGTCGCGCACGTCCCGTTCGTCGGACGCCGGCATGACGAGCGCGATCGTCGCCGCCGACGTGCCGACGTGGGCGGCGAACCGCCAGGTCTTCGCGAGCTCGCGCAGGCGCTCGCGCTCGGTGACGAGGACGAAGTCCCATGCCTGCTGGTTCGTCGAGGACGGCGTTCGACGCGCCGCCTCCAGGATCCGATCGAGGTCGTCGGCCGGGATCGGTCGCTCCTCGAACTGCCGGACGTTCCTACGCGCGCGGATCGTGTCCCAAGTCTCCATGCGAGAACGATAGGGGAGTCAGCCGTCGCGGACGACGCGGTACCGTCCTCGTTCAGCGTGACCGCGTGCGCGGCCGCGTCGCTCTCGAGCAGCGCCTAGCTTCCACGGGATCGCGGCGCCTGCCACACGAGCAGCCTAGTGGCGTAGCATCGCGACCGGGGTGAATGACCCGATGAGCTCTCAGACGGATGCGCAGACGAAGGCTGCGGCCGCAGCGGCGAGAGCCCGGCAGGTGATCGCGGACAGGATCACCAGGCTCGCTGCCGAAGTGGAGAACGGCGATGTCGCGGAGGTGATCCTGTATCTCGCCGAAGCATACGGCCACCTCGCCGCCGAGCCTCCTCGGACCAGAGGTACCTAGCCGCCGAGCGCGTTGTCGACCGTCGCGCCGGATGTCAGCCGTCGCGGACGACGCGGTAGCGCAGGTGCGTGGCGAATGCAGTCTCCCGCTCGTCGACGATCTCGAGCGTGATGTGCTCGCCCACGCCCCCGTCGAGCAACGGCGTGCCGCTCCCGAAACAGGACCGGGACGAGGTGCACCGGATCTCGTCGACCACGCCGCGGTCGATGAACTGGCGCCCGGTGTCGGCGCCCATCACGGCGATGTTCTTGTCGCCGCGGCCTCGCGAGCCAGCGCGAGCGCCCCCTCGAGCCCGTCGACGAACGTGTACACGCCGCCCTCGGGGACGTCGTCCGGGACGCCGTGCGACAGAACGAACAGCGGGACGCGGGCCTCCCCGGTCGGGCCCTCGGCGCCCCAGTGGGGGATCGACATGTCGTACGTTCGCCGGCCGCAGATCACGGCGCCGAGGGTCTCGACCTCCCGCTGGATCAGCTCCAGGCCGGCCGGGTCCTTGAAGGCCCAGTCGTGCAGTCGCTCCCCGTCGTCGCCGACCGGCCTCGACCCGCATGTCCGCGCCAGCGATGAAGCCGTCGAGCGACATGCTCTTGTCGTAGACCACGATGCCCATCCGTCAAACCTCCCTCTCTCAGTCAAGCCAGCCAGGGCGGACCAGGCCGGACTCGTATGCGATCACCACCAGCTGCGCGCGGTCCCGAACGCGGAGCTTGCTCATCGCCCGGCTCACGTGCGTCTTCGCCGTGGCGGGGCTGAGGAACAGCCGCTCGGCGATCTCCTTGTTCGACAGGCCCTCGCCGACGAGGGCGACGACCTCCCGTTCGCGTTCGGTGAGCTCGTCGAGTCCGCCGGCGGGTGGCGGCTCCTTGGCATGGGTCGCGAACTCGGCGAGCAGGCGCTTCGTCACGCTCGGCGACAGGAGGGCCTCGCCCGCCGCGACCACCCGGACGGCCTGGAGCAGTTCCTCGGGCTCGGTGTCCTTGACCAGGAAACCGCTCGCCCCCGAACGGATCGCCTCGAACACGTACTCGTCCAGGCCGAACGTCGTCAGGATCACGATTTTTACGTCGGTCAGGCGCTCGTCCTCGACGATCGCGCGCGTGGCGGCCAGGCCGTCGAGCCCCGGCATCCGGATGTCCATGAGCGCGACGTCGGGTTCGAGGTCGGACGCCAGGCGGACGGCCTCCTCGCCGTCGCTCGCCTCGCCGACGACCTCGATGTCGTCCACCGCGTCGAGCAGGGACTTGAACCCCGCGCGCACCAAGGCCTGGTCGTCGGCCAGGAGCACGCGGATCATCAGGCTGCTGCGGTGACCGCGAACAGCCGCCACCGATCCGGCACGCCCTTGAGCTCGTGGTCCCCGCGGTCCTCGAACCCGATCCCCGAGCCCTTCGCCAGGTCCCGGACGGTGCTCGACACCACGACCTCGCCGGACGACCCGAAGGCGGCTACCCGGGCGCCGATGTTCACCGCGATGCCTCCTACGTCGTTGCCGCGCAGCTCGACCTCGCCCGAGTGCAATCCGATCCGCACGTCGATCCCGAGCGCCCGCAGCTCGTCGCGGATCGCCAGCGCGCAACGGATCGCGCGCGTCGGCGCGTCGAACAGCGCGAGGAATCCGTCGCCGGTCGTCTTGATCTCGCGCCCGCCGTGCTCCACGAGCAGCCTGCGGACCAGCTCGTCGTGCCGGTCTAGCACGTCGCGCCAGTTCCGGTCACCGATCTCGGCCGCCCGTTCCGTGGAAGCGACGATGTCGCTGAACATGACGGTCGCGAGAATCCGGTCGGTCCCGGCAGCGGTCGGGAACGGGTCGGCGTCTCTCGCCGTGACGGCGCCGATGAGCCGACGCGTGATGTCGGGCGACAGAAGCGGGTCCCCCCGCGCCACGGTTCGGACGCCCTGGAGCAGCGCATCCGGCTCGGTGTCCTTGACCAGGAACCCGCTCGCGCCGATCCGGAGCGCCTCGTAGACGTAGTCGTCCTCGTCGAACGTCGTCAGGATCACGATCCGCGTCCGGTCCAGGCGCTCCTCCTGGATGATCCGTCGCGTCGCCTCGAGCCCATCCATCCCGGGCATCCGGATGTCCATCAGCACGACGTCCGGGGTGAGCTCAACGGCCTCGCGGATCGCGCCCTCGCCGTCCTCGACCTCGCCCACCACCTCGATGTCCGGCTGGGCGTCGAGCAGCGCCCGGAACCCGGCCCGGACCAAGGCCTGGTCGTCGGCGAGCAGGACCCGGATCACGCGGCCCCGTCCATCGGGAGCGTTGCCCTGACCCGGAACCCGCCGCCGGGTCGCGGCCCGGCCTCGAGATCGCCGCCGAGCGCCGTCGCGCGCTCGCGCATGCCGAGGATGCCCTTGCCCCCGCCCGTAGTGTTCGTGGTCCCCGAACCCCGGCCGTCGTCGTCGATCTGGACCGTTAGGTCCTCCGGGCCGTAGCCGACGTGCACCGTCGCCGTGGCCCCGTGCGCGTGGCGGGCGATGTTCGTCAACGCCTCCTGGATGATGCGGAACGCCGCCGACTCGACGCCGAACGGCAGCGGGCGCGCCTCGCCCTCCGTCTCCGTTCGAACCTCGAGGCCGGCGGTCTTCGCCTGCGACGCCAAGTCGTCGAGCCGGTCGAGCGTCAGCGCGGGAGCTCGCGGGGCCGGCTCGCCCCCCTGCCGAAGGATCTCCAGGACCGAGCGGAGCTCGCCGAGCGCCTCCTTGCTCGCGTCCTTGATGGCCGTGAGCGACGCGCGCGTCTGCTCGGGGAGCTCCTCGTTCAGGTGGAGCGCGACACCCGACTGGACGTTGATCAGGGACAGGTGATGACCGAGTGCATCGTGCAGCTCCCGGGCGATGCGGAGCCGTTCCTCGCTCGTCCGGCGAAGCCGCTCCTCCTCGCGCATCCTCGCCGTCTCGGCGATCCGCTCCCGTCGATTCCGAACGATGACGCCCGCGCCGAGGATCACGAGGAGCCAGGCGGCGAGAGCCACGAGGTTCGGGATCGAGGGCGCCGGCTTGTCCCGGAGCACGTAGTCCAGCCACGGGAAGATCGCGAACCCGACGGCGGCCACGATCGCCGCGGCCGTCAGGTGCCCCTCGACGACGGCGGTGAACGAGGCCACGACAAGCGCGAGCCAGATCGGGCCGTTGGGATAGTCCAGGACGAAGTAGATCAGGGCGACGCCGACCACGAACCACAGGACCCCGACCGGCCACGGCCGCCGGAAGGCGAGCGCACCGGCCGCCGCGACCACGAGCACGACCGCGAGCGCGTCGAACCCCCGCCGCGCCGGCTGCCCATGCGAGGCGAAGTAGGTGCCAACGACCATGAGCACCGCGAGCCCGAGCCCGATCAGGGCGTCCACGCGCCGGGCGTTCCTCGCGGCCTCCTCCTGGTCGTGCAGCAGGTTCATCGCCATGGCTTCGAGCCTAGGTCGGCGCCTCGGGTCCCGCCATCGGCACCAAGGAGCGCTCTCGCGTACTCCCTCGGGCGTACAGGCACCCGTTCAAACCTTCCCGATGGGAGTGCTCTCGAAGCCTCCCGGGGGCCGACGTCGACACGGGCGCTCGCGCGGAACATGGAGGCACGAGATCGGAGGAGGTGTTCGAGATGATCGAGACGATCCTGGCGGTGGCGGGCTGGCACGGTGGACCATGGTTCCTGCTGTTCCCGCTCTTCTGGATCGCGGTGCTGGCCGGGGCGTGGTTCCTGTTCCGGCGCCGGGACGACCGTGGGCGGGCGCGCTCGGCCGAGGAGATCCTGGGCGAGCGCTACGCGCGCGGCGAGATCACGGAGGAGGAGTACCGACAGCGACGCCAGGTCCTTCGGAGCGGACGGTAGTCCGAACCTACGCTTCTCCGTCGCAGCTGTCCGTCCGGTACAGCACCGTCATGTCACCTCGGAGCAGGCTGACGGCGCCACCGGACGGGCTCCGCCATTGCAGTTGGATGAGGCTGGCGTGCGGCGCGGCCGTCTCGTTCCGGTCGACCCACTGGTACGCGAACGCGTTCGGGCCTCCCACGCCCGGGTCGAACCGCGTGGGGCCGGGGTTGGCCACGGCCGTCTGCTCGCCCACGTTCGTGGTGAAGATCCGGAACCGAACAGGTGCACCGGAGACCGTGGCACTGACCTCGACCGTGATGGGATAGATCGCGATCGGGTTGGCCTCGAATCCGGGAACGTTCGTCCACCCCGTCGACGACGTCGAGACGGACGTCTGCTGCCACGTCGTGTCCATGCAGTTCACCGGCGTCCTCCCGGTCGTCGTCCCGGCTCTCACGACGCCGGCCCCGGCGAGCACCAGTCCGATGGCGGCCGCCATCGCCAACGGCTTCTTCCACATGAGGGTCTCCTTTCACGCGCGCGGCGAGGCCCGCGCCATCCACAGATGAAGGTATGGCCATACCAGCGGAAGGTAGGTCGTCCGCGGCGCCCCTAATCGAGCCGGCCGCGAAGGCCGAGGTAGTGGTTCCAGATGATCCGAGCGGCGACCGCGCGATACGGATGCCATCGATCGGCCACGGCTTCCAGCTCGTCGAACGTCGGGCGCTCGGGCAGGCTCAAGAGCTCCGCCGCGCCGGTCGCGAGCGCCTGGTCGCCGTGAGGCCACACGTCCGGCCGGAGCAGGCACATCGTGATGTACACGTCAGCCGTCCACCGCCCGATCCCGCGGAGGCCGGTCAAGGAACGCCGTACCTCGTCGTCCATCAACCCGTCCAACTCCGCCAGATCGAACCCGTCCATGAGCGTGATCGCGAGGTCGCGCGCATAACCTGCCTTCTGCCGGCTGAACCCGATCGCGCGCAGGGTTCGGTCGTCGAGCGTGAGGAAGGCGGCGGGCGTCACCTCTACGGTCGCCGCCCGCAGCCGGTCGAATGCGGCGAGCGCCGACGCGAGCGAGACCTGCTGCTCGAGGATCAGATGCACCAGCGTCGCGAACGACGCCTCGCGCGCCCACAGCGGCGGCATGCCGAACCGTCCTACCGATGCCGCGAGGGCGGGATCGTTCCCTGCGAGGGTCCGAACGGCCTGATGGAGCGATCGCTCGCTGAGTGGGCGAGGCATCAGGGCGTCGGATCGCGCGGCGATTCCAGGCGCCACCAGCCGGCGGAGTGCACCAACATTGCGACGAACCCGGTGACCAGGAAGGTCACCCCGGCCACCCACGTGACGTGCCAGAAGCCGGCGGCGATCCCGGTGACGGCGGCCGCCTGCGCGATCGACTGGGCGACGGTGACACTGACGGACGTCGTTCGGCGCCCGCGGAGCGTCTCCTGCCAGTTGACCATCACGAGTCCGGCGAGGAGCGGGATCGCCACCGAGAACGCGATGATGCTCACCCTGGCGGAAGCGTCGAGCGACGGCGCCGCGAGGAACGGCTGGACCATCAGCACGGCGACACCGATCAGCCCGCCGTAGATCAGTCCGAGCTGTCTGAGCCCCTCCCGCTGCCCCTCCCCGGTGTTCGCTTCGCTTGTGACCCGTACCGCTTCGGCCTTCATCCGCTCCGCCGGCTACCGGTGGCTGCCATCGACGGGATGAGTCCCGGAGCTCAGTCCTCGGAGGCCGGACGGCGACGGCGTGCGGACTTCGCGCGCTCCTGCTGAGGGAGCACCACCTTGCGCAGTCGCACGTTCGAGGGCGTGACCTCGACACACTCGTCCTCGCGGATGAACTCCAGCGCTTGCTCGAGGACGAGCGTGCGCTTGGGGATCAGGCGCGTGAACTGCTCGGACGTGGACTCGCGCATGTTCGTCAACTTCTTCTCCTTCGTGGGATTCACGTCGATGTCCTCGGCCCGGGCGTTCTCCCCGACGATCATCCCCTCGTAGACGTCTTCGCCCGGCCCGACGAACATCGATCCCCGCTCCTGGAGCGTGAGCAGCGTGAACGTCGTGCTCACGCCCTCGCGATCGGCGACGAGCGAGCCGGTCGGTCGCGTTCGGAGGTCGCCGTGCCACGGCTCGTAGCCCTCGAACACGTGGTGGAGCTGTCCGGTTCCGCGCGTCTCGGTCAGGAACTCGGTCCGAAAGCCGATCAGGGCGCGCGCCGGGACGAGATGCTCCATGCGGATCCACCCGGTGCCGTGGTTCACCATGTTCTGCATCCGTCCCTTGCGGAGCGCGAGCAGCTGTGTGATCACCCCGAGGTACTCCTCGGGCGCGTCGATCGCTACACGTTCGACCGGCTCGTGCAGCACGCCTTCGATCTGGCGCGTGACGACCTGCGGCTTGCCGACCGTGAGCTCGAACCCCTCGCGCCGCATCAACTCGACGAGGACCGCGAGTTGGAGTTCGCCGCGCCCCTGCACCTCCCAGCGGTCCGGCCGATCGGCGTCGAGCACGCGGATCGATACGTTCCCGACGACCTCCTGGTCCAGGCGGGCCTTCACCTGCGGGGCGGTGAGCCTAGTGCCGTCCCTGCCCGAGAGCGGCGAGGTGTTGATGCCGATCGTCATCGAGAGCGACGGCTCGTCCACCTGTGTGACCGGCAGCGGGCGCGGGTCGTCGGGATCGGTGAGCGTCTCGCCGATCGTGATCTCGTCGATGCCGGCCACAGCGACGATCTCGCCCGGCCCGGCCTCGTCGGCCTCGATGCGGTCGAGCGCCTCGGTGACGTAGAGCTCGGAGATCTTTGCGGGTTCGATCGTGCCGTCGGCTCGGTACCAGGCGACCTCCTGCCCACGGCGGATCGTGCCGTTCCGCACCCGGCAGAGCGCGAGCCGGCCGACGTACGGTGAGGCGTCGAGGTTCGTCACGAGCGCCTGGAGCGGGTGGCCCTCCTCGTACGAGGGCGCCGGGATGTGTGTCCGCAGCGTGTCGAAGAGCGGCTCGAGATCCTCGGGCGGGTGAGCCGGGTTCGGACCGCAGCGCCCGGCCCGCGCGTCGGCGTACAGGATCGGGAACTCGATCTGGTGCTCGTCGGCGTCCAGGTCGAGGAAGAGCTGGTAGACCTCGTCGACGACCTCCATCGTGCGCGCGTCGGCGCGGTCGATCTTGTTCACGACCAGGATCACCGGCAGCCGCGACTCCAGCGACTTACGCAGCACGAACCGCGTCTGGGGCAACGGCCCCTCGGAGGCGTCGACCAGCAGGAGGACGCCGTCCACCATCGTGAGCCCGCGTTCGACCTCGCCGCCGAAGTCCGCGTGCCCCGGCGTGTCGACGATGTTGATCTTCAGGTCGCCGTGGCGGACGGCCGTGTTCTTCGCCAGAATCGTGATGCCCTTCTCGCGCTCGAGATCGGTCGAGTCCAGGACGCGCTCGGCGACGTCCTGGTTGGCTCGGAAGGCCCCGGACTGCCAGAGCATCGCGTCGACGAGCGTGGTCTTGCCGTGATCCACGTGGGCCACGATCGCCACATTGCGGATGTCGTCTCGGGTGGACACGCACACATGCTCCCAGGACGGGTGCGCGGCGCGTGCCGTCAGGCCGGGCGCGCGACGCCGAAGTGGCCGCATGCACTACGTATGGCGGATCAAAGTAGGTCGTAAGTCGATCGATTAGCTTCTCTATCAGCACGAGGTTGCTCTGAAGACTAGTGAATCGCTGTTGCCTATCCAGGACAAGAGGGACGTCCGAGGGCTCGCGTATCAGAAAGATGCCCGGAACGGGGAACCCCAACAGCAGGGATTCGACGAAGCGATCGACTTAAGGCTTGGTCCAAATGAACCCGCACTGAAAACCAGCAATCTCCGACTCAAGCTTCGCTTCGGGGTCGAAGCCCGGGACCACGATATCGCCGCTCTCTTCAGGCGAGTGACTAGACCGTCTACGAGGAAGTCAGCTCCGTAGCTCGTAATGGTGTAGACGCCTTCGAGGATTTCGGCTTCAGGATTGACGTCGAACACATCTTCGCTTGTCGTCTCTTCCTCAGGCGCTCGAGTTCGTCGAGATCTGACACCGTTCCTCCTTCCACGCAGTACCGAATGGTATTTCGCTGGGTTCACGCGCGCCATTCGAGGCGAAGCCTTCTGTACACTTCGCCATCTACTCGAGAACACGAGGTTACGAATGCCACGAGTACTGCTCATCGGATGGGATGGCGCCGACTGGCGCATCCTCGAACCTCTGCTCGAGCAGGGTGCCCTGCCGAACCTGCAGGCCCTGATCGATCGGGGGCAGAAGGACGTCCTCCGCTCGACCGTGCCGACCCACTCCTGGGCGGCCTGGCCGACGTTCCTGACCGGGGTCGACCCGGCCAATCACGGGGTCTACGACATCCTCGAGACCGTGCCGGGGACCCACAAGCAGTACCCGGTCACGTACCGCTCGATCAAGGAGCGGACGTTCGTCGAGGACCTCTCGGCGGCCGGCAAGGTCGGGGTGTACGCCGACGTGCCCCTGATGTTCCCGCCGCCCGACATCAACGGGAAGATCCTGGCCGGCGGCGTCCTGCCGAAGAACCGGACCTACACGCAGCCGGCGGACCTGCCCGAGCAGCTCGAGAAGGCCGGCGTGCCGTGGGAGATCAACGGCATGTCCTGGACCACCTACCGGAACCGGGCCGAGCCGTACCTGGACGAGGCTCTCGAGATCACAGGCAAGCGGATCCGCGCGACCGAGTGGCTGATGGACAACTCGGACTGGGACCTGATGGCGAGCGTGTGGGTCTCGGTCGACCGGACCCAGCACGCGCTCTCGAACTACATCGCGCCCGACCATCCCGACTACGCGAAGAACCACGCGACGAGGATCGGCCTGAAGGTTCGGGACATGTTCGCGCAGCTCGACGACGCGATCGGCTCGTTCGTCTCGCGCACGCGCGACGACGACCTCGTCCTGTTCATCTCGGACCATGGGTTCCAGTCGGTCACGCGAACGATCCACATGGACCACATGCTGAAGAAGTTCGGCTTCCTGGAGTTCAGCGCGTCGAACGTGGTCTTCGGGCCGATGCAGTGGGGGCCGGTGCGCAAGGTCGCGCGCAAGGCGTACGACTTCCTCGGCCTGCACGGGAAGGTCTCGCTGCCGCAGTCGGTGAACTGGTCCAAGACCAGGGCGTTCACGACGATCCGTTCAACGGGCGAGGGCGTCTCGATCAACCTCGCCGGGCGCGAGCCCGACGGCATCGTCGACCCGGCCGATTTCGAGAAGGTGCGGGATCAGGTGATGGACGCGCTGTCGTCGTTCGTCGACCCGAAGACCGGCCGCAAGCCCGTCAAGGCGATCTACCGGCGCGAGGAGATCTTCAAGGGCAAGCACGCCGACATGGGGCCCGACATCCTGATGGAGCCCGCCGAGATGTACTCGCTCACGCACGCGAAGTCGGCCATCGAGGACGCCGACTGGGTGAGCGGCGATCACCGTCCCGAGGGCGTGATCGTGGCGGTCGGGCCCGGCGTCCAGGCGTTCGAGCAGCCACCGATGTTGATCGACCTGGCGCCGACGATCCTGGCCACGCTCGGCGCGCCGGCGTCGATCGAGCACACGGGGCGCGTGCTGCACGAGGTCGTGGGGGCGGACGCTCAGGTTGGGAAGCGCACGGACGAGCCGACGGTGCAGATCCCCGGCATGACGAGCGGCGACGAAGCCTCTGCGGTCAGCGACACCGAGGCCGATGAGATGGAGGAGCACCTCCGAGGCCTCGGGTACATCGAGTAGCGCCCCTTCGGCCGGCCGTACCCCGCTGCCGCGATGTCGATCTGGTTGGTTGCTATCGTCGGCGTCCGCGTGACGCGGATCGTGAGAGGGCGGCCGTCTCGACGGCGGCCGCCCTCTGGTCGTCTTCCAGTTGCTCAGAACGGACAGTTGCCGGGGTCCGGCACGTCGATCCGTCTCGTCGCGCCCGCCGGAACGAGCGAGGCCACGATGGTCACCAGGTCGACACTGCCCTCGTTTCGCACGACATGCACGTCGCCGCCCGAAAGCGACCGACCCGTTTTTTGGGGCTAGGCGGGAGAGGCTTCAGGCCGCCGGCGTATCCGCGTCTTCCGGCCGGGCCGAACGAGCCCGCTCGGTCCACGCCGGCCACACGCGCCGAGCGGTCTCCTCCGGAACGCGGCCGCCGAGATGCATCGAACGCCACACGCCCCGGTAGCCGGGGAGCACGCCGATCGCGACGAGCACGTGGCCGAGGATCACCGGGCTCACGACCACGGCGGTCCACAGGTGGATCTTCGCGAGCCATGCGAACACGGGACCGCCGTGCAGCACGGTCAGAGCGATGCCGGTCGCCGTCAGAACGATCAGGCCGCCGACGATGAGCACGTTGGCGACCCGCTGTCCCGGATCGAACGTCCCCTCGTGCCGAGCGAACCCGCCGGTGAGGATGGCTCTCGGCCACCGGACCCACCATCGGGCGTCGCCCGGGTCGCTGCGGAAGGTCTCCCGGACGAACGTCCGGATTCCACGACGACCGAAGACGATCACGCCGAGGGCCAGCAGGGCGAAGATCCGCCCCGCCCACACGTGCAGCCGAACGTCGGCGATGCCGAACGCGCGGGCGAGGAGGCTCGGGTGACCCTCCTCGCCCACCAACAGCCACCATCCCGTCCAGATCAGCGGGATCGTGAGCAGGTAGATCCCAGCGTGGAACCAGCGAACGCGCCGAGGGTGACGGACAAGGCGATCGGCCCGTCGAGTCGCCTCGACCTCAGTAGCCATACCCGCTCGACGGTCCGCCGGCGCCGCTTGAGGAGCCGGCCTGCGAACCCGCCTGGCCGCCGCCACTGACGTCCACCGAGACCGTCGCGCTCACACCCGCGTCGGAGTGATCGGCGTTGCGCAGCGAGGCTTCGATCGTGTGCATGCCGGGCGACAGGTCGGACACCATCACCGAGTCCCCGTACGCGATCACCGACTGCGAGAGCTCGTCGCAGCTTCCGCCGTCGAAGCACAGGTGCACGTGGTGGTCGCCGGTGGTCGGCTGACCGAGCGGCACGCTCGCGTCGAAGGTCACCTTGAACGGCTCCGAC
>JBKPKU010000187.1:0-11003 GCA_046731295.1 Actinomycetota bacterium
CCTCAGATCCTCCCCCGTACCTACCGGTCCTCCGGCCACTCCCAGAACAGCGCGATGGCGCCCGCGAAGTCCTCTGTGCGGGCGAACAGCGGAAAGGCCGCAACCTCGATCCGCCGGTCCACCCCGTCGGCCCCCAAGATCGTGAGGGCCCCGATGGCCGGCTCGCGCTTCAGCATCGTGACGCCCAAGGGCAGATACTCGAGTGGGATGGTGTGGCCCTCGGAGTCCCGGGGCTGGTACCTCGTCGACCACTCCTCGGCCGCCATCCCGGCTCCCTCGATGAATCGTTGCCCGAGCAGGCGCTCGGCCGCCTCATTGAAGTAGATGACGGTGCCCTCCGCGTCGACCAGGAACACGGCCGTCGCAAGTTGCGCGGCGAAGCTCCTCGCCAAGATCAGGAGGAGGTTGCGCTGCCGGCCTACCCGCTCCACGCGAGGAGCCTAGTAGGAAGGGTCGGGGACCCAGTCGGTCCCGCGTCAGGCCCGTCCCGGAACGCGCCTACCCGTGAACACCAAGGACAAGCTCAGGAGGTGGTCGGATCTCGCAACCTACCGAGGGCTTAACCTCGCAGTTCTGCGAGGTCTTCTGCGAGTCTGGTTCCGGACTCGCAACTGGCGAGTTCTCGCAGGGTTCGTATAAGTCCAAATGTACGTTCCCGTCGCGTGAGCGGCGTCACGCGCCCATGCCCCGGTCTTCCGCGATTAACCCCGGCACAGCCACGTAGACTCTGTACCAGCGCGACCGCAGGTGTGCGTATGAGCAAGCCGACCGGCGACGCCTTTGTTTGGTGGTGGCTTGGTGGCTTCGCCTGCACAGGCGCTCTGGTGGCCGGAACGTTGGCCGCCGTCTCCATGAACGGAGGGGTCTTAGGATCGCTCGGGATCGCTTTCCTCGGTGCCACCTTGGGTCTAGCAATCGGCAGCGGCATCGCGTGGGTCCTCGTGCTGATTGCCGAAGAACTCGGGTGGGACGAGCAGCCTCCGAGCTCTCGTATTCGCCGCCTGGTCGAACACCCGACGTAGAACGCCCGAACCGGTGCATGGAACTTGTCTCCGCCGGTACCAAGAGAGACCACCTCGATGCCGTTGCGCTTCAGGTCGTCGAACACGTGCGCGCATAAGGCGGAGGCGACTTAGTGTCAGTCGATGAGTGAAAGCCTGGCCGATGACACCCCTTCCGGTGGTCGTCTACTACAAGGCGCTGTGAGATTGGGGCGGTGAGCCAACAGACGACCATGAGAGCGGCGGATGTCGTCGAGATTCTTGGGTGGCTGGGCGCGGCGGAGGCCGACGTATGGCTGGACGGCGGCTGGGGTGTCGATGCCCTTGTTGGTGAGCAGACACGCGAACACAGAGACTTGGACCTAGTCGTTAGGGACGCCCATGAGTCACGGATGCGGGAAGTACTCGCGGCCCACGGGTTTACGCAGGTCGACGAGGACTCCGTCGGTAACTTCATACTGGCTGACGGACGAGGCCGCGAGGTGGACGTTCACCCGGCCCGGTTCGATGACGCGGGCAACGGGCATCTGCTGAGCGAGGACGGCGAGCCATTCGGCCACTCGACTGAGGCGTTTGCGGCGACGGGGAGCGTTTCCGGATATCGCGTCGCGTGCCTGTCCGCCGACGCGCAGATGTCGAACCATTCGTGGGGGTACGAACCGGGCGAGACCGATGTCCACGATATGCGACTTCTACACGACCGCCTGGGAACGTCCCTTCGCGGGCCGTACTTATCTGAATGAACCTTCGCCTATAGATCGAGACCCGAGGGCGGCGAGTGGCGGTCGCGTCCGACTGCGAATCGAGAATGATCGGCGCGTTAGCGCCATGAACACCCCGAACAACCGACAAAATGGCGAGCAGGTGGACCGCGGTCGCGAATGCCCGTCGTGTGGCGTCGTGTTCGTTCCGGGCACCGTGGACCCTCGCCTCCGGGTACTGCTCAGAAACCTGCCGCCAACGGGCGTTCCGTGCTCGACGCCGGGCGCAGCCCGCCTTAGCTGCGGACCAGCCACATGACCGCGGAGAGCAGCAGCAGCGCGAGGACCAAAATCCCGGCGCAGACGAACACACCCCACGCGATGTCCCGCCATTCGCGCCGCGAGATGTCCCCGGCCGACCGTCTGAGTCGAGGGATTCCCGCCCACTTCCACCAGGAGGGCTCGTCGTCGGTCATCGGCGCCGGAGGTAACTCTCGGCCGGGTTGTCCTCGAGCGCGTTGAGCGCGATGTCGCGCCAGGCCTTGCACGTCCGGGCGTTCAGCGGTTTCGCCCGTCGATCATCGCCATTCGCACGACCCCGTCAGCACGATGCTACCGCTCGGCCGGCGCATCGTCGGTTGCGATTGGTTGCACTTGGGGTTGGGGGTACTCGAACGGTTCGTGCCTATAGCCGTGCCTTGAGATAGATTCATTCGGACCCTAACGGAACGCTTGAGGGCGCCTTCGGCAGGGGTGAGGGGTTCAAATCCCCTCACCTCCACAGATCGACAGGCCGATAGCTCGGCCTGCCACCGCTAGTGGACGAGGGCAGCAATCACGTCCTTTGAATGGGTCATCGGCACCCGGTTGCCCTCGAGTTCGATGCGCGAGCCGGAATCCTCGTCGATCAGTTCGAGGACGCGGACGTTCATCCGCCTGTGCACTTTGACCTCGGTTCCCTCGCGAGGCATCTTGAACACGAGGTCGGTAGGCTCCTGGTTCCTCGACTTCGACTGGAGGCCGTAGACCTCCTTCTCCGAGACCCCGACGAGCATCTTCCCCGGGAGGCCGGATGCGGTGTCGGCGGCCTTCATCCCCGCGAGGGAGCCGGCGGCCAAGCCGATGGCCTCGCCCACGCCGCCGAACGCCTGGCCGATGTCTCCACCAAGCATGATCCCGGCGAACAGCCCACCCGTGTGCCCGCGCGGGTAGAACTCCCCGACGGCGACCACCTGATCCTGGATCCCTTCGCGTTCGAGAGCCTGCTGTACGAGCGCCAGCATCGTCTCCTCCGACATGGCCGCCTCCTCCGCCGGTTGCGTCGAAGTGAACATAGGCGAACAGGGGGCGGCGCGCCCCCCGGACCCTCGCCGGCGGCGAGTTCTGGATCGGACTTCCCGGACCGTTCGCTAGGCTGGCGCCATGGGTGTGGCTCGGAACGCCGCGCTGTGGGCGGTGGACAACCGCTGGCTCCGAGAGCGACTGCCCCGGTACCGGTTCGTGCGGGCCAGCGTTCGCCGGTTCATGCCGGGTGAGACCACCGACGAGGCGATCGCCGCCGCGAAGCGGCTCCGTGCGCAGGGCCTGCCCACGATGTTCACCGTCCTCGGCGAGAACGTCACGAACCTGGACGCGAGTAGGCTCGTCGTCGAGGACTATCACGCCGTCTACGACCGCATCAGCGCGGAGGGCCTCGACACCGAGGTTTCGGTCAAGCCCTCCCACCTGGGCGTCGACCTCGATCCCGACGCCACGATGGCCAACCTCGAGGAGCTGGCCGCCACCGCGGCCGAGCACGACAACTGGCTGTGGCTCGACATGGAATCGGCGCCGTACGTCGACCCGACCCTCGACCTGTATCGCAAGCTTCGCGCCGGCCATCCGAACGTCGGCATCGCGCTGCAGGCGTACCTGAAGCGCACGGCCGACGACCTGGACTCGCTGATGCCGTTGGACCCCACGATCCGTTTGGTCAAGGGCGCATACCGTGAGCCGCGCGAAATCGTGTTCGGCTCTCGCGAGGTGATCGACGAGGCCTACCGGCGTCTCGCGCTCTTGATACTGGCCCGCAAGGGGCCGGTCGGCCGGCTGGCGCTCGGGACGCACGACGTGGACCTCGTCCGGCAGATCCGGTCCGACGCTCACGGGCCGGAGGGCTTCGAGGTGCACATGCTCTATGGGATCCGATCGGCTGATCAGGTGCGCATGGCGGCCGACGGGTATCGAGTTCGAACGCTGATCTCGTACGGCCCCCACTGGTACCCCTGGTACATGCGGCGGATCGCCGAAAAGCCGATCGAGAACTCGCTGCTCGCGCTGCGCAACCTCCTCTCGCGGAACTGAATCGTCCCGCTACGAGCGCTTCCGCGCGGAGGCCTTCCCTCCCTTGCGGCCGGCCGCCTTCTTCTGCGCGGTCGTTCCCCCCTGCTTCGAGCTCCCGCCCGAGCCGGACTTCTTGCCGCCGCGGCCCGACGCTCCGGGCGAATTGGCGATCCTCGCGGCCCGTTCCTTGGACATGCCCTTGCGCTTCAGGGCTTCGTACTGCTGCTCGTTCTTCACACTCGGTCGCTTGTCGGGCATGATTCGCTCTCCTTCTCTCCCCCCTTTGCCTGAAAGACCGCGGTCATCTCGGTCGTTCCCTCGTGATGAACGGGCGAAACCGGCGGTTGGAGTCCGTCGGGCGGGGTATCCCAGGGACATGGGCTCGAAGACGAACTCGAAAGCGAAGAAGAAGGGCAAGAAGGAGTCCAACGGGTCGTCGGTGGTCACCGCGCTGGGTGAGTCCGCCATGACGGGTCTGCCCGGGAAGGTCGGCGGAGCCGTGGCCAAGCCGGTCTCCGAGCGTACTCGCTGGTCCGAGCAGGAGATCCGGACCGCGATCGGCCTGGCCTTGTTCGCCTGGGCCCTGTACCGGGTGCTGCGCCCCGCGGTGCACGCGATCCGAAATCGCTGAGGGAAGCATGCTTGGTGGCCCAGCCGAGTAGCACACCCGCTTCCGAGTCGGAGATCGATCGGATGGGAGGTACGCCATGGGAGTGTTCGGAACCGTCGTCGCGTTCGGAGCCGGCTACGCGACCGGCATGAAGCTGGGTGACAAGCCCGTGGAGAAGCTGCGTGAGACCACCCAGCAGATGCGTGCACGATCGGGCAACGGCCACCCGCTCGACATCCGGGCGGTCTCCGAGGTCATGTCTTCGGGGGTCGAGACCGTGCCGGGCGATACCACGCTGGTCGATGCCGCCAAGCGGATGGCGCGGGCCGACATCGGCGACGTGTTGGTCGCCGACTCGAGCGGTTCGCTTCGTGGCATCGTGACGGATCGCGACATCGCCCTGCGCGTCGTCGCCGAAGGCAAGGACCCGAGGAACGTCCGGGTCGGCGACGTCATGTCGACTGCAGTCAGCGTCGCCCCGACGGCCACCGTCGAGGAGGCCACGAGCCTCATGCGGCAGCGCGACATCCGCCGCGTGCCGGTGGTGGACACCGCAGGCAGGCCCATCGGGATCGTGTCGCTGGGAGACGTGTCGACGTCACGCAAGGCTCGTGCCGTGCTCGCCGACATCAGTGCGGCGCCGCCGAACAACTAGACAGGGCTCAGCCCAGGATCCGCGCTTCGCCGTAGCCCGCCTCGAGCGCCTCCGCGGTCTCGAACCGCGCCGGATCGAACTGCCCGAGCCCGGGATCGACGTCGGCTCCCATGACGAGATCGGCGACGTGGCGGCCGAGCGCGGGCGCGAGCTTGAACCCGTGACCGCTGGTGCCTGCGTCGACGAACACGCCCGGCGCGATCTCGCCGATCACCGGCTGCCAATCGGGTGAGACGTCGTACAGGCTCGCCCAGCCGCCTCGCGAGGTCGCCTGCTGAAGGCCGGGGACGCGCTTCACGACGCGGGCGCCGAGATGCGACGCCTCCTCCGAGCCCACCCCTTCGTTGAACGCGTCGGGGTCGACGGTCGGCTCGGGATGGAGCGGGCCAACCAGGAACAGCTCGTCGCCCTCGGGGCGGAAGTAGTAGCCGTTCGGCACGTCCCCGTGCGCCGGCACGCGGACGTCGTCGCTCCAGGCGAACGTCGCCACGATGTGACGTTCGACGGTGAGCGGCAGATCAGCGCCGACCATCGCGCCGAGCGCCCGAGACCACGGCCCTGCCGCGATCAGCACGCGCCCGGCGGCGACCGAGGTGCTGCCGGTTCGGACGATCCACCCGTCGCTTGCAGGCTGGATCCCCATCACCCGCCGGCCGAGCAACGCCTCGGCCCCCAGCTCGCGGGCCCGCTCGAACATCCCCTGGGTCGTCAGCACGGGGTCGGCGTATCCCGCGTCGCGCTCGAACGCCGCCACCGCGATGCCCCCGAGGTCGAACGCCGGCCACTCGGCCGCCACCTGATGCGGCGTGAGCAGGTCGGTGGGGATGGCCTGGTCGTTGAGGCGAGGGACGACCTCGCGGACGGTGGGCTCGTCCTCCGCGGCATGGAGGACGAGCAGACCCGAGCGCCGAAAGCCGGACTCGCGCCCAGTGTGCGACTCGAAGTCGCGGAGCATCGCGATCGAGTCGCGCGCGACTGTGGCGAGGAACGCGTTCGTGTAGTAGGCGCGACAGATGGCGCTCGAACGTCCGGTGGGCCCGCCCGCCGGCGAGGTCTTCTCGATGATCACCGTTCGGATGCCGCTGCTCGCGAGGTGGAAGGCGACGCTCGCGCCGTGCACGCCGGCGCCGATCACCGCAACCTCGTATGCATCCATGGTCGCGGAGTCTAGGCGCTCACGATTCCCGGGGTTAGGCTGGCCCGGCCTGCATGCCGAGGGAGGCGGACATGGACTTGAAAGAGGGGCTAGAGCAACTGTCGGATTCGACGCATTCCCTCAAGCTGTTCGTGGCCTGGTTCGAGAGCCAGGCCGACGAGCAGATCCGCGAGATCAGCACCGGCGACTGGCTCGCGATCACCAGCGCCGTCCACGACCTGGAGGAGCGGACGATCGAGCTCGATCGTGAGTTCAACCGCGGTCAAGAGATCAGGCAGGTCTAGTCCGCGGATTCGCGGGCCGACCGAGCTCGCCGACCTGGCGCAGTCCGGCTCACGGCATCACGCTGGGACCGGCTCGCGCACCTGGTTCGGCTCGGGCGAGACGATCGGTTCGGCGAACGAAGGCGCCGGCTCGCGGCGGCGAACCCAGGCGACGATGCACAGCACCAGGATCGCGGCGCGCACCACCACCATGAGCTCGAACACGCCCGTCGGGATGTCGGTCAGGCCGCCGGTGATGCCTCTGCTGTGGCCCAGCCACCCGAACTCGGTCAGGAAAACGATCGCGTCGGCGGCCTCGAACGCGAAGAACAGGCGAAGGTTCGGCAGCGCGAGCGCGAACCAGGGGAGCAGCCACAGGCTGAACTGCGGCGAGTACACCTTGTTCGACAGCAGGAACAGGATCAGGATCGGGAACCCCAGCGTCCACCGCGCGAATCCCGGATCCCGCCTCGCCTTCGCATACCACACGATCGCCACACAGACGACGAACAGCACGAGCGAGGCAACGTTGATGATGCCGGTGCCCGTGCATCCCTGTCCCGTGGCGAGCTTGCACGCGGCGAACCACAGGCTGTTCCAGCTCGCCACACGCTGCTTGCTGTAATGGAAGAACTCCATCCATCCCGACGTGCCCCAGATCGCGAACGGGACGTTGAGCGCAACCCACGTCCCGGCCGCCGCCCATGCGAGGTAGATCCCCCGGTGGGGCTCTCGTCCTCGGAACCGGCCCGCGACAAACGGGATCACCAGCAGCGCCGGGAAGAACTTGGCCGCGGCGCCCAGGCCGAGGAGGACGCCGGACCAGACGTCTCGTCGCCGGAGGTAGGCGAGCGTGGCGGCCGTCGTGAAGGCGATTGCGATCAGGTCCCAGTTGTTGGTGGACGCCAGGGCCAGGGTGGGCGCCAGCGCGAAGTACAGGACGCGCCGCCCCACCATCCGGTGCAGGCATAACGCCGTCCAGAACGCGGCCATCACCACCCACACGGCGTTCGCGAAGAAGAACCGGGTGGGGCTCGGGCCCGAGGTCCACGATGCGACCCGCATCGTCCACATCGTGATGAAGGGGTACTCGTCGCACGTGCTGCCCTCGGCCACCCTCACGCACGGGTCCAGGTACGGCAACCGGTCCCCTGTGAGCTGCTCGCGCTGGATCAGGCCGACCAGGTCCGTGTAGCAGCCGCGCGTGAACGGGCGCCCGTCGTCCCAGTCGCCCACAACGCACGGCCACCTGAACGCCAGGCCCACGGCCAATGTCCCGGCGACCAGGACGAAGACGAGCCCGATCCCGATCGGTTTGGTGGAGGCGGGCACGGCCGACTGCCTAGACCCTCACGGCGACCCGCGTTTCCACGGGCGAGCGCCCGACCAGGTACCGACGTCCCGAGAGGAACGCCAGTCCGTACAGGATCGCCGCGGCGATGAGGAGAGCTCGGTACCCGGTGACGAGCGAGGCGTACTCGAGCGTCCCGCCGATCATCGCTCCCAGGAGGTTCGCGCCGAACGCCACCGTGGGCCGTTCGACCGTCTCGAACCGCTCGGCGAACACCAGGTTGGCGCAGAACACGGGTCCGAACGCGATAGCCACGGCCACGAGGAACCTCGGAACCACGGCGAGTTGCAGCAGCGCGCTCTCAGGGACGACGAAGGCGATGGCGATGGTCACCGCGAGCACCCCGTACAGGACCACGGGGTTCGGCTGCGTGCGTTTCGCGACCTCGATCGCCAGCAGGACCGCGAGTAGGATCCCGGCGAACACGAGGGCGTTCACGAACCACGTCGTCCCGAAGAGGAGCGCGAACTGGACGACGCTCTTCGTTTCGAGCAGCAGGAAGGCCGCCCCCATGAAGAAGAGGTCGAGCGAGGACCGCATCGCCCGGAACGGCCCCGAGATCGCCCTCACGGCGAGCGCCGAGGCCAGCAGGATGAGCGCGATGGACACCAGATAGAGGCTCGGGATGTTGGCCTCGCGCAGATATACGAACGGGTGGTCGTCGGTGGCCGGGGCGACGGGCGGACCAGCCGCCGGGGCCCAGACCTCGGCGCAGTTGACTGAACTTGCATCGCGACCGATCGTGATGAGGGCCAGATAGCCGATCCGCCGCGTGGAGTCGAAGCAAGGAGGATGCCCGTACACCTCGTCCAGTGTGTTCGCCAGGCGGTCCGCGAGCCACGGGTATCGGTAGTAGTTGTACATGGCGAAGACGCCGGAGGGGGTCAAGTGCTCGCGCGCCACCTCCATGGCCTCCCGGGTGAACAGGTAGCTCTCCAACCGGAGCGATGACTGCCCGGAGACGAGCGTGAGGGAGTCGGTCAGCGCAAAGAGGATCAGGTCGTAGCGATCGTCCGACCGTTCGAGGAATGCACGGCCGTCGTCGATGATCACGCGCACGCGCGGATCCTCGTACGGCTGCTCCGGGTTCACCCTCCGTCCCAGCTCGTACAGTTCCGGGTCGATCTCGACCGCATCGACATGCCCCGCGCCCTCGGCCAGGGCGATGGCGACGTCGGCGCCCGTTCCGGCACCGATCACGAGCACCCGCTCCGGAGGTATAACCGCCCGCTCGTAGGGCAGGAAGTACGTGGGATCCGCGGTCCGGCGTGCTTCGGTGGTCGTGATGGCCTGATGGGGGATCCCATTGACGGACACCGTCGTGCCCTCGTCGTTCTCCGTCCAGGTGATCCGGTAGTAGGGGGACCACACCACCGAGCCGGCGAGGGCCTCCATGGCGAAAGCGCCGACAAGGAGGCCGATCGCGACGGCGTGTTCGATCCTGAGAGACGGTCTGAGCAGAAGGACGAACAGCCCAACGATCACGGCCCCCCAGACGATCGGCGGGGCTCCGATGAATGACAGGGTGGCGAACGCGACGATGCCGGTCACGCTGCCCAGCACGTCCAGTCGATAGGCCTCGAGGGGCGGGAATCGCTGGAATGTACGCGCGACGCCCTGCGCGATGGCCGCCATGGTCGCGGCGACGGCCGCGAAGACGATCGGCAACGAGATCCAGATCGGCAGGCCACGAGCCTGGAATCCGCCGAAGAAGATGAGGCCGCTTCCCGTGCGGTCGATCGTGACCGGGAACACGGCCGACAGGAAGACGAGGGCGCCGAGCCACATGGGGGCCCACCGGAACCAGTCCGATCGGCCCACCGCGAGGAACCCGATCCCGATGCCGAGGAACGAGCCGAGGAGCACGAAGTTCGAGAAGAACGAGAGGTACGCGACGTGCGCTCCGAGCCAGCGGATCAGGACCAGCTCCACGAACAGCATCAGGAAGCTGGCCAGGAACAGTCGCCGCCGGTCGGCCGAGACCGTGCTCCCTTCCACCTGTGCTCCTCCCGATGGCCTGAGACATGCCCACGTCAGTGAAGCGGGCAGGCGCTTTGTGCCTTCGACACCTCCAGCGGGTCACTTGAGGGCGAGGTCCTAGTCTGACCACGCGCGTGCCTGGAGCCCGTGTCGGGGTTCCCGGGCGTTTGGGGGAGGTATGCCTTGCGAACTACGGTCTGTGAACCGAAACCCAAACGTTGCCGTCCGCATCGGCTACGACCGCATCCGGGGTTCCCCTCACGTCGAGGGTCCCGAAGACCTCATTGGTCTTGGGATCGATCATCACCGTCACGCCGCTGCCGTGGCAGCCCACCCAGACGCCTCTCGCACCGACCGCGACCCCCTGCGGCCCATCGCAGCCTGCGTCGTCCACGGCGATCCTTTCCCGGGTCCGACCGCTCGAGGCGTCGAGCCGAACGACCTCGTCGCTCCGATCCATCGAGATCCACACCGAGTCCGAACCCAGCGCGATTGTCGAAGGTGCCCCGCTCACGCCGATCGGGTGAACGTCGAGCGTTCCCGCGTCGATGCGGTAGACGGTCTCCGCTACCTCGTCGCCCACCCAGACCTGCAACGGATCGCCCCCAGCGGTGATCACTCCCGGATCCGCGCCGTCGGCGAGGTGGATCCGCTCGTGGTGGCATCGGGTGGGATCAAGGCGCCACACGTCGCCGGTGTTCGGCACGGTGACCCAGACGAAGCCACCTCCTTCGGCGATCCCGATGGTGCTCGAAGGGAGGTCGCATACGGGCTCGACCTGCGACGTATCGAGATTCACCTGGAGGACTTGGCTCGAGGCGGACCGGGACCCGAACTCGGTGGCGATGAACACGCCATCCGGACCTCCCGCGATGCCCGTCGGCACCCCTTGGGTCGGCGTCGCCGAGCCGGTCTCGCCCGTGTCGGGATCGAACCGCTGCACGGTCTGGTTCCCCTCGTTCGT
>JBKPKU010000188.1:0-2704 GCA_046731295.1 Actinomycetota bacterium
GTACCGCGAGGGGCGCGTCCCGCTGCACACGCTCCGCGCCAAGATCGATTTCGGTCAGGCCGAGGGCAGGACGACGTTCGGGGCGATCGGCGTGAAGGTGTGGGTCTACCACGGTGACGAGATCCCGCAGGCCGAGCAGGAGACCGAGCGCCTGCGCGCCCGCGCGCTCGCCCAGGTCTCCAGCGGCGGGGCATCGACCGGCGCGCTGATCACCGACGAGCGCGAGGCGGCGGAGGTCGCCGAACCCGAGCCCGAGCCACAGCCGACGACGGAGGCCACCGCGAACGCTCCCGCGGAAGGCGGTGCGGCCGAGGCGGCGGGTTCGACCGGCGACCGGTCGGCGGATGAACCCGCGGCGAGCACGGACGCCGCCGCCGACGAAGAGCCGGCGAAGCCTGCCACCGAGGCCACCACGGACGAGACGACGAAGGAGCAGGGCTAGTGCTGGCCCCGAAGAAGGTCAAGCACCGCAAGGTGCATCGCGGCCGTCGCCGCGGCCGGGCCAAGGGCCTGACCGAGGTGCACTTCGGCGACTACGGCCTGGTCGCGCTCGAGCCGGCCTGGATCACCAACCGGCAGATCGAGGCCGCCCGTGTGGCGATCACCCGTCACATCCGCCGGGGCGGGAAGGTGTGGATCAACATCTTCCCCGACAAGCCCGTCACCAAGAAGCCCGCCGAGACGCGGATGGGCTCGGGCAAGGGCAACCCCGAGGGCTGGGTCGCGGTGGTCAAGCCCGGGAGGGTCATGTTCGAGCTGTCGGGCGTGTCCGAGACGCTGGCCCGCGAGGCCATGTCCCGGGCGGCCCACAAGCTGCCCATCAAGAGCAAGTTCATCACGCGGGCCGGGGGGATGGAGTAGTGGCCAACGTGCAGGAGCTTCGCGACCTCGCCGACGAGGAGCTGATCGAGCGGCTCGAGTCCGACAAGGAGGAGCTGTTCAACCTCCGGTTCCAGTTGGCGACGGGTCAGATCGACAACCCGATGCGGATCAAGCAGGTGCGTCACGAGATCGCGCGGATCCTGACGATCGTGCGCGAACGTGAGATCGAGAGCGAGGCGGCCGAGTTCGCGGCCGCGAGCGACCGGCGGGTGGAGGCGCAGTGAACGAACAGGAAACGGCACAGGAGTCGGCGACCCCCGAGGAGTCGGCCGCGCCCGAACCTCAGGCGGAGACGCGCGGCCGCCGGAAGGTCCGCGTGGGCGTCGTCGTCTCCGACACGATGGACAAGACGGTGCTCGTCCGGATCGACCGGCGGGTGCGCCACCCCCTGTACAAGAAGACCGTGGCGCGGGCGAACAAGCTCGCCGCGCACGATGAGCACAACGACGCTCACGTGGGGGACCTGGTCCGGGTCGTGGAGACGCGGCCGCTGTCCAAGAGCAAGCGCTGGCGTGTGGTCGAGATCGTGGAGAGGGCCAAGTAGGTGATCCAGCAGGAGTCGCGCTGCAAGGTGGCGGACAACACCGGGGCGAAGGAGGTCCTCGTGATCCGCGTGCTCGGCGGGAGCGCCCGCCGGTACGCGCACGTGGGCGATGTCGTCGTCGGCTCGGTGAAGGACGCGCTGCCCGGTGGAGCGGTCAAGAAGGGCGAGGTCGTCAAGGCCGTCGTCGTTCGCACCGCCAAGGAGCGCCGCCGGACCGACGGCTCCTACATCCGGTTCGACGACAACGCGGTCGTGATCCTGACGACAGACGCGAAGAACCCGCGCGGGACCCGCATCTTCGGGCCGGTGGCGCGGGAGCTCCGCGAGCGACGCTTCATGAAGATCATCTCGCTGGCTCCGGAGGTGCTGTGATGCCGGGCGTGAACATCCACAAGGACGACACCGTGAAGGTCATGACGGGCAAGAGCGCCGGCCATACCGGCCGGGTGATCCGCGTGCTCCCGCGGGAGGGACGCGTGATGGTCGAGGGCGCGGCCATGGCCAAGAAGCACCAGCGAACACAGGGCAAGCGCTCTGCCAGCGGATCCCAGCTCCAGCAGGGCGGGATCATCGACACCGAGTTGTTCATCGACATCTCCAACGTGATGCTCGTGTGCAACTCGTGCGGGAGGCCTACGCGCGTGGGCTACCGCGTCGAGGGCGACGGCTCGAAGGTGCGCATCTGCCGGAAATGTGGTTCGGACCAATGACGGATCGGTCCACCCCTCGCCTGAAGGAGCGCTTCCACCAGCAGGTGCTGCCGCGCCTGCAACAGGAGCTCGGCTTCTCGAACCCCCTGCAGGTGCCGCGGGTCGACAAGGTGGTCGTGAACATGGGCGTTGGTGACGCCCTCAGGGACGGCCGTATGCTGGAGGCCGCGGTCGACGACCTCACGATCATCACCGGCCAGAAGCCGGTGATCACCAAGGCACGCAAGTCCATCGCCGGGTTCAAGTTGCGTGAGGGGCAGGCGATCGGCGCCAAGGTCACCCTTCGGGGCGACCGGATGTGGGAGTTCATCGATCGGCTCGTGGCCATCGCGATCCCCCGGATCCGGGACTTCCGCGGGCTGAACCCGAACGCCTTCGACGGCCACGGCGATTACACGCTGGGTCTGACCGAGCAGTTGATCTTCCCGGAGATCGACTACGACAAGGTGCTACAGGTCCGGGGGATGGACATCACGGTCGTGACGACCGCGAGGAACGACGACGAGGGACGGGCGCTGTTGGTCGCGCTCGGGTTCCCCTTCGAGGGGATCCCGATGGCGGCGGCGTC
>JBKPKU010000189.1:0-33240 GCA_046731295.1 Actinomycetota bacterium
GCGTTTTCGGCGCGCGAACGGCGGCGCCGTCGAGGTCACGCTGCGCGACTGCCCGTTCCGCGAGCTGCTGGACGAGCATCGCGAGCTCGTGTGCTCGATCCACCGGGGTCTGGTCGAGGGGATGCTGGGGGCGCTCGAGCCTCCGATGACGCTTGCCGCGTTCGAGCCGCTCACCGAACGCGCGACATGCCGCCTGGAGGTGAGCGCCCTGCGCGGCGTCTGAACGGGGCCTCGCGCTCAGGCAGGGGCAGGCCCGGCCAGAAGCGGCTCCCGCAGGATGCCCGACGGATCAGGCGGCGGTCGTCCCCTTCTTCCTGACGAGCGCGATACCCAGGCCGATTCCGAGGCCGATCACTGCGCCCGCGACCCATCCGATCGTGATCGGGACCGAGCTCGCAGGCTCGGTCACCCTTCGGACCTGGACCACAGGGGAGGCCTCCGGCTGCTCGAACGACGACACCTGCACCGTCTCGCCGTTGCCGGCCCCGAGCCCGCCTCCGACGACGATCGCGCCGGTCATGCCCGGGTGGTAGTTGCAGGCGTACGGGTAGATCCCCGGCTGGTCGAACGTGGCCGTGAACGACTGCCCGCCGTTCAGGTCGTCGAAATGACCCCACAGGTTGCCGCCGACGTTATGGACGAACGAGTCGGTGTTCACCCAGGTAACCGAGTCGCCGGGCTGGATGGACAGCGTGGTCGGCGTGAAGCAGGCGTCCACGATCTCGACCGTGTCGCCCGTGCCCCGGCTCACGCCACTGTGGCAGCCGCCTCCCGCGCCCGCGGGCAGCGCGGGCAGGACGAGCACTGCCAGGAACGCGGCCGCGGCCAGGATCCCGGATCGACGCGTCATGCCCCTCCTCCTTCCGGTCGGACTTTCTGGTGATGCCCCCTCTACACCACCCGCCCGTGACCGGTTCCCGTCACGCCGTCGACTCGGCGAGGGCGATCGCGTCCCCTCGCCCGAGCGAGGTCTCCAGGCGGTACGAGAGGTCGCCCACCTGCCAGATCAGCACGCTGCCCGTGACCGAGAAGGTCTCAGAGCCGTGCTCGGTGCTGATCGAGACCTCGTGCGGGGCAGGGATCCAGAACGCGCGCTCCCCGTTCACCGTCACGTCCACCAGCGCGCCGAACCGGTTGACGGACTTGGTCACGAAGTCCTCGTCGCCCCGCACCACGATGAGCATCAGGCCGTAGTCCGTGCCCTCGATCCGCGGGTATGTGGTGCTCGGGCGCCACGCGTACAGGATGCCCTGGTCGCCGAAGTCGGTGTCGATCACGTAGACCTCGTCCGGCCGAGGTCCGGGCGGGAGCCCCGGCTCGAAGCCGGCCCGCGCGACGGCCTCCTGCTCCGTCACTGGGACGCCGAGCGCGGTCGGCTCGACCGGGGGGAGCGACGCGGACGGCGTGGCTTTCGGCTGCACCCGGACCTCGAACCCGCCGATCGCGAGCCGCGTGGCGCCGGCGAGCGCCAGCAGGGCGAGCAGGCCGACGGCCACCAAGACGAGGACGCGCCGCCGCCCGAGCAGCGCGAGACCGGGCACCCGCGGGCGGACGCCGCGGGTCCGATCGGCGGCCAGGCGCGCGGTGACGGCCGAGCTCAGGGCCGGCGCCTGCGGGAACGCGACGTCCCCTCCGAGCGCCGCCAGAGCCGCCGAGAGCTGCTCGTCGGTCAGCGTTCGATCAACCATCGTTCGTGTCCCTCGTGAGCTCCTGCCGCAGGCGTCCCAGTCCGCGAGACAGCCTCGACTTCACGGTGCCCGGCCGGATCCCGATGGCCCCCGCCGTCTCGGCCTCCGAGAGCTCGAGCAGGTACCGGTACGTCACGACGAGTCGCTCGCGTTCGGGGAGCCCGTCGATCGCCCGCAGGAGCTCCTCCCGCTGCTCGCGCCCGAGGGCCGCGGTCAAGGGGGACGGGGCCGCGTCCCCCGAGCCGCGGTCCTGTGCGAGCCGTACCGTGAGGCGCTCGCGTCGGCCCGTCGAACGGCGCCGGTTCTTGGCCTCGTTCGAGACGATCCGAAGGATCCACGGGCGGAACGCCTCGCCCATCCGGAACCGCCCGAGCGCGTAGAAGGCCTTGACGAAGGCCTCCTGCGCCGCGTCCTCGGCTTCGGCGGAGTTTCGCGTGATCAACCATGCGGTGCGGAACGCCACCTCCCGGTACCGCTCCACGAGCTCGCCGTACGCCGAGACGTCGCCGTCCCGCGCGCGCCCGACGAGTTCGACGTCGTCCAGGCGTGCGAACCCGACGTCCTCCAGTGGACGGCCCTCCACTCGGTCGGTCACCTGCCTCTACACCGAGCGGCCGGGCGCGGTTCCCGACGGCGTTCGGCGGCGGCCCTAGGCGCCGCCCTGCGAGCCCGCCCGGCCGTCGCCCTGGCCGTCGCCGAACGTGCGCTCTGCGAACGAGGAGATCCCCGACAGCAGGTGCGTGAACTCCATCGGGATCACGAACTTCGTCGAGGGCGACTGTCCGATCTGCTTGAGCGCGTCCAGGTACTGCAGGGACATCGTCTTGCCGTCGACCGTCTGGGCGGTCTCGAAGATCCTCGCCAGCGCTAGCGCGAACCCCTCCGCCCGCAGGATCGCCGCCTGGCGGTCGCCCTCGGCGTTCAGGATCGCGGACTGCTTGTTGCCCTCGGCCACCGTGATGGCCGCCTGCTTGGCGCCCTCGGCCTCGGTCACGACGGCACGCCGCGTTCGCTCGGCCGACATCTGCCGCGTCATCGCGTCCTGGACCTGCGGTGGCGGGATGATCTCGCGGATCTCCACGTTGGTGACCTTGACGCCCCAACGCTCCGTCACCTCGTCGAGCTTGTTGCGCAGGATCTCGTTCATCGCCTCGCGCTTGGCGAGCACGTCGTCCAGCGACATGTCGCCGACCACCGAACGCAGCGTGGTGGCCGCGATGTTCTGCGCGGCCCCGGCGAAGTTGCCGACCTCGATCACCGACATCCGCGCGTCCACGACGCGGTAGAACACGATGAAGTCGATCGAGATCGTCGCGTTGTCTTCGGTGATCGCGGCCTGGTGGGGGATCTCCAGGTAGAGCTCCCGCAGGTCGACCATCACGCCCTTGTCCACGAACGGGATCAGCAGCACCAGGCCGGGCCCCTTCGCGCCGATCGCGCGCCCGAGTCGGAACACCATCAGGCGCTGGTACTCGCGCACGATGCGGATGGCCTGCGGGATGATCAGGATGAGCAGCAGCAGCAGGATGCCGACGCCGATCGCTAGCGGGATCACGGTGATTCCTCCCCTCCTGGTGGTCCTCCCTGCCCGGTCGGCGCCACGGCCGACGCCTCCACCGGCTCGACCTTGAGCTTGAGCCCCGCCATCTCGACCACGCGGACGTGCTCGCCCTTGCGTGGCGTGCCCCTGACGGCCTCGGCCGTCCAGTGCTCGGACGCGATCTGGATCACGCCCCTCGGGCGCAGGTCGCGGAGCACGACGCCTTCGACACCGATGAGCTCCTGGTCTCGAGTGGTGGCGCCGCGGTGCCGCAGCCGCATCGCGGCGCGGATCACGACGAGGAAGAAGAGCGTCGCGAAGGCTGCGAGGGGCACGATCACCCACCAGGAGACCGAGACGCCCGGCACCGACGTGTCGAACAGGAACAGGCCACCGAGCACCAGGCACACGACGCCCGCGAACGCCGGGAGCCCGACGCCCGGATGCAAGAGCTCGAGGACGAAGAACACGACCGACGCCACCAGGAGCACGACCCCGATCAGTTGCACGGGCAGCGTCCCGAGCGCGACCAGCGAGGCCACGAGCATCAGGACGCCGAGCGTGCCGACGACGCCGCCGGGCACGAAGAACTCGGCCACGATGAAGGCGAGCCCCAGCCAGAAGAAGACGAACGCGAGGTTGGGGTCCAGGAGCCCGTGCAGGAACCCGGCGAAGAACCCCATCGGGTCCTCGGTGACCGTGGCCCCGGTCAGGTCGAGCGTGACCGGCTGCCCCGAGACCTGGACGGTCATGCCGTTCACGTCGGACAGCAGCGTCGGCACGTCCGGCGCGATCAGGTCGATCACGCCGAGACGCAACGCCTCCTCGGCCGACGCACTCACCGAGTCGCGGACCGCGGACTCGGCCCACTCGGCGTCGCGGCCGCGCTCGTTCGCGATGCTCACGATGTATTCGGCGGCGTCGTTCACGGCCTTCTCCGAGGCGATCGCGCCCGACAGGCCGACGGGGTGCGCCGCCCCGACGTTGGTGGCCGGCGCCATGGCCGCGATGTTGGTCGACAGCAGGATGAACGTACCGGCCGACGCGGCCCGGGCCCCCTGCGGGGAGACGTAGCCGATCACCGGCACCTTCGCGTTCAGGATCGCCTGGGTGATCTGGCGCATCGACGAGTCCAGGCCGCCCGGCGTGTCGAGCGTGATCAGGACGGCCGCGGCTCCGGCGTCGGCCGCGTCGGCGATGCCTCCCTCGACGTGGTTGGCCACGAACGGGTCGACCACGCCGTCGATCCGCAGCTCGATCACCCGGGGTGAGCTCGTCTGCGCGGACGCCTGCGTGCCCGCGATCGAGACGCCCGCGAACATGAGCCCGATCGGTACGAGCAAGCGACGCGTGGTCGCGTTCATCACCGTCATCATCGCACCACCCCCATGGACGGCGCCTATCCTGCGGCTCGTGCCGGGCCCTGGTCGTGGTTGCGTGCGTGGCGGCGCTGGGGTGGTCCTCGGCAACGGCCGCGGTCGCCGGCGAGCCCTTCGTCGGATCGGTCTCGCGTATCGACGCCGAGACCCGTCGGATGATTGTGGGCTCGTCCTGGCATCGGGGGTGCTCGGTGCCGATCCGTACGTTGCGGCTGGTGCGGCTCACGTACCAGGGATTCGACGGCGAGGCGCATCGCGGCCGCCTCGTCGTCCATCGGCGGTGGGGGGACGAGGTCCTCGATGTGTTCGCTCGGCTCTACCGGCGCGCGTTCCCGATCCGGCGCGTTCGGGTGGTCGACCCGTTCGGTGCCGACGGCCGCTCCTCGATGCGGCACGACAACACGTCCGGGTTCGCAGGTACGTCGCCGGCACGACCACCTGGTCGCAGCACGCCTACGGGTGGGCGATCGACATCAACCCCGTGGAGAACCCCCACGTCGACGGCTCGCACGTGTCCCCCCACCGCGGCCGCGGATTCCTGGACCGAACGGATGTCAGGCCCGGCATGATCGTCGGAGGCGGGATCGTGGTCCGGGCGTTCCGCCGGATCGGGTGGGGATGAGGCGGTGCCTGGTCCGGCGCGAGGACTACCAGCACCTATCGGCGAACGGCCGCTGAGGCCCGTCGGTGGGGAGCCGCGGGAGCTCGAGAACGAGTCGGGGCGGCCGCGGCATCGAACCCTTCCGAGCATGGCATCATGAGGAACACCCCACCCGCAAAGCTCCCGGCGACGCGGCGGGCGTATACCTGGAAGGAGACCGGGTGAGCAACCGGCCGGAAGGTCCGCTCCTCGCACGCGAGGAGCAACAACTCGTGGAGGGGCTGCTTGCGGGGAACGAGGAAGCGGTTCGTGCGCTCTACGCTCGGTACGGCCGCCCGATCTTCACGCTGGGCCTTCGTCTCCTGGGGAGCGCCGAGGCGGCCGAGGAGTTGACCCAGGACGTCTTCCTGGCCGCGTGGCGAAAGGCCGCGCGCTTCGACCCCGCCCGGGGCCGCCTGTCGACGTGGCTCCTGACGATCGCCCACAACCTGGCCGTCGACCGCCTCCGGCGCGAGACCGGCGTCACGCGGCCCCACCTGGTCCTGGTGGACGAGGTCCCCGAGATTGGCTGGGTCGACGAGGAGGAGCCGCTGATCGAACGCGACGCGGCGATCCGCGCCCTCGAGTCGCTCTCCGACGCCGAGAAGCGCCTGTTGGGGCGCGCCTACTTCGGCGGGCTGACCGCGCGCGAGATCGCCGAGAGCGACGGGATCCCGCTCGGCACGGTCAAGACCCGGCTGCGGACGGCCCTGATCAAGGTTCGGCGCGCCAACCAGGATAAGGAGCGCCCGTGACCTGCCTCGAGGTGCGCGAGCTCCTGCCCGAGATGTCGATCGGCGTCCTGCCCGCACCCCAGCGCGAGCGGCTCGGGCGACATCTCCTTTGGTGCGCTGGGTGCCGCAAGGAGGCGGGCGACCTCGACCGGGCGGCCGCGACGCTCGCGTTCGCGCTGCCACCGGCGTCCGCGCCCGAGGAGCTGGAGGACCGGGTGGTCGCGCGCGTCCGACGAGCCGCTGGTGCGCCCGTGACGCGGCGCCGCGCGCGGGCCCTGGCCGCGGCCATGGTGGCCGCCGTGATCGCCTTCGCGAGCCTGGGATGGGGGGCGGTCATGGCCGGCCGGGCCGACCGGTTCGCCGACCGCGCGGCGCAGGCCGAGCGCGAGCAGGCCGTGGCCCTGGAGCGCTTCCGGAAGGTCTACGCGAACGTGATCCCGGGACGGACCCTGCCGACCAACGAGACCCATCTCGGCCAGCTCACGCCTTTGGCCGCCGGCACGGGAGGCGGCTTCGCGCTCCAACTCGTCTCGCCCGAGTACCTGGACTTCGTGATGGTCATCGTGAACGGGCTGGACGAGCCGGGCCGCCTCCCTCTCCGCGTGCAGCTGCTGAACGGGGCCGGCACGATGCTGCGTGCGGGTCGGATCACCGCCCTGAACGCCAACGGCGGCGCCGAGGTCTACCACCAGTTCAAGACCCAGGACCTGGCCGGGTTCACGAGGGTCCGCGTCGTCGACAGCCAGGGCCAGGTGGTCCTGGCCGGCACCGTCGACCAGCTGTCGTAGGCCACGCCTCCGCGGCCGGTCGCTAGCGAACGTCCAGGCTCTGCGTGAACGTGCCGGCGAAGGCGATATCGACCGGCGCGTCCCCGATCCCCGGGATCCCCTGGAAGCCGAGCGAGATGTCGAAGTGGCCGTTGCAGCGGGTCCTGAGCAGCTTCCTGGCCTCGAGGTCGACGAAGCTCGTCTGCGACACAGAGCCCTGGCCGTCGTACGCGATGCTCGCGTCCTTCAGGCTCCCGAGATCGGCGCCGGTCGTGCCGGCGAGCTCCGGGCCGAGGGCCTCGAGGAGCTCGGACAGGTTGATCGTCAGATCCACCGGCACGGTCATCTGTGTCTCGATCACGGCGGCCTCGCGGCCGTCCACGTTCTCGTTGCGCGCGTACGTGCTGGACGCGGTGAACTCGATCGTGCCGTCCCCGTAGGGGAAGTCCTGCGAGAACGTCTTCTCCCACGTGTCGCCGACCGCGACCTTCTCGCCCGAGTCCGGCAGGATCGGGGTGAGCTGCTCCATCCCGGGGAAGCCGAACCCCTGCGAGTCGGCCGATCCGCCGAAGGCGATCCCGCCGGCCGACAGGACCCGGCCGTCCGAGGTGATCGTCATCTCCAGGGCCGGGATGTCCGTCGAGGGCACCGGCTCGCCGTTCAGCGAGCCGGTGAGGTCGGAGACCGTGACCTCGATCGTGGCCGTGCCGTCCTGGTCGACGGACTTCACGCGCCAGGTGACGGACTCGCTCAGGTCCATCTTCAGGGGCTGGTCCCCGAACGCATCCGAAGACATGTGGGCGTCCATCGTCTGGTGGATGTCGTAGGTCTGCTCCTGCCCCTGGGTGAACGAGAGCGCCAGGGGCTGCGCCTGCGCGGTGTCGCCGCGCGACAGGGCGACCCATGCGACCCCGGCCACCAGGAGCACCGTCACGGCGATTGCGACCGGCACGATCCACCGGCGGCGCCTCGGTTGGCGTGACGCCGGCGGCGCCTCCGGCGGGGGCGGCAGCGTCGGTCCGGCGGTCGTCTGACTCATCGGGACGTTCCTTCCTGTGCGGGGTTCAGCCATGCTCCCACATCCGGCCGTCAGGCCGGCCGAGCCAGGGCGTCGGCGAGGAACGCCAGCGACCGCGGATACCGGTACCCGATCGACAGGTGGCCGGCGTCGAACAGCTCAAGCGTGTGCTCGACGCCGATAGCCTCCAGCTGTTTGGAGACCGCGACGGCGCCGTTGTCCAGGAACCACTCGTCCTTGGTGCCCGCGTCGATCCAGATCGCCCGCATCGAATGCATCTCGTCGGCATGCGTGGGGATCATGCGGACCGGGTCGACCTCCAGCCAGCGCTGCCAGACCTCGTCGATCAGGACCCCGGTCGTCGGGTCGAACGGCAACCGGACGGTCCCGTCCTCGTCGGTCGAGTAGCAGGCGGCCATGCACCAGTCGTTGAGCAGCACGTCGTCGTCCGGCTTGGAGAACGCCGGCCGTGAGCGGAAGTCCTCCCAGAAGCGTTCGAACGAGCCGTCATACCGCATGCGGAGCGCCCTCACCGACTTGGGGAACTCGGGCAGGTAGCACGCCTCGAACAGCGCGTCGCCGGCGTGCGATGCGAGCGCCGAGAAGACCTCCGGCCGCATCATCGGCACGACGAGCGCGCCGTAGCCGCCACTCGACTTGCCCTGGATCGCGCGGTGTTCGCGATCCGCGATCGTCCGGTACCGATCGTCGACGAACGCGACCGCATCGTCGCACAGGAAATCCTGGTATCGACCGGTGCCGGGGGAGTTCAGGAACTGGCTCCCGCCGATGGAGGTCCAGCAGTCGACGAACGCCACGATCGTGGGTGGCGCCCCGCCCGAGGCGAACAGCTCGTCGAGGGCCTCGGGGAAGTTCTGCCGGAACGGCTCGCGGTTCCCCCACATGTCGAGCTGCCCGGTCAGGCCCTGGATGACGTACACGGTGGGGTAGCGGCGTTCGGGCTCGTCCTCGTAGCCCGGCGGGGTGTACACCCAGATCGGGCGGAGGCTCGGATCGCCGAGCGCGTTGCCGCGCAGCGCCTCGCTGTCGATCTCCATCCGGTCGAGGCGCCCGGTGAACGTTCGGCTCCACGGTTGCACGAGGACCTCCTTCGGTGGTCGTCGGGAAGACGCGGACGCCCGGCGTGCGGGCATCGCCCATATCATGGCCTCGTGATGCCCGAGGTGTCCGAGGTCGTCGGCATCGGTCTCGCGGGCGGTCAGGGCGTGCGGGCCCGCCCGCTCACGCTCAAGGCGCCCGGCTACCTGCGCTCGAAGGCCGCGATGTCGTTCCTGGGTCGGCGCCTGATCCGGTGGGTGATCCAGATCCTGTCGAGCGAGGGGATCAAGGACTACTACGTGATCGCCCACGGCAAGGAGAACCGCTATCAGATCAAGGTGATGATCGGGTACGGCGAGGGCTTCGGCGCCGACGTGAAGTACTCGCCGGTCAAGTATGACGCGCTGTCCACGGGGAGCGCGGACTCGACCCTGCGGATGCTCGAGTACTGGGACATCTCCCAGACCGCCCTGGTCTTCCCCACCGACTCGGTGATCGACTTCGACCTCGCGCCGATGCTCGAGGCGCACCAGGAGAGCGGGGCGATCGTGACGGTCGCCGCCATGACGCGCGAGCCCGACGAGGTCGCCGAGAAGTACGGCGTGCTCGTGGCCGACGACGAGGGACGCATCCGGGAGTTCGTCGAGAAGCCCTCGCTCGCCGAGCTGCGCGAGCACTTCCGGGTGCCGGACGAGGACGAGTTCCGCCGCCTGCCGCTGATGACCAACGCCGGCTTCTATCTCCTCGACACCGCGCGGATCCGCGAGGTCGCCGCCGGGTCCGACATCCCCCGCCTGCGCAAGCGCCGGTTGGACTTCGGCAAGGACCTCTTGCCGTGGCTCGTGGGCCATGACCATCCGGTGCACGTGTTCCCCGTACGCGCGATCGGGGACCTCGGCAACGTCCGCGACTACCTCGCGACGATGACCGAGGCCCTGCGGGGCCAGTTCGCCGCGGTCGATCGGCTGCTCGGGCCGCCGTTCGACGCGGAACGCAACGTCTGGATCGCCCCCGAGTCGCTCGCGATGCGGGACTCGACCAGCGGCAAGACGCTCGCGGAGAAGATCGCCGAGGGCATGGTGGAGATCGGCCCCGCCGTCCGGATCGGCCGGTTCTGCGAGATCCACCCTCGCGCGCGCATCAGCGAGTCGAACCTGGACGACGACATCGAGGTGCATCGCGGGTCCTGGATCGAGCGATCGCAGATCCGCGACGGCGCGATCATCGGCCCCTCGGCGCAGCTGTCCGAGGCCGTGGTCGGGTCGATGACCGAGATCCGTTCGGAGCCGTTCAATCCGACGTCGATCGAGCGGTTCGTGGCGCTCGGTGACGAGGTGGTAGTGCATCCCGGCGTGCACCTGGCCGACGAGGTCTCGGTGTACCCGCGGCTCAAGCTGCCGTCCGGCATCCGGATCCCGGCGGGCACCGAGGTCGCCGGGCCGGCCGACGTGCTGCGCTTCCTGTAGATGCGGCGCCGCCGGATGCACTCGCCGCGGCGCTGAGATGCGCATCGGCCTCGCGCTTCCGCACTACGACTTCTCGATGCCCGGAGTGAGCCCGGTCACGTTCGACGCGGTGGCCGAGATCGCGCTGCGGGCCGAGCGGCTGGGATTCGAGAGCGTGTGGGTGTCGGACCACTTCTACTCGACGCTGGAGCGATACGGCGGCGGGCCCGAGCGCTACGGGTCGCTCGAGCCGATGGCCACGCTGGCCGGCCTGGCCGCGGCGACCGAGCGCGTGCGGCTGGGGACCCTCGTGCTGTCGGCCGGGTTCCGCCATCCGGCCGTCCTGGCCAAGGCCGCGACCGCGATCGACCGCGTCTCGGGTGGCCGGCTGGAGCTCGGGCTGGGCGCGGGCTGGTTCGAAGACGAGTACGAAGCGTTCGGGCTGCCGTTCGGGACGGTGGCCGAGCGGTTCGAGCTGCTCGAGGACACGCTGGGGTACCTCGACGCGCTGTTTGGCCCCGAGCCCGCCTCGTTCGAGGGCAAGCGCTTCTCGCTGCGGGGCGCCTTCAATCACCCCCGGCCCGTGCAGGAGCCCCGGCCCCCGATGCTGATCGGCGGCAAGGGCGGTCCGCGGTTGCTGCGGCTCGCTGCGCGCTACGCCGACGGGTGGAACACCGTCTGGCGCTGGACCCCCGATGCCTACGCGCCGCTCGCGCACGCCGCGCGCGCGGCCCGCGAGCGCGCGGGCCGAGATCCCTCGGCTTTCCGGCTCTCGCTCGGCCTGTTCACGGTCGTGGGGGAGTCCGAGGGCGACCTTGCCGCGCGATACGAGCGTATCGGCCGGGCGCTCCCGCCCGGTGTGATCGAGGCGACGCCGCTCGAGGCGCTCCGGATGGACGGCCTCGTAGGGACGCCGGAGCAGGTGCTCGAACGCCTGTCTCGGTTCGCCGAGATCGGCGTCGATGAGCTCGTGGTGTCCCCCGCACCCGTGTGGTTCGCCCTGCCCGATCCCTCGATGCTGGACCTGCTGGCCGAACGCGTGCTGCCGGCCGCGCGCGAGCTCTGATGGATCCGCTCGAGGCCGCGGTCACCGTGCTCGGCGAGGAGGGCGAGCCGTTGCACTGGACGAAGATCCAGGATCTCGCGCTCCGGCGCGGGTATCTGGACCCCTTCCAGATCCCCGACGTGCGCAAGGCGCTGCTGTCGGCTCTGGCCGAGGGCGTACGATCGGGCGTGCTCACCAAGGAGGGGACCGGCGTGTACACGACGGCACGATGAGCTCCACGACGCTCGCCCTGGCCGCGTCTCCCACCCGCGTCCGCTCGCGGACGGCGTGGCGCGTGCTGCTGGCATTCGCCGGCAGCTGGCTCGTCGCCCTGCTCGCGCAGATCGAGATCCCGCTCCCGTTCACGCCCGTGCCGATCACCGGGCAGACGCTCGGCGTGCTGCTGGTGGGGGCGTCACTGGGGGCGGGGCTGGGCGGCGCCTCGATGCTGTTGTACCTCGCGCAGGGGGCGATCGGCCTGCCGTTCTTCTCGGGCGGGGAGTCGGGTGTCGAGTTCCTGCGCCTGTCCGCGGCGACCGGCGGCTACCTGTGGGGGTTCGTGCTGGCGGCCGCCGTCGTGGGTGCGCTGGCCGAACGCAAGTGGGATCGCTCGGTCCGCAGCTCGATCGGTGCGATGTTCCTGGGCGAGGTCGTCCTGTACGCGGTGGCGATCCCCTGGCTCATGCAGGCGCTCGACGTGTCGCTCTCGCGGGCGCTGGAGATCGGGCTCGCGCCGTTCGTGGTAGGCGACACGATCAAGCTGCTGGCGGCCGCCGGTCTGCTTCCGCTCGCCTGGCGCGTGGTGCGCAACCGGACCTAGCGACGGTACGCGATCCGGGAGAACCGCTCGAGCTTCTCGAACTTGTGCTCGGCCTCGATCAATCGGACCGTTCCCGAACGCGACCGCATCACCATCGAGTACGTCGTCGCGCCGTCCGGCCAGTACTTCACCCCGCTCAGCAGCGACCCGTCGGTCACGCCCGTCGCCGCGAAGAACACGTCCTGCCCGGCGACGAGGTCGTCGGTGTCGAGGACGCGTTCGATGTCGAAGCCGGCGTCGAGCAACTGCCGGCGCTCGTCGTCGTCGCGCGGGAACAGCCGTCCCTGGATCGCGCCGCCCAGGCACTTGAGCGCGGCCGCCGCGACCACGCCCTCGGGCGTCCCGCCGATCCCGAGCAGCAGGTCCAGGCCCGAGCGTCTCGTCGTGGCGGCCGCGACCGCGCCGGCGACGTCGCCGTCGGTGATGAGGTGTACGCGCGCGCCCACATCCCGGACGCGTTGGATCATCTCGGCGTGCCGGTCGCGATCCAGGATCACGACGCCGATCTCCTCCGGACGGGTGCCCTTGGCCTTGGCGACCAGACGCACGTTCTCCTCGGGCGGCGCGGTGATGTCGATCGCGTCGGCGGCCTCGGATCCGGTCGCCACTTTCTCCATGTACACGGCCGCGCCGGGGAAGAACATCGAGCCGCGTTCGGCGAGCGCGATGACCGAGAGCGCGTTCGGCTGGCCGACCGAGGTCAGGCGGGTCCCGTCGATCGGGTCGACTGCCACGTCGCAGGCCGGTCCCTCGCCCGTGCCGACGGGCTCGCCGTTGAAGAGCATGGGCGCCTCGTCCTTCTCGCCCTCGCCGATCACGACGATGCCGTCCATCGACACGCTGTCGATCATCAGGCGCATGGCGTCGACGGCCGCCTGATCGGCCGCCTCCTTGTCGCCCCTGCCGACCCACCGGCCGGCGGCCAACGCGGCGGCCTCGGTCACGCGGACGAGCTCGAGCGCCAGGTTGCGGTCGGGGCGTTCCTCCATGGCTCTGCCTCCGAGCTTCGGGCCCGTCGTGCGGGAGGGGGTGGTGCAGCCCAATCCTACGGTTCCGGGCGGCCCGGCCGCGCGGGCGGGACCAGGCCGCGTTCGGCGCACCACTCGAGCGTGCGCCGCAGCGTGTCCTCGACCGGCGTGTAGTCGAGGCCGAGCTCCCTCGTCGCCTTCGAGCCGTCGTAGCGGTGGCCGTGCAGCAGTGCTCGGACCACCTCCGGGCAGACGGGCGCGTCGTGGCGCATGAGCCTTGCGCCCGCCCACGCGGCCTGCCCGCCGGCCGCGGCGACCCACGCGGGCGCGAACCGGACGCGGCGGGGGAGCCCCCAGGTGCGTTCGAGCAGGGCCACGGCCTCGCGCGTGGTGAGCGTGGCGCCCGACAGGAGGTAGCGCTCGCCGGGGGTGCCGAGGGTCTCGGCCAGTACGTGTCCCTCGGCGCAGTCGTCGATGTCGACCAGCGAGATCGTGGTGTCGACCAGCACCGGCAGGCGGCCGTTCGCGACCTCGAGCAGGAGCCGGGCCGAGCCCGTGGCTCGGCCCGGCCCCTGCACGGACGATGGGTTGACCGCTACGACCTCGATGCCGAGCTCCCCGGCGAGCCCGAACACCAGCCGCTCGGCGTCGTGTTTCGAGCGCTCGTAGGCCGACAGGTAGGACCCGCGATGCGGGGAGTCCTCGCGCCCAATCGTCCCGTGCGCCTCGCCTATCGCCGACGACGACGACGTGTAGACGACACGGGCGACGCCGGCCTCCGCGGCGGCGCGGATCGCGTTTGCCGAACCCTCGACGTTGGTCAGGACCATCGGCGCCGGATCGCGCAGACACATCGCGTTCACGCCGGCGACGTGGAACACCGTCGCGCAGTCCCGCATCGCCCCGGTGAGCGACCCGAGGTCGAGGACGTCGCCGCGCACGGGCTCGGCGCCCGCGGCACGCAGCGCCCCGGCCGACGCCTCCGTCCGCGCGAGCGCGCGGACCGGACGGCCGGCCCTCACGAGTCGGCGGACGAGCGCACCCCCGACGACCCCGCCGCCGCCGCTGACCAGGACCGGCTCGGTCACGCCCCCGGCTCTATCACGATCCCGGGTCGGCGGGCGCGTCGGTGATCGCGCCGCGGAAACGCACGGCGTACTCGATCCCTGACAGGATCGTTATGACCGCGGCGGCGATCATCGCCCACTGGTCCAGGTACAGCGGCCCGATGGGTTCGCCTGGCCGAAGGATCGCCAGGAAGATCGCGAGGAACTGGACGTTGGCCTTGGCCTTGCCCCACACGGACGGCCGGACCAGGTCGCCGGTGGAGGCGACCGCCCCCTTCAAGCCGATGATCAGGATCTCGCGGCCGATGATGATGATCGCGATCCACGCCGAGACCCGGTCGACGACCAGCAGGCCGACGAGCGCGCCCGAGACCAGCAGCTTGTCGGCCGTCGTGTCCAGGAAGTTGCCGAACACGCTGGTCTGTGCCCACCGGCGCGCGAGAAGCCCGTCGAAGAAGTCGGTGAGCGCGGCGATCGCGAACAGGGCCGCGGCCGCGGTGAACGCCGCCTCGTCGTCCGGGCCCGCCAGGATCAGCGCCAGGATCACCGGCACGAGGGCGACCCGTGCCCACGTCACGACCTTCAAGAACGCTGCGGCGCGAAGGTCGGCGGCGGACTTCACGGTCTGCGCGCATCGTAACAGCGGTCATGAGCCGGAAGGCTCGCCGGTCGGTGTAGCGTCCGCCGTGTGAGTCGCCAGACGCGGATCGCCGTGATCGTGGGCGCGGCCGTGCTGTTCGGGGTCGGGCTGGTGCTGGGGTTCGCGCTCGGCCGCACGGGTAACGACGAGGCCGCGCCGATCCCCGGCCCCGTCACCCCGACGACCACCGCGGCCGCGCCGTCGACGGTGGTCCTGACGCCGTCGCCCGGCGAGGCCCCGGCGATCCCCCGCGACGGGGCGGTCCTGCAGGAGGGCGTTCGAACCGTGGTGGCCGCCTCGTCCAACGCCGCCTGCGCCGCGCTCATCACGGCCGGGACGCTCGGCGACTGCGGGGAGGTGGCGGTCGCGGGGCAGCGGGTCGTGTGGGTCGTCGAGCAGGCGACGACGCCCACCGGCGCGACCGCCTTCTCCGTGGAGATCCTCACCTACGTGCCAGACGAGGGCGGATGGGTCCGGTGGCTGGAGGCCTCGGACCCGGTCGGCGAACGATGGGCCGACGTGAACGTCCTGGCATCCGATCTCACCGGCGACGGCGTGCCCGAGCTGCTGGTCGGGTTCCGCTCGCTCGGCGAGGCGGACGTGCTGGAGTACGACATCGTCGGCTACGACGAGAACGCGGTGCCCGAGGTGCTCGCGCACCCGGACCCGGCGCCCAAGGGCTCGGTGATCGTGTCCGCCGGCACGGTCCAGGAGTACTCGGCGCAGTATCCGAACGACCAGCCCGTGTGCTGCCCGCCCACGTTCCTGCGGCGCACGATCGCGTTCAAGGACGGCTTCTTCCGCGTCGTGGGTTCGGAGACGGTGGTCACGACCGCGGTCCCGGCCTCGCGGCTCTGACCGCGCTAGCAGAGGCGGGTAAGGTGCGGCCGTGAGCGAGATCGAGCCGCTGTTCCTGACCGTCGACGACTTCGAGCCGCTGGCGCGCGAGCGTCTGCCCCCCGACGTGTACGACTACTACGCAGGGGGCGCGGGCGACGAGTGGACCCTGCGCGAGAACAGGGCCGCGTTCGAGCGCTGGGTGATCCGGCCCCGGATGCTGACGGCGGCCTTCCCGCCGGACCCGAGCACCGAGCTGCTCGGTGCGAGCATCGAGGCCCCGATCCTGGTCGCGCCGTGGGCCTACCAGCGCCTGGCGCATCCGGATGGAGAGGTCGCAACGGCGCGCGCTGCCTCGCGGGCCGGCACGATCATGGTGGTCTCGACGACCGCGCAGGACATCCTGGAGGACATCGCCGCCGCGGGGGACAAGCCGACGTGGTGGCAGCTGTACGTGTACACCGAGCGCAGCGTCACGGTCGAGACGCTGCACCGCGTGCACGAGGCCGGCTACGCGGCGATCTGCTTCACCGTCGACTTCCCCGTGGCGGGCCTGCGCCATCGGGACACGCGCACCGGGTTCGACATGCCCTTCGGGCTGCCACACAGCGATCTCGTGTTCGATCCGAACATCACGTGGAACGATCTCGCCTGGATCCGCGACCAGGCGCCGCTGCCGATCCTGGTCAAGGGCATCCTGACCGCGGAGGACGCGCGCCTGGCGGTCGAGGCGGGCGCCGACGGCGTCGTCGTGTCGAATCACGGCGCGCGCCAGCTCGACTCGGTCGCCGCCACGATCACGGTGCTTCCCGAGATCGTGGAGGCCGTGGACGGCCGCATCCCGGTCCTGATGGACGGCGGCGTTCGCCGTGGGACCGACGTGTTCAAGGCGCTCGCGCTCGGCGCGGCCGCGGTGATGGTGGGACGCCCGATCTGCTGGGGCCTCGCGGTCGGGGGTGAGGATGGCGTAGCCGACGTGCTCCGCATCCTGCGCGGGGAGCTCACCAACACGATGTCGCTGGCCGGCACGCACGCCCTGACGGACATCACGTCCGAGCTGATCGCCCCGGCCTGACGCCGTCGCCGCCGTCTGCGAGCATGGGCCGGCCATGCCCAGGATCGACCTGCACGCACACTCGAACCGCTCCGACGGCACCTTCACGCCGTCCGAACTCGTCCGGCTCGCCGCCGAGCGAGGGCTGGACGTCGTGGCGCTCACCGACCACGACACGACCGACGGGCTCGAGGAGGCGTTCGCGGAGGGAGCCCGCAGTGGCGTAGCGGTCGTGCCCGGCGTCGAGCTCTCGGCCGAGTTCGAGCGCAGCAGCGTCCACGTCCTGTGCTACTGGATGGATGTCCGGGACGAGGGCCTGCAGGCCGAGCTCCATCGTCTGCGCGAGGACCGGTTCCGGCGCGGTGAGCTGATGGTCGAACGCCTGCGGTCGCTGGGCGTCCCCATAGAGTTCGAGCGCGTCCGACAGATCGCGGGCGAGGCCACGATCGTGCGCCCGCACGTCGCGCAGGCGATGGTCGAGGCCGGGGTCGTCCAGACGGAGAAGGAGGCGTTCGAGCGCTACATCGGCGACGGCGGGCCGGGCCACGTCGCCAAGCATGCGCTCGATCCGGTGGACGCGGTGGCGCTGATCCGCGCGGCCGGTGGCGTGTGCGTCCTTGCGCACCCGGGCATGTGGGGCGACCAGAGTTCGGTGCCCGAGGCCCTGATCGAGCGCATGACGGATGCCGGCATGCGCGGCCTCGAGGTCGACCATCCCGACCACACGCCGGAGGCGCGAGAGCACTACCGGCGTCTCGCCGGCGAGCTCGGCCTGGTCGCCACCGGCGGTTCGGACTGCCACGGGGTCAGGTACGACCCGGTTCGGCTCGGGACGCCGCTGTGCGATCCCGAGGCGTTCGACGCGCTGCGCGCGGTCGTCTCCCGCTGAGCGCCACACACCACACCCGACCCCTCTCCGCAGCCCGTAGCATCGAAGCGTGGCGGGCAAGCGCATCCTGGTCGTGGGCGCCGGATTCGGCGGCTTCTACGCGGCGATGCATCTTCGGCGCGCGGTCGATCTCGGGCACCGCGTGACGGTCGTCAACCCCGAGAACTTCATGCAGTACCAGCCGTTCCTGCCCGAGGTGGCCTCGGGCACGATCGACCCGCGGGCCGTCGCCGTCCCGCTCCGGCGAGTGCTGCGCCACTGCGAGATCGTGATCGGCGAGGTCCGACGTGTGGACCACGACCGACGGGTCGTGAGCACCCGGCTCGCGGACGAACGCGAGGTGGAGCTCGCGTACGACGTCGTGGTGCTGGCGCCGGGATCGTGGTCTCGCGTCCTTCCGATCCCGGGCCTGGCCGAGCACGGCGTCGGCTTCAAGACCGTGCCCGAGGCGATCTGGCTCCGCAATCACGTCCTGTCCCGTCTCGACCTCGCCGCGGTCACCGACGATCCCGAACGCCGGCGCGCGGCGCTGACGTTCGTGTTCGTCGGCGGGGGGTACGCGGGCGTCGAGGCGCTCGGCGAGCTCGAGGACCTGGCCCGCGACGCGCTCGGGAGCTACACGAGCGTCCGGGCCGAGGAGATGCGTTGGGTGCTGGTCGAGGCGGCCGGGACGATCATGCCCGAGCTGAGCCGCGACCTGGCCGACTACGCCATGGAGCGGCTCGCCGCGCGTGGCATCCAGATCCTTCTGAACACGCGGCTCGAGTCGGCCGAGGGCGGAACGATCCGGCTCTCGGACGGGCAGGCCTTCGGGGCCGACACGCTCGTGTGGACCGCCGGAGTCAAGCCGTCGCCGCTCGCGGCCGAGTCCGGGTTCCCGGTGGACGAGACCGGCCGGATCCGCACCGACGCGTGCCTGCGTGTCCTGGGTGTCGAGGACGCGTGGGCCGCCGGCGACTCCGCGGCCGTGCCCGACCGGATCGCGGGCGGTGTCATGCCGCCGACCGCGCAGCACGGGATGCGGCAGGGCAAGCGGGTCGGGGACAACGTCGTGGCTGCGCTCGAGGGCGGGCGCCCCGTGCCCTTCGACTATCGCGGGATCGGCTCGGTCGCCTCGCTCGGCCGCTACAAGGGCGTGGCGCTGATCATGGGCGTGCGGCTCCGAGGATTCCCGGCCTGGTTCGCGCACCGGACGTACCACCTGTACGCGATGCCGACGCTCACGCGGAAGGTGAAGATCGCGGCGGACTGGACCGTCGCGCTGCTGTTCCCCAGGGACCTCGCGCAACTGGGTTCCACCGAGAACCCTCGAGCGTCGTTCATGCGCGCGGCCGGGGCCGGGCCCTCGCGCCGAACGCGGTCGCCGGGCGCGAAGGCTACTGACCGACGCGGTTGACCTCGGCGGCGGCCGACAGGGCCGTGTGGCTCCGCTCGAGGTCGGGGAGCTCGTGACCGGACGTGAGCTCGCGCACGGCCCAGTTGGTCAGGTCGCGGATCGAGATGATCCCCGCGAGCTCGCCGTCCTGCAGCACGGGCAGGTGCCGGATCTTCAGGCGCGCCATGTGGTCGGCGGCCTCCGCGATGTCGGTCTTGGGGTCGACCGTGTCCAGGTCCTTGGTCATGCGGTCGGCGACCTTGGTGGTCCGGGGGTCGCCGCCATCGGCGACCAGGTTCACCAGGTCGCGCTCGGTGACGATTCCGGCGAGCTTGCCGCCCTCGACGACGACGACCGAGGAGATGCCGTTCTCCCGCAGGACTTTGGCCACGTTGTCGAACGTGTCCGTGGGTGCGGTGGTCTTCACGTCGGTATGCATGATGTCGCGGACCTGCATCGCGGTTACCTCCGTTCGGGGACCGACAGTCTATGCCCGGGCGCTCGGAGCGGCCAGCCGGCCGGCTCAGTGGTCCGAGCGCCCGCTGAAGTTGAACGAGGAGACCTTGAGCGCGGGTACCCGGCTGGCCGAGAAGAAGAACTCGCTCGCGAGCTCGGTGTCGCGGCCGATCATCTCCGTGCCCTTGAGCGCCTCGACGATCGACTGTGTGAACCGGAAGTTCTTGACGGGGTGGGCGATCTCGCCGTGCCCGATCAGGAACGTGCCGTCGCGCGTCATGCCGGTGATCGTGGATTCCACGGGGTGCACGACGTTTGTGTAGTGGAACCGCGTCACGAGCACGCCGTGGTCGATCGACCCGATCATGTCCTCGAGCGAGGCCTCGCCGGGCTCCATGAACAGGTTGAGGGGGAACGGGCCCTCGGGGTTCGGCGGGGGGAGCGCGTGGCCCGTCGAGCGCGCTCCGGCCTGCTTGGCGGTCCGAAGGTCGTACACGGCACCCTTGAACACGCCGCCGTCGATCAGGTCGACGCGCGATCTCGGCACGCCCTCGAAGTCGAACGGGATCCCGAGGGTCCCGTCGGCGGTCGCGTCGTCGTAGATCGACACCGACGGCGCACCCACCTGCTGCCCCTCCTTGCCGGAGAAGCACGACCGGCCCTCGAAGAGCGAGCGGCCCCCGAACCCGACCCACGCCAGGAACCCGACGAGCGTCGAGACGGCCGAGGGCTCGAGCACCACCGTGTAGCGGCCGGCGTCCAGGTCTCGCGGCGACCGCGACGCGACCGCCTTGTCGGCCGCCCGCTTGCCGATCGCGGCCGGGTCGAACGCCGTGGTCGCGGTGTCGAACACCTCGGCGAACCCGCTCCCGCCCTCCGAGCCCGTGACGACCGTGGTCACGGACGCCTGCGACGTCGGCGCGTAGCAGAACTGTCCCTCGGTGTTGGCAAGCGCCACCTCGCTGCCGAGCGTCTCGAACGCCCCAGCGGCCGTGAACCCCTCCGGGCACTGCCCTATGACCTCGGCGACGCCGTCGGCGCGCTGCTCCGGGGTCGTTGCGGTGGTCGCCTCGTCGAACGCCTGGTGATCCGGCGTGGGCGCGGGCGGCGCGAGGCCCGGGAACATCGGGTCGGGCGCGACCACGTTGGCCATCTCGAGCGCGCTCTCGGCCGCGCGGTGGGCGCCCTCGGTGGAGAAGTCGTTCGAAGCGGCGACTCCGACGCGTCCCTCGGTGACGACTCGCACGCGGATGCCCGTGTCCTCGCTGTGCGTGCTCTGGTGGATCGAGCTCGACGCGAAGCGTGTGAGCCCGCCCCACTCGTGCATGAACAGCACCTCGACGCCGTCGGCGCCGGGCAGGTTGAGCGCGGCATCGGCCACGCGGCGGGCCTCGTCGGGGCCGATCAGGCCCGGCATCAGCCGCGCACCCCGACCTGCACGTTGCGGAACCGGGCCGGCGACGCCCCGTGCCCGACCCGGGCGACCTGGTCGGGCTGCCCCTTGCCGCAGTTCGGCGTGCCCCACAGCGTCCAGTCCTCGCGGCCGCCCACCGCGTCGCACGACCCCCAGAACTCGGTCGTGATGCCCGTGTAGTTGGGGTTGCGGTACATCGCCGTCAGACGGCCGTCCTTGATCCGCCAGGCGATCTCGCAGCCGAACTGGAAGTTCACCCGGTGGTCGTCGATCGACCACGACGTGTTGGTCGACAGGAACACGCCGTCCTTCGTGTCGCCGATGATGTCCGCGAGGGAGCCCTCACGAGGCTCGATCGAGATGTTCGTCATGCGGATCAGCGGGTAGTGCGACCAGCCGTCCGCGCGCATCGCGCCCGACGACGTCTCGCCGAGCACGCTCGCGGTCTCGCGGCTCGAGATGAAGTCCTGGAACACGCCGTCCACGATGATCGGGACGCGCTGCGCCGGCACGCCCTCGTCGTCCCAGCCGAACGACCCGAGTCCGCCGGGGAGGGACGCGTCGGCCGTGATCGAGACCAGCGGACTGCCGTACCGGAGCTTGCCGCGGTCCTCGGTGCGCACGAACGACGAGCCCGCGTAGGCCTCCTCCATGCCGAGCACGCGGTCGAGCTCGACCGGGTGTCCGATCGACTCGTGGATCTGGAGCTCCACCTGTCCCGAGTCCAGGACGAGCGTGGTGTTCTCGGCCGGACACTCCTCGGCCGACAGGAGCTCGACGGCCTCGGTCGCGATGCGTTCGGACTCCTCGATCAGCCCGAGCCGCAGGATGTGTTCCCAGCCCGCGGCGGAGACGTGGCCCCTGAACGAGTTCGGGAACGAGCGGCGCTGCATCTCGCCGTCGCCGAGCGCGGTCGCCTCGATCCCGGCGCCGGACTGCACCGTCGTCTGCTCGAGCTCGGTGCCCTCGCTGGTCGCCAGGAACGTGCGGCGGCGGAACAGGTCGATCGCGCCCTCGCCGAACGACAGCCCGGCGACCGTCTGCATCCGCCGGGTCGCCTCCATCAGCATCGCGACCTTCTCCTCGAGCGGGACGTTGAACGGGTCCACCTGCATCGGGGAATGCCACGTGCCGGTGACCGGCTCGACCTCCGACAGGACGACCGGGCTCATCGGCAGGCGGGCGGCCGCCCGCGCGATCTCGACGGCCAGCTTCGCGGTGCGCTCGATCTCCTCCGGCTCCTGCCGCGCGGTGGCGGCGAAGCCCCAGTACCCGTTCACGACCACTCGGATCCCGAGGCCCTTCGAGGTGGAGCGGTCGATGCCCTCCATCTCCTGGTTCCGAACGGTGATCGACTCCTCGTGGTCGATCACGACGCGTCCGTCCGCGTAGTCGGCCCCCGCGGCCTTGGCGGCCTGGACGGCCTGCTTCGCGACGTCGAGCACGGGTCGGATCCCCCTTCGGCGACTGGATGGGTGAGCGAAGCGCGCGAAAGCCTACCCGCATGGCCGGCGTCCGGATGATGGGAGTGACAAGAAATGTCAGACCCCCTCTCTACGCTTGCGGCGCATGCACGAGATCGGGTTCGCCGTGCTGGGCCTGGCCGCGGGCGCGGCCGTCGTCGCCGCGATCCTGGGCGCCAGGCGCACCCCCCGCGCCGAGCCGACCGAGCGGCTGGAGGCGCGCCTCGACGTGCAGACGGCCGAGTTGCGCCGGATCGCCGACGGCGCCTCGTCGAGGGATGGGGCCGCCGAGCACCTGCTGGCGGACATGGCCGGAGCTCGTCGCGCGCTCGAGGCCCTCTCGCTGCGGGAGGAGGAACGGCGCGAACGCGATCGAGAGTCGTGGGAGGTGGTGCGCCGGCTCTCGAACGTCCTCGCCGGGAGCGCGTCCAAGGGGAAGGCGGGCGAGAACGTCCTGCGTGAGCACCTCGGGCAGCTGCCGCCGGGCATGCTGGTCACCGATCTCCGCGTGAACGGACGGGTCGTGGAGTTCGGGCTGCTTCTGCCCGACGGCCGGCGTCTGCCGGTGGACTCGAAGTGGTCGGCGGTGGCCGAGATCGAGGCGCTCGAAGGGTGTTCGGATCCGCATGAGCGCGAGGTGCTGGCGCGCGACGTCGAACGCTTGGTAACGGCTCGTGCGCGCGAGGTAGCGGGCTACCTCGATCCCGCGCTCACGTGTCCGGTCGCGGTCGCGGCCGTCCCCGACGCCGCGTACGCGGTGCTGCGGCGCGCGCATGCCGACGCGTTCGCGAGGGGCGTGGTCATCGTGCCGTACTCGACGGCATTGCCTGTGCTGCTGTTCCTGTACAGCCTGGCGCACAGGTTCGGCGATGCGGACGACGCGCGCACCGCGCTCGAGGAGGTCTCGACGGTGCTCGACGCGATGCAGGCCGTGATCGAGAACAAGATCGTGCGTGCCGGCACGATGGTGGCCAACGGGGTGGACGAGCTGCGCTCGTCGCTCGGCAAGGCGCGCGGCTCGATCGCGCGCGGCCGCACGGCGGCGCCGGTCGAGGACGCCGACGAGCTGGACGGGATCCTGAAGGTCGTCCACTAGCCCTGCAGCGTAGGCTTCGGGCGATGGGGTTCGAGGAGGCGCTCGTCAAGTTCGGGTTCCACTCCGCGACCGAGCGCTCGCCGCGCGGCGCCCAGACGTACGTGGCCGAGCCGAACCCATACCTGACTTACACGGTGCAGGCGTTCGACGACGGGACCGCGCTGTTCACCTGGGAGTTCGCGGTGGGCGAGTACCTGCGGACCAAGGGCATCCAGTTCGGCTCGGACGAGACCCTGAATCAGTTCGCCTTCCCGAGGCAGGACGAGCGCGGTCCGCAGGACGGCGCGTGGCTGGTCGGCTGCATCGAGAGGGCCGAGGCGCAGCTGGCCTCGATCCGCTTCGATCGTCCGTAGCAGTCGTGAACGGTCTTCGATGCGGTTCCGATCCTAAAGCGACACCGTTTTGGTGCTCGTACCATGCGCGAGTGGACAGTGAAGCGTGGGCGCGTGCCGAGATGGCCAAGGCGGCAGCGGATCCGAGCGCCTTCGAGCTACGCCTGAAGGAGCAGCTTGAGCGTAGGCTCGCCGGTCGGAGACGGTTTCAAGCCCACGACAACGACGGGGTGTGGGTCGAGGAGATTTGCTTGGAGGGCTCGTATCCGGGTACGACCGGCGTGATCATCCTTCGCGACGATCGGCAGCCCGGTTGTCGTTTTGCGTGGAGCCTCGGCGACCTGTGGGATTGGCGAGACTTCGAGAACGCTGGAGGAGCGAAACCGGAGGATCACGCCTGGTGGATTGAGCTGTACCTGGATGAAGACGTGGAAGCCGTCAACTACGGGATCCCGATCCGCTGCGTCGAGGACGAACTGAATCCTGTTGGCTTGCACGAGGCCTCGTTGAAGGACGCGGCGCGAAGAGCCCCCTTCCCCGTCCTCGCGCCGAGCCAAGCCCCAGCCCCGGGGCCCCCCCGTGTCTTCTACGAGGAACGGCGCCGCTTCCACCCGTTCGCGACCGCTTATCTGGTATACGAGTCTCGCGACGGACTGGTCGTTAGCTGCCAAACCGAGCGGCTGCGAGGGGAGGTGCCGGAGACCGGATGGGAGCGCGTCGACTGGGCTGTTGGGGGGCAGACCTTCGTGATGTGGGACCTGAAGCACGCTCGCGAAGCCCCCTTCGGAGTGTGGCCATTCTTGGATCCGGTGCGGACCGTCGGCGCGAGCTTCGATGGTTTCATGCTCTACGCACAGACCGACTTCCTCAGCCGTGACGATCTCCTCGGCATGATGGCCTCGGTCGAGGTCGTCGGTCGTGAGGACGTTTCCTGAGCGGTTAGGAGCAGCTGGCTCCATTCGACAGCCATCGGGCTCTACCACGGTCGCCCTGCTGACCGCGCTCGCGCCTCTGAGGTTCACGTGACGGTTGACCGTGAACCAGTTCGCCTCCCGAGGCAGGACGAGCGCGGTCCTCAGGACGGCGCGTGGCTGGTCGGCTGCGTAGAGCGCGCCGAAGCCCAGCTCGCGTCGATCCGGGTTCGACGGCCCGTAGAGACGCGGCCGGTGCAGGGCTAGCATCTCGACTCGTGTTCACCGTCGAGCAGCGCGATGCGCTTCGCGACCACTTGCTGACGCGTGCACAGGAGGACGGGCGCGTGGTTGCCGCAGCCGTCGTCGGCTCGCTGGCGGTGGACGCTGGTGACCGGTACTCGGACGTGGACCTCACGTTCGCCATCGCCGACCACGCGGGCGTTGCGGACGTGCTCGAGGATTGGACACGCGCCCTCGTCGAGGGATCGGACGCCGTGCGGCTCGTCGATCTCGAACGCGGCGCGACCACCTATAGAGTGTTCCTGCTGCCGGAAGCTCTACAGCTGGACCTCTCGATGGCGCCGGCGGCGCGGTTCCGTCCCGCAGGGCCGCGATTCCGGCTGGCGTTCGGCGAGGTTGCCGCCGGCGAGCCCGGGGCCGCCGTCGGGAGCCTCTTCATCCCAACGCCCGCGGTCGCGGGGGACATCTTTGGGTGGGCGGTCATCTACGCCCTCCACGCTCGTGCCTGCATCGAGCGCCGCCGCGCATGGCAGGCGGAGCACTACGTCGGTGTCGTGCGCGACCACGCGCTCTCGCTCGCGTGCCTCCGCGAGGGCGTAATCGCCGTCCAGGCGCGCGGCTACGACGACCTTTCCGCGGAGACTCGTGCTCGTTTCGACGGAGCCCACGTCGACGGACTCGAACCCGGTGCGCTCCGGCGAGCCCTCGCTGCCTCCGTTCGCGAGCTTCTGCGCGAGGGAGAGGAGGCGCGGATCCCGCACGCCGACGCGGTCGGAGAGCGTCTCGCCGAGCTTCGTTGACGAGCGGCAGGCGGTACCGGGGGCCGGCGACCATGTTTCGCGTTGGCGTGTTGTGTTAGCGAGGCTCGGACAGGACGAGTTCGAGCCACCTTCGAGCCTCGTGGTAGAGGCTCGGATTGTTCTCCGGCGTGTAGTAGGCGAGTGCCGCGATGGCCTGCGACAGAACCCAGCCTCGTGCCCGCTCCCACGTCGCGTCATCGGTGGGCAGCGCTTGACGGAACGCGTCTCGTGCCGCGGACGTATGCAGCTTCCAGGCAACCATGACGTCGCATGCCGGGTCGCCGACGCCCATCGCGGCCCAGTCGATCACCCCGCTGATACGCCCGTCGCGGACGAGCCAGTTCCGCGCGTCGAGGTCGCCATGGTGCCAGACTGGCGGGCCGTCCCACGGCGAGGCCGAGAGCGCACGCTCCCACTCCGCCGTCACGCCCTGGTCGTCGCCGAACCTCGCCAGCCAGTACCGCATCTCCTCATCGCGCTCGGCCAGCGGGATGCCACGACCTTTCGGTGCCCCCGCTGGGCTCAACTGCTGAAGCGCGCCGACGAGCGTGGCCAGATCGCGTGCTGCCCGGACCACATCGATCTGCTCCACCGGAACGGTGTCGCCTCGAACCCACGTGTGGATGTCCCAGAACCAGGGGTATTCGCCGGTCGGGCTACCTTGCGCGACCGGGACGGGGATCTCGAGAGGGAGCAGCGGAGCCAGCCGGGGGAGCCAGTCCAACTCCCTGCCGCCCGGCACCGTCGGGCCTTTGCGACGCGCAAGCCGCACCGAGAACTCGTCACCGAGACGGAAGATCGCGTGCTCGGTGCCGCTCGGCTCGATCACCTGGAGCGGGAGGTCGCCCCATTCGGGGAACTGTTCGTTTAGGAGTCGACGGACGAGTGCCTCGCCGATCTGGAGCTCGTCGGCGTGCATCGTCCCCATCAACAAGTTGTCACGCGAAGCGCTTCTCGTAGATGTCCCAGCCGCGGACCTTGCGCATCCCGACGCGTTCGTAGAGGACGACCGCGCCGGTCGGGTTCTCGGCGTCCACGTTCAACCGCACACGGGTAAACCCGCGAGAGCCGAACGTCGAGAACGAGCGCCGGAGCAGCGCCTCGGCGATCCCACGACCCCGCCACGGCTTCCGTACTCCGAGCTCCCCGACCCATCCGAGCTCGCCCCAGATCAGCCCCGAGACGGCGCCGACCGGTCCGCTCTCGTCCTCCGCGATGAACCAGAAGCCCGGGTCGAAGCCGGGCGTGTCGACCTCGTTGCCCTTCCACTCCTCGAACGGGATCTCGCGGTAGCCCCACTCGTCGCGGAACGCGTCCACGAAGATCGCGTGGATCTCGGGCAGGTCGCGTTCCGGATCGATCCCCCGGATCTCGACGCCGTCCGGGGCTTCGCCCGGGTCGACCGGCGCGCCGTCGAGGTCGATCTGCATGTGCCGGAACGAGCGCGCGTACTCGAACCCCCGGGACCGCATCAGCGCGGCTGCCTCGTCGTTGGCGTCGGCGGCCGCGAGGTCGAGGACGCCCTCGGGGACGGCGGCGAACCGCTCGGCCGCTCGGGCCTCTGCCCGTTCCAGGATCACGGAGCCGATCCCGCGTTCGCGATGGTCCGGATGGACGTCGCCCCAGCCCTTGAGGCGCGTCGCGCCGTTCTCCTGGACGTGCGCGTACGCCACGAGGGCGTCGCCAGTGGAGACCACCCACGCGTCGAGGGCCAGGTCGATCCCGGGGGACGACCACAGGTCCCGGATCATGTCGGCGTCGAGGTCGGACCCGTCCGTGACGTCGGCGTCGACCGCCTGCATCACGGCCGCGACCGCGTCCAGGTCGTCGGGCGTTGCCGGCCGGATCTCGTAGCCCTCGGGGAGCTCGCGCATGGCGCGTAGGGTACGGGACCGGGTTGCGGCTCGGCGTCCGGGGCCGATGATGGGTGCCGTGGAGACCGAGGTGCGCCCGCCGGGACCGGACCTGAACGCGTTCGCGGCCCTCCGTGCGTTCCGCCGCGACCCGCTCTCGCTCCTCGAGCGGCTGGCGCCGTTCGGCGACGTGGTCCGGATCCGCGTGCCACGGTCGGACGCGTACCTGCTCAACCACCCGGACCTCGTGCAGGGCGCACTGGTCTCGGATCATCGCGCGTTCCACAAGGGACCGACGATCCAGGCCGCGAAGATGCTGCTCGGCTCGTCGCTCCTCACGAGCGAGGAGGAGGTGCACCATCGTCAGCGCCGGCTGATCCAGCCGATGTTCCATCACGAGCGGATCGCCTCGTACGGCGACTCGATGGTCCGACACGCCGAACGCTCTGAGACCCGATGGGCCGACGGCGCGGCGGTCGACATCCAGGCCGAGATGTCGGCGCTCACGCTCGCGGTGGTGGGGGAGACGCTGTTCGGCACCGACGTGGACGAGGCGCGGAGCGCGACCGTCCGGCGGGCGATGACCGACACGCTGGGGATGTTCGACCGCGTGTACTCGCCGCTGTTCCGGCTGCTCGTCCGGCTGCCGTCGCCCACGATGCGGCGCTACCACCGCCTCGAGGCCGACCTCCACCGTGTGATCGGCGAGATGATCGCCGAGCGGCGGGCGACCGGCGTCACCGGCAACGACCTGCTCTCGCTGTTGCTCCGCGCCCGCGAGGACGGGACCGGGATGGGCGACGATCAGGTCCGCGACGAGGCCCTCACGCTGTTCCTGGCCGGCCACGAGACGACCGCGGTCGCGCTCACCTGGACCTGGTGGCTCCTGTCACGGAACCCGGATGCCGAGCGACGCCTCCACGCCGAGCTGGACGCCGTCCTCGGCGACCGAGCGCCCACGGTCGCGGACCTGCCGAACCTCCCCTACGCGCAGGCCGTCGTCTCCGAGTCGCTGCGGCTTCGCCCACCCGTGTGGGCGATGGGCCGGACGGCGGTCGCGGAACACCGTGCGAAGGGCCACACGATCCCGCTGGGCTCGATCGTGGTCATCGCGCCATGGCTGCTCCACCACGACGAACGCTGGTGGCCCGAATCCTCGACCTTCCGCCCCGAACGCTGGCTGGACGGCGAGCAGGAGCGACGGCCTCGCTATGCCTTCGTGCCGTTCGGCGCCGGGCCGCGGGTGTGCATCGGCGAGCCGTTCGCGCGTCTGGAAGCGGCGATGATCGCGGCGTCGGTCGGGCGGCGGTGGCGCTTCGAGGCGGCGACCGAGCGCGAGCCCGAGCTGCAGGCGGTGATCACGCTCCGGCCGCGCGGCGGGTTGCCGATGGTCGCCCGGCGTCGCTGACGCCGGCTATCCCACCGCCGACGGGACCCCCGCGTGCCGGTCGCGGATCAGCTCGAGGTACTCTCGCCGCTCGCGGAACGTTTCCTGCAGGTTCTGCGTGAGGCGCTCGACGAACTCGTCCCGGTACGTCGAGTCCACGGCGGACGCGACCGCGTAGTAGAGCGCCGAGAACGAGGCGACGCCGGCCGCCGTCCGCACGAGCTGCTTGGTGATCTCGAGCTGCTCGCCGACGAACGGGATCGTGAACAGCTTCTGTCCGGATGTCCCGATCCAGCTCTCCCGGATCTCGGGCGTGACCAGCAAGGCGCCGAATACCATGAAGAAGAGCCAGATCGCGAGGCCCACGAACAGGATCTGGAGCGCCTGCGCGATGAAGATCACGAGTCCCACGTTCACGCGCTGCCGCCGGCTCAGTGGCACCTCCAGCGCGCTCGCGCGTTCCAGGTCCCGAACGCTCCCGGGCAGCCGGACGATCAGGAAGATCGCCGTGATGAGCACGAACAGGCCGGCCCCTGCGTAGAACGTCACGTCGCTCGCCTCGCCGAACAGCTGCCAGTACTCGTTGGTGAAGAACGTGACCAGCGAGAAGAACAGCAGGAGCGGGAGCGCCCGCACCAGCAACGACAGCGACGCCCCGAGGAGCTGTGCGAAACGGGACGCGGTCCACCGCAGGACGGAGAGCACGCCGAACCCCACCACGAGCCAGATCAGGCCCAGCAGCGCGAGGTTCGCGAGCCCGGTCACCAGCGCGCTCCCGAGCTGGCCGCCGAACACCAGGGGCAGCACCACCGGCAGCACCACGAACGCCGTGAGCTCGGGGACGCCGACCTTGCGCGGGATCGACAGGAACGGCCGGCCCCGAACCACGTTCAGGATGCCGACCGCGCCCAGCACCAGCACGAGGCCGCCGATCAGCGCGAGCACGTTCGCGCCCGCCGTCCAGTCCAGGTTCATCGCCCCTAGGATCTCGACGACGAAGACGAGCGCGAGCAGCGGGATCGCCCGCGCGAACACGTCCTCCGTGGCCGAGTAGTCCGCGGACAGCAGCGGCAGGCCGACCGGCGGAAGTCGCGCTCGAGCTCTCGGATCCGGCGGTCGCGTTCGAGCGGGTCGGCCACGGAAGGTATGCAACCCGCTTCGCCATGGCTCTCGCAAGCGCCCCCAGCCGGTAGCCTGTCGGCGTGGGTTTCGCGAGCGCGCTGGTGGTCTTCGCCCATCCCGACGACGCCGAGTTCATGTGCGGCGGCACCGTCGCAGCGTGGGCGAGCGAGGGGACCGACGTCCACTACTGCGTGGTCACCGACGGCTCCGCCGGCAACAACGAGCCGGGGGAGACCCGGGACTCGATCCGGCCCGTGCGCGAGGCCGAGCAGCGCGCGGCCGCCGAGATCCTCGGCGTTCGGAGCGTCACGTTCCTCGGGTTCGTCGACGGCGAGCTCGAGGTGAACCTGGAGACCCGCCGCGCGGTGACCCGGGTCGTCCGCCGGATCCGGCCCGAGGTGCTGGTCGCGCCCGACCCCTCGCGACTGTGGTTCGCGAACCGCTACATCAACCACTGGGACCACAAGCAGGCGGGCACGCTCGCGCTGTGCGCCGTGATGCCCGACGCGCCGAGCCGCCCGCAGTTCTCCGAGCTCCTGGACGAGGGCCTGGAGCCGTTCGAGATCCCGCACCTGTGGCTCGCCTCGGACGACGCCGATACCTACGTGGACATCACCAAGACGCTCGAGACCAAGATCGCCTCGCTCGAGGCGCACGTCTCCCAGGGCGTGGGGGACTCGATCGAGTGGGTCCGGGAGCGGGCGCGGGAGCTGGGCGAGCAGGGTGGCGTCGAGTTCGCGGAGGGCTTCAAGACCTTCGATCTGCTCGAAGAGGACGTGGACTGAGCGATGGAAGAGCCGCTCGACGACGACGACGAACGCGAGAGCGGGCCGCTCGACGCCGCGGAGGCGGAGAACCTCCGCGCCGATATCGAGGACCTGGACGGCATGCGCAGGACGTTCAAGGGCCAGGGCGTCAAGGGCGTCGTAATCGCGTGCGACCGCTGTCAGCAGAACCACTTCTACGAGTGGGAGCTGCTCCTGGAGAACCTCGAGCACATGCTGCAGACCGGCGAGTCCCAGATGCACGAGCCGGCGTTCGAGGTCAAGGAGGACGAGTACATCCAGTGGGACTACGGCAAGGGCTACATCGACGCGCTCGCCGACACCGGGCTCGAGCCCGACAACCGCGTCGAGGTCACGCGGTGCCCGTGGTGCGAGACGCCGGCCGAGGCTCACTTCCAGTTCTGCCCGCGGTGCGGCCGGTCGTTCGCGGCCGTTCGGATCTACAAGGAGCTCGTCGAGCGGGGCCTGGACGAGCGCGAGGTGCGCGCGATGCTCGTCCGCGCCGGGTTCGAGCCCTTCTAGCGCTCAGCCCTTCGGCCTCTCCAGCACGCACTCCTCGGGCGTCTTGTCGTCCCGCAGGCCCTTGAACGAGGGCGCGCGCATCTTCTTCGTGCTCTTGGTGATCTCGAGGTACTCGACCTCGCACACGATCGTTGGTTCGACGAACGTCGCGCCCCTGACCTTTGCGAGCTCCGGGTCGTCGATCGGCGGGGTCGAACGCCTGATGGGCGCGAGCGCCTCGAGGACGCGGTCGAGGGTCTGGCGCGTGAACCCGGTGCCGACCTGCCCGATCCACAGCAGATCGCCGTCGTCGTAGGCGCCGACCAGCAGCGCGCCGAACGTCCCCGAGCGACCGCCTTGCCCCGGCGTCCAGCCCAGGATCACGCAGTCCTGCGTGTTGGTGAGCTTGATCTTGCGCCAGTCCGGCGATCGCCGGCCCGGCTGGTAGCGCGAGCCGGTCCGCTTGGCCACGACGCCCTCGAGGCCGAGCTTCCGCGCCACCTCCACGAAGTTCGTGCCGTCTCCCTCGACGTGCGTGACGACCTGCAGCCGGTGGTCCTGCTCGACGATCGTCTCCAGGAGCTCGCGGCGCTGCTCGAGCGCCAGCCCGGTCAGGTCGTTGCCGTCCAGCCACAGGAGGTCGAACGCCACCAGGGACACCGGGATCTTGCCGGAGATGCGCTTGATCTCCCGCTCGTTGCTCAGGTTCATCCGCTGCTGGAGCGCCTCGAACGAGTTCTTTCCGTCCTCGTCGAACGCCACGATCTCGGCGTCCAGCACGGCGTTCACCTGGTCGACGAGCTCGTGCACCATGTGGAGCTCGGGGTACTTGGCGGACACGTCACGGGCGTTTCGGGTGACCAGCCTCGTGGCGTCGGTGGCCATGCCGGTCATCGAGCGGATCCCGTCGAACTTCGGCTCGAACCACCACTTCGGGTCGTCGAACGACTTCCACCCGCCCTCGGCCAGCATCGGCTGGAACGCGGGCGGCGACGCGATGAGCGGCGCGCGCTGGCCGGAGGCGAGGAAGCCGAGCCAGTCGGTCCGCGTCTTGACGAAGTGGAACTCGAGGCCGGGGTACCGGCGGCCGTGCAGCCGGAAGCTCACCTTCGAGTCCGTCCACTCGACCGGCTCGTAGGTCCCGTCGTCGAAGATACGGACCTCGCCGGCCCCGTAGTGGCCCTCGGGGATCGTGCCCTCGAACGAGCCGTACTCGAGCGGGTGATCCTCGGTGCGGACGGCCAGGCGCTTGTCGCCGGGCTGTGTCGGAAGCCCGCGCGGGACCGCCCAGGACGGCAGCGCCCCGTCTCGTTCGAGCCGCACGTCGTAGTGCAGTCGCGTCGCGCGGTGCTTGTGGATCACGAACGAGTTGCCCTCGCCGGTGGCCTGGCCGGGCGCGGGCTCCGTCGTCCCCTCGGGCCCGAACGTCCGCTTGCGCAGGTACTCCCCGAGTTTCGGGTCCTTGGAGGCCGCGATGACCTCCTCCGAGGTGCGCCGGTCCTCGGAGGTGCGCCGGGTCGCCTGCCTCGGGTCGGCGAACGCCTTGTCCGCGGGCAGCCCGACCGCCTCCAGCGCCTGGGCCAGGTCCTGCGGCTGGGTCCGCACGCCTTCGAACAGGTCGCCGAGCTTGTCGAACCGCTCCCACACGTTCTCGATCCGGAAGTCCTGCGGCGTGATCCCCGCGTCGATCTCATCCCACGTCACCGGGGTGGAGACCGTCGCCATCGGCTCCGGGCGAAGCGAGTAGGCGGCCGAGATGTTGGCGCCGCTCCTGTTCATGTTGTGGTCGACGAAGACCTTCCCGGTGCGCTTGGAGATCTGCCACGCCATCGTCACGTGCTCGCGGTCGGCGTGCTCGATCGTCCGCCCCAGCGTGCCGACGAAGTCGCGCACCTGGTCGTAGGACCAGCCG